>JAFQEY010000078.1 GCA_017398765.1 Akkermansia sp.
ACTCTATTATTGCTTGTTTACTCATTTTGAGTGACATGTGTATATGTTAGTGCCTGATTTATGAGGCATCCAGCTTTTCACGTGTCAGCCTAACTCGTGAAAAGTGTCAGTTCGGTGACTGGATTTTTGAGGCAATGCGGCCCGTCCCCGATTAGCAGCGGGGGCGGGCTTAGGCGGGCGGCAATGGCGAAAACGCAAAGATTTTTCTTGACAAAAAAGCAGGCAGAATCTACAATGCGTTCAGCTTTCTAGGAGAGGCTTCAAGCCTTCTTTCTAAACAAGGCCGCCGGTACTGCTAAATTAACCGGCGGCCTTTATTATTCTTCACCGACATGAACGACCCCGAATTCACACCGGAACGAGTCAAAGCCCTGCGGGCACAGCTAGGGCTCAGCCAGGCCAAATTTGCCCGCGCTCTGGGTCTGGCCCTCTCTACCGTGTGCCATTGGGAGCAAGGCATACGCACCCCTGACGGCGCGACCTCTAAGCTACTCCGCATCCTCGAACAACACCCGGAGTTGATAACCACATGATGTACACCCATGATGTACACTACGGAACAAAAGCACTTATAATAAAGCTAAATAATCCCACCCCATCCCGCTGGAACCCTCCCCACCTTAACCGGTGGGGAGGGTTTACTTTTAATGCCTTTTGCTTTTTTTGTTACTTTTACAGGCATAATAACACATAAGGGGTGCGGGTGATTTGTTGAAAAATGGGCTTGACTTTGGGCAGCGGTGTGGGATGATGAGGTCACGCAAGCGGGGAAGCCCGCAAGCGTGGTTTTATTTTAATCATAATAAGGATCAGCTCCCGGGTGTTCGCCGCATTTACCGGGGGCTGATTTTTTTATTGTCATTTTTTATTGTTTTTTTGCGTTATTTGCTTGACTATCAATATATAACGTAGCATAATCCACCCGCCGCAGGGTGCGGCTAGGTCGAAAAGGAAACAACCCGGAAAGGAGGTGGATGAAATGAGACCTATAACACCAACGGAAGCGGTTATGCTGGAAATGCTCATGGAGCTGATTCTCCTGCTGAGCCGCTAACAAAAAGCCCCGGTTCCTCTGCAACGGGAACCGGGGCGAAAAAAAAGAGTTGACAAACGGCTCTTATCTGGTTAAATAGAGCCATCCGTTGGTGTAAGAAATTCATTTCACACCTCTTTTAAAGCCCCGGGGTTGCAGCCTGGGGCTTTTTCTTTTCCCCTCATCATGAAAGACACAGAATTTTCCCCGGAACGCATCCCGGAGCTGATAACCACATGATGTACACCTATGATGTACACTGTGAAACAAAAGCACTTATAATAAGACTACATAATCCCACCTCAGTCGGTGGGGAGGGTTTGTTTTGCCGCGGCAGCCAGGGTGTGCCATCCCTCCCATGGGAGACTTGAGGAAGAAAGCCTGAGCTATTCGGCACAGGTACACGGGCAATAAAACGGGCGGCATGCATTAAAACATTGACAAAAACAAGTTAAGCCACTAAACTTGATTTGCGCAAAGCAACTTACACATATATACCTGCACCGTCACCATGTCCCCCAAACTTAAAACCTTTCTGGAACGAGGACTCAGCACCGTTATCCTGCTCGCCATACTCGGCGGTGTTCTCTATGTAAATCAACCTATCGCCTACGGTGTTCTGATTTGTCTGCTGTGTAACCTGACAACATGGGAGTGGTTCAATATGCTCAAAGGCAGCGGCACAAACCGCGGGCTGGTGCTCGCCGGAGGCCTGGTGTACCCCTGGGTTCAATTATTGGTAACAATGGCAGCCGCAGCGGGGAAGATTTCTTGCTCCATGGAAGTCATTATACCACTTGTCGGGTTGGTGTTGTTCGCCATCGTGGCTTTTATCTGTGAATTGTTCAGCATGGATTACCGCAACAAGGATGCAGCACTTGCCCTGGCCTCCGTGAGTCGCACGATTCTGGCGTTTATCTACCCGGTCTGGTTGTTTTCTTTTGCGCTGTGCTACATCTCAACCCCGGAAGGTGTCGGCATCTTACTGTGGCTGATTCTTTTCACCAAGATGAGTGATATCTGGGCGTATGTCAGCGGTGTTCTACTGGGGGGCAAATGCATCAAACGCCGCTTCAGCCCGGTGGTTTCCCCCAAAAAAACGTGGGAGGGCATCATCGGCTCCGCCATCATTACCCTTACCTGCGGTGCATTTCTTCTGCAGGTGATAGTTGGAGAAACTCTTAAAAGCCTCTCGGATATACAGCTTGTCTACATGGCTCTGGCTCTCCCTCTGTTCTTTCTGGCAGTGGCCGGGGATTTGGCGGGCTCCCTCATCAAACGTGGTCTTGCTGTAAAGGACAGTGGCTCTATACTGCCGGGAATCGGTGGTATTTTTGACCTGATAGACTCCCCGGCATTCACCGTTTCAATTGTTACCATGTTGGGGCTTCTCCTGTGGTGAGAGTTGCGTGTGTTTCTTTATGACTACCCCCATACCATTACTGATAAACCCGAAAGCCGGTAGCCTTTTTCGCTCCGGGCTCAAGGCGTGGTTGGATTCCCACCGCGCAGAGTTTCGTATCATCCCTACAAACAGTGCAGAGGATTTAACAGCCAAGGCTCGGGAACTGGCTGAGAGTGGGGAACCCGTAGTGGCAGCAGCCGGGGGAGACGGCACGCTGATGTGTGCCGCGCAAGGTATCATCGGCACAGGTGCGGCTCTGGGAATACTGCCCTGTGGTACGATGAATGTTTTCTCCCGCGAACTCGGCATCGGCTCCCGCCGTTTTGACACAGCTCTGGAAGCCATGCACGGAGCGGTTCGGCAGGAGGTAGACATCTTCACCGTCAACGGTAGACCATTTCTGCAATTGGCAGGCTTCGGCCCGGATGCCGGCATTATCCGCCGCATCACCCCACGCATGAAAAAGCATTTGGGTGCAGCCTCCCACATCATCACAGGAATGCAGGTTGCGGTAGAGCACCACCCCATCATCACCGTTACCCTGCCGGACGGAGAGGAAGTCTGCGGCACACAGGTAATTCTGGGAAACGGTAAACGCTACGGAGGGGAAGGCCACCTCTTTGCCAACGCTCGTTACAATGACGGGTTGTTGGATGCTGCCATTATCCAGCTGGAAAGCACGGGTATTCTCTTTGAGGTTATTTCCTACATGCTGATGCGGGGTGCCACGGACCGCAACACAACAGATTTTACCCAGCTGCGGCAATTTTCCTCCTGCACCATCACGGCTGAGGACACCATAGACTACCAGCTTGACGGCGATTATGCCGGCACACTCCAAGCCGGAGATAGTGCCATTATTGAGCGACTTCCGCATCCCCTGCAAATCTGTGTGCCAACTCTTCCGGAGCCGGTAACGCACTTTGGTCGGCTTCTTGCCCACCCGGTGCTCGAAACCATGCGCAAGCAGATTGAACGTATCAAGGAGACTGTTCACCCACGCGAATAATTAACCGCCCGCACAGGGAAGCAGGGTGCTGCAAGATTCCGCCCGGCAAGCCGCAGTGTAAGCCCTGCACTGCCTTGGTTTACGGTACACACCTATGACAGTGCGGAGATATCAGCATCATCCGGTACTTGGATGAGTTTGATGCGACCGGCGGACCCGTGCAGCAGCTCAACTGCTGATTTGGAGATGCCGAGAGTCTTTGCCATGAAAGAGACAATTTCTTTGTTGGCTTTACCCTCTACCGGCGGAGCTGCAATCTTGACCCGCAGCACACGCCCGATTTGCGGGTAATCTTCCTCCCAACCCAGTATTTCATTTTTGCGGGCACCGGGGGTTACTTTAAGGGCAATTTTCACGGCTGAGGGGTTTGGGAATAAGAGGTGAGAAGCGCGGCAACCACAGGAAGCCGCTGGAGCGTTTTGCCGGAGTCGGCAGCCTGCCGCTCCGTGGGGAGGTCACGGGAGGTGTGGAGCCCCTCCGTCAGCAGAAAAGGCAGCAGCAGGATGTGGCGGGAACTCATGCAACGCAGCACGTCTGCCGCCTCCGGCTCCTGGTGAAAATAGCTGCAGGAAACCTCTGTACCGGGCAGTAGTTCACGCAGGCGGCGGCAGAAGAGCCGCGGCTCCGGCGGGGGGTCCGGCAGGTTGGATCCGTGCGCTACCACAAGCACACCGGTCTCCTCCTGCAACAGGGGGCGGATAACTGCGGCGGCGGCTTCAGCCAGCCAGGGAGAGGCTCCCAACACGGGTTGGTAGTACAGCTGCGGTTGCTCTGTGCGGGTGGCGTAGGCTGCTTGAATGCCGGTGGTGAGCCTGGTGCCGCTGCTGCTGCCGCTCTGCATGAACATGGGGTACACCAGCACGGGGGCATCCGCCGGCGGCAGCTCAGCTGTGCTCAGGTTGCCCAGGTGGCAGCGGTACACGCGGGCGCGCGGCATGCGGATACCCGGCGGGTCAAGCGTGAGTCCTTTCTCATTGTAACTCACCAGCAGGTAATAGCGTTTCCAGCGGTAATGCCGCAACCACACCAGCACCACTACTCCCAGAATTGCCAGCTGCGAAACGGCAAAGTGAAAATAAATGAGCCCGCGCAGGTGTTGCTCCTGCGCGGGGGTAAGATTGGCTTCCTCAAGCCGTGCTCCGCAGCTCAGTGAGCCCCAGAGTGCTGCCGCAAACGCAACGGCGCATACTGTGAACAGCAGAAAAAATCGGCGACGCGTCATAGGCAATGCGGCAGCAGCGTGAATCAGGCTTCTGTGCCGGCAGCTTCATCTGCCTGCTGCAGCTCGGCGCGCAGGTCATTGCGGCGGTCAAACCACAGCACCACGGGCGAGGCGATGTAGATGGAGGAGTACGTACCCACGATGATACCCAGCAGCATGGTGACAGAGAAGTCGAACATGGCCGGACCGCCCAGCGCGATGAGTGCTATCAGCACCGCAATCGTGGAACCGGAGGTGAGCAGGGTACGTGACATAGTGGAGTTGATGGCCTCGTTCATGATGTTTTCCAACTTCTCCTTCGGGTCTGCCAGGCGGAGCTGCTCGCGGATGCGGTCATAAATCACAATGGTGTCGTTGATGGAGTAACCGGCCACGGTCAGGAAAGCACCGATGTGGATGATGCTCAGCTCTGTACCGCAGACTATCACCAGGAAGATGATGGCCGCCACGTCGTGTGCCGTGGATATCATGGCCCCCATGGCAAAGCTCCATTCGAAGCGGATAGCCAGGTAGATGGTGATACCTGCCAGACCCGCCAACAGGGCAAGGCACGCAGTCTTGAAGAAGCTGGAACCCAGCGCGGCACTCACTTCCTCCACAGACGGAGCCTGAATGCTCTTCATATCCGGGAACTTGGCGCGCAGCTCGGCATCAATCAGCTGAGCTTCCTCCTTGGAGGCACAGCGAATCTTGATGTTGTGGTCGGTGGCGTTGGAGAACTCCTGCACGGTCGGCTCCTTGGAGAGCTTCATGCTGCTCACATAATCTTCCACGGCCTTGTAGTCCAGCTTGGAATCCCCCGGAATGACGTAGGTGGCGGTGGCACCGCCGGTAAAGTCGATACCCAGGGCATCCTCCCCGCGCACAAAGAAGCTGTAAAGAGCAAAGAGGATAATGCAACCGGCAGAGATGAGCCCGGCGGTCTTGCGGTGTTTCATGAAGTCGAACTGCTTACCCTGGAAGGGGGCTTTACCGAACTTCAGGTTCTCAAAAAGCTTGAAGTGCTCTGTCCAGAAGAAGAGTACGCGGGTGACAACCACGGCACCGATGAGCGAGGTGATGATACCCACGGTGGTGGTGACAGCAAAGCCTTTGATGGAGCCGCTGGCAATCCAGAACAGAATGACGGCGGTAATCAGTGAGGTGATGTTGGAGTCCCAAATGGCGGAGAAAGCTTTTTCGTATGCATTGCGCAGGCAGATGATGAAGGGACGCCCCAGCTGTTGCTCCTCGCGCATGCGCTCGTAGATAAGCACGTTGGCATCCACCGCCACGCCCATGGTCAGCAGAATACCGGCAATACCCGGAAGCGTCAGCACAAAGCCGAACAAACTCATGAGCCCCAGAAGTGCCAGAGCGTTGAAGGCCAGCCCCACCATGGCCACCACACCTGCGCTGCGGTAGTACCAATAGCAGAACAGGAACACGCCGAGCATGCCGAGCAGACCGGCAATGGCACTCTGCTCCAATGCGCTCTTGCCCAGCTGGGCGGAAACGTCCTTGCGACCCTCCACTTTCAAATCACTGGAGAGGGGGTTGGCAAGTGCCTTGGATATATCCTCAGGCTCACCCTTACCGTTGAGACCGGAGATATTGAATTCCTTGTGCAGCACAGCCTGCACCACAGGAGCGCACTTAATTTCACTGTTGAGCACCACGGCCAGACGGTCGGCACCAATCTGCATGGCACCGGTGAGTTTGCCCATGCTGGCGGCACCGGCGCGGTTGAGCACCACATCCACATAGCCCTTGCGCACGTAGTTCGGTGCTGCATTGGCAACCTCCTTACCGGTGATATAGATCCCCTTCTGGTGGGCAACATGGGGCTTCTGCAGCACCATGTAGTAGACAATCTGTTCACCTGTCTTTTTATCCAGCAGGGGCTCGCCCGTTTCTTCGTTAGTCTGCGGGCTGGGCAGAATCATGTAGTCATTCAGCCCGAATTTGGAGGGGATGCGGGGCAGCGCAGGCTTGCGCACACCGCGTTCCTCGCGGGCAAGAGCCTCTCGGTAGGCTTTCATCTTCACCTCATAGGCGGCAATTCCTTCCTGCGTTTCCGGGTCGGCAATCACGTCATCACTGTTGCGGTAGACTGCCAACAGCTCCAGCTTGGCCATCTTGGTGAGCATCTTCACCATGGCATCCAGCTTTTCCCGGTTGCGCTCCGGGTCGGAATCCTGCTGGGGAATCTGGATAAGAATCTTATTGTTGGAGTGCAGAATCTGCACTTCGCTCGTGCCGGTAGAGTTGAGGCGCTGCTCCAGAATATCACATGCCTGCTGCATATCCTGCTCCGTGGGCGGAGTCAGCGTGCCGTCATCGCCCATTTTCGGCTGCACCTCCAGCGTAAGCTCCACACCGCCGCGTATGTCAATGCCGTAGTGCATGCCATTGACCAGCAGGGAGAGCAGGGAGAATGAGGAAAGCCCCAGTATGAAAAACAAACCGGCCACGCGCTTGGCCTTCTCATTTTCCGTGGCAAGATACCAGAAGAAGAGAACCAGCAGCAATATTCCCGTGCAGAAGTAGAAAGCCGGCGAATTGATGAGAGTTTGGATGAATTCGAACATGTTGCGAAATTGTACAGGTGAACCGCAACAGTTTGCCACGTTTTACGCTCAGGTCAAGCTTGCAGTGTGGCATTTCCCACAGGGATTAAAAGTTTATGGCGTTTATTTAGCGTAACCGAACCGGCGCAGCTCTGTGTTCTGCGCCGGCTACGGGTCGTATGGCTTGTCAGCAGAGCGGGTTTATCTCCACTCAATGACAATTTCAGCGCGTATTTCTCCGTCGCAGGTGATGAGGTGGCGGGTGAAACTCCCCTGCGCGAAATGTGTTATATGCATGGTATCCCCGGTGTGGCTTTCACGGCGGAAATTGATTCGGTAGCGTTGTATTTCCTCTCCCGGTTTCAGCTTCTCGGGCAACGTGTCAAGCACCCAGATAAGGTAGGCACTATTGTTGATATGACCGTTAAAATCCACATCACGCCGGGAGGCTGTCTGCTCTGCCTCTGCAGCGGGAGCAGCCTCTGCTTCCCACTCCGGGTAATTTGCCGGGCTGCAGATGGTGACGGCGGGCTTATCCAACGGCAACTCCGTACGCTTCAATGGTATGGGCCGCCGAGTGTCAAAATGAATGATAACCCACTGCAAATCTGCCCGCGCCAACACGTTTCCCGCCTCGTCTGTCATCTCCACAAAACGGCCTGCC
This sequence comes from Akkermansia sp., assembly GCA_017398765.1. Taxonomy (GTDB): domain Bacteria; phylum Verrucomicrobiota; class Verrucomicrobiia; order Verrucomicrobiales; family Akkermansiaceae; genus Akkermansia. The sequence continues at coordinate 7,883 of JAFQEY010000078.1, forward strand.
AGCAAAGCTCCGGCCTTGCCTGTGTTGGTGCGCAGATAGATTTTTTCTTTCCACTCCGGGCGGCGAAGAAGCTCAAAATCCCCCTGCACCTGAACCCAGGCAGTTCGGTTAGACATCACCCAATCATAACCGAACCCGTAGCTGTCTGCATGTTCCTCTGCCATTTCCTGACAAAAGTGCTGAAAACACTCCGGTTTCATCAGTTTATCGGCACCGCATTCATAACTCGTGATGCAGTGCGGAAGTATGAGATCTTGCATGGAGTATACTCTAGCTTACCTGTCAGCAAAAGTCAAGTAAAAGCAAACGAGACGAGCCCACCACGCTGCCCGGATAACATAAAACCCGCAGCTATTAACTGCGGGTTTTAGTGAAGCATCCCCACGCGGATTCGAACCGCGGTTCTATGACTGAGAATCATATGTCCTAACCCCTAGACGATGGGGACATTCAGATGCTCGCTGTGTGTCAGCCGGGGCAATATATCACGCTCACAATCACTTGTCAAGACTTTTTTTATTTTTTCTGTTTTACTCTCCATCAAAAAAAAACGCACCCGGCTTCCGACGGGCGCGTGAATGAAAGGTTAGTAGTAATGTTACTTCTTCACGGGAGTGACCACGATGGGCTCCACGGGAGTATCCACAGCGGCAGGAGTCTGCTGCTGTTGCTGCTGGCAGGAAACAAATGCAGCTGCGGTAAGGGCGAGAATGGTGATGTATTTCATTGTGCTTGTCTTTCTTGGTTGTTATGCTGCTGAAATAAGCTGCGCGCAGGTCTTTCAGCTGATATTCTATATATCCGCATTAAAATAATAAAGCAAGCTTAAATTTAAAGAAAATCGAAAAAACGAATAATTTTTACCATTCCTGGTCAGAAAAGGGGGTAGCAGAGACATTCCAGCCGCCATTTCCACCGCAGTAGGGGCAGGCTCCTTTGGAGGTTTCACCGGTACCGAGACATTGAGAGCAGCAGCAGGAAGCCGGCAGAAGAGAGCAGACTGCAGCAAGAAAAAGGAAAAGACGCTTCATGACAAGAGCCTTTTTATCACAGGGAAAAGCGAACTGCAAGGGCATTTGGTACAGTGCGGGACAAAAAGTGTTGCAAAAGGGGATTAAGTATGAGAGGATGCAGGCATGAATTCCGATACGATAGCCGCCATGGCCACACCGCCCGGGACAGGGGCACTGGCAGTACTGCGAATCAGCGGAGCAGATGCAATGGGGGTGTTGCAGCGCTGCACGGGAAACCCCCGCGTGCCGGTGCCGCGCCGTGCCACGCTGGTGCGGGTGCGGGATGCGGCGGGGCAAGTGTTGGATGAAGCCGTTGCCACCTATTTTGCCGCACCGGCCAGTTTCACAGGAGAGGATGTGGTGGAACTGAGCTGCCACGGGGGCATGCTGGTAAGCCGGCGAGTACTGGAGCGGGTGCTGGCCTGTGGTGCCCGCCCGGCTGAGCCCGGGGAATTTTCCCGCCGCGCATTCGAGAACGGACGCATGGATTTAACGCAGGCAGAAGCCATCATGGACATTATTTCTGCCGGGAGCGATTTGGCACTGAGGGCGGCACAGAATCAGTTACAGGGGGCGATTCGCACGCGCGTGGAGCAGATAGCCCGGCAGCTGATAGCTGTAACAGCACATGTGGAGGCTTACATTGATTTTCCGGAGGAAGACATCAGCCCGAATACGATGCAACAACTGGTCAGCGAACTGGACGAGGTAAGCCGACAGCTGCAACGCCTGCTGGAAACAGCAGATGAAGGGCGAATTTTGCGGGAAGGCATTCGCACGGCCATCATCGGTGCTCCGAATGTGGGGAAATCCAGCCTGCTGAATATGCTGCTGGGCTATGAACGCGCTATCGTCAGCAATACCGCCGGAACTACCCGCGACACGATTGAGGAAAGCGTGTCAGTGGGCGGGCTCTGCCTGCGCTTGATTGATACGGCCGGGCTGCACAGCAGCGATGATGCCCTGGAGCGCGCCGGCATGGAACGCAGCCTGCGGGCTGGTGCTGAGGCCGATTTATTGCTGGTGGTTGCGGATGCCTCCGAACCGCGCACGGAACTGCCGCTGGAGGCAAATGGAGCTCAGCGGCTCTATATCCTCAACAAGTGTGATCTGACAGAACACCCGGATTGGGCAGACAGTCAGGCACTGCGGATTTCCTGCCGCACCGGGCAAGGCAGAGAGCAGTTGGAAAAGGCTATCGAAACACTTTTTCTGCACCGACACCCTGAAACAGATACCATGGCGGTCATCAATCTCCGCCACCGCCATGCCCTGCAGGCAGCACTGACTGCTGCCATGAACGCGCGCGCGGCAATTCTGGCGGGGGATTCACCGGAATTCGTAGCCGTCGATTTACGGGAAGCTCTGGACAGAGCAGGAGAAATCACAGGACGCATTGATACAGAAGATATTCTGAATCACATATTCTCTACTTTCTGTCTGGGAAAATAAAATAATCACAACGCGTTGAAACAATTGGGATAAGACACCAATTTGCAGAAATACTCAGCAGGAGAGCTCGCCGGAACTCCCCCACCCCGGCATCTGAGCAGATATCATATTCTGTGATATGAATCACTTTTTGGTATACAGCCGCGGCTTGCAGTTGCAATATGCAGGTACCCGGGTATAGAATAGGGGGCATGAGAATACTGATATTCGGCGGTTCAGGCAGGACAGGACAGGTTATGTGCCGGGTGGCGGCAGAGCGGGAAGCAGATGTGCTGGCTCCACCGCATGACGTGTGCCCGCTGGAGAATGCAGAGGCGGTTTCAGACACAGTGCTGAACTGCGGTGCGGATTTGGTCGTGAATTGTGCAGCTATCAGCGGCTTAGAGGCCTGCGGTGATGACCCGCTGAGTGCTCACCTCATCAATGCAGTGGCTCCGGCAGCCATGGCACTGGCGTGTCGGCATACCGGGGCTCGCTTCGTGCATCTTTCCACGGATTATGTGTTGGATGGCCGCCGCAGCGGACTGAAAGATGAAACCGCCAAATGCCGGCCGGTGTGTGTGTATGGTGAAAGCAAGCGCGAAGGTGAATTACAGGTGCAGGAAGCGTGGGAGGAAAGCATCATTGCCCGTGTATCCTGGATTTGCGGAAACCCCGCCAAGCCGGGATTCCCTGAGAGTATGCTGACAAGAGCCCTGACCGGACAGGCCTTAGCCGCCATTGCGGACAAAACTTCATTGCCCACTGATGCGGAGGATATTGCCCATGCTGTATTGGCTCTGGCAGAAGCGAAATCCAGAGGTATTTTCCACGTCTGCTCAACCGGCGAACCCATGAGCTGGTGGGACTGTGCCGCAATTGCCCTGCAAGAGGCCGTGAGCCTGCACGCTCTGCCTGCGCTGCCTGAGCTTGCCCGGCAGCAGCTTGATGCCGTGTCCTTTTTCCGTGAACCACGCCCACGCCATACAGCCATGATTTCTACCCGCCTGCCGCAGCTCTATAGCATGCCCACTGCAGAGCAAACAGTGCGCCGTGCCGTGCGCAGATTTCTGGCCGCCCGGGGGCAGATATAGCCTGCTGCCTTATTTTCGGCTCGCCAAGGGCGGCGAAAGTGTGTAAAATGTGGGGCGTGAGCAGAATACAGACATATACCGGGCGCTCCATGGGGTGCAATGCTTACCTGATTGAAGGCCCGGAGGGCTATGTGCTGGTGGATGCCCCGGACGGTGCCGCTTCCTGGGTGGCTCAGCAGTTGCCTCACGGAGCCTCCCTGAATCACCTGCTGATTACCCACCAGCATTTTGACCATGTAGAGGAAGCCGCGGCTCTGCAGGAACGCTTCGGGTGCACCGTGCATGCTCACAGCTCCTATAGCCCCGCTCTCACGCTTGAAGAATTGGGAGCCGGGTGGGGATTGCCGCCGGTATCATCCTTCCGGGTGGATGATGCTTTCGGCAGCGCAAAAATCAGTGCCGACTGGGGTGGGCTGAGCTGGAAAATATTTCACATTCCGGGGCACGCGGCAGATGGCGTAGCCTACCTGCTGCAAGACGAAAACCGCGTGTTTGTGGGGGATATCCTGTTTGCCGGCTCAGTGGGGCGCACAGATTTCCCCGGCGGCAGCATGTCACAGCTGGTGCGCGGTATCCGCACGCACCTGCTGACTCTTGACCCGCACACAGAGGTATTCTGCGGGCACGGACCCACCACCACCATTGGTGAGGAGTTGCTCAACAACCCCTACACCGCCTGATATGATATTTTTTCAACGAAAACAAGAAGCTATATGACATTTGAAGAACTGGGGCTGGCCGCACCCATCCTGGCGGCTGTGAAGGATTGCGGGTACGAATCCCCCACTCCCATTCAGGAGCAGGCTATTCCGCAAATCCTGCAGGGAAAAGACGTCATTGGTGCGTCTCAGACCGGTACCGGTAAATCCGCCGCCTTTGCCCTGCCGCTGCTCAGCCGCATAGAGCACACCGGCCGCCCGCAGATTTTGGTGCTGGAACCTACCCGTGAGCTGGCTGACCAGCTGGCAGATGCCTTCCGCGCCTACGCAGCCCACACAGAAATCACCGTAGGCCTGCTCTATGGCGGCGTGGGCTACGGCAAGCAGACAGAAGAACTGAAGAAGGGGGTAGACGTGGTGGTGGCCACCCCCGGGCGGCTCATTGACCACTTCTACCGCGGCAATATGAAGTTCAAGGAGGTAAAGACTCTGGTGCTGGATGAGGTGGACCGTATGACGGATATGGGCTTCCTGCCCATCGTCCGCAAAATTGTGAATCTCTGCCCGTGGGAGGGACGCCAAACTCTGTTTTTCTCTGCCACCATGCCGCAGATTCTCCAGGGTTTTGCCAAGTGGTGTCTGACTGACCCGGTGGAGATTGCCATTGCGCGCCGGGAGGTAGCGGCCACCATTTCCCACGCTTTTTACCCCGTGGGTCTGGACCAGCGGGATGAACTGCTGCTGGCTTTGGTGAAAGCCACCGAGTTCCGCAACCTGATGATTTTTACCCGCACCCGAAAAGAGGCAGATGCCGTCTCAAACATGCTTTCCCGCACCGGTTGGGACAAACAAGTTACCTGCATGCACTCTGATATTCCCCAGAAAGAACGCATGGCGGCACTGAAAGGATTCAAGGAAGACAAGTTCCGCATCCTCGTTGCCACAGACGTGGCAGCCCGCGGTATCGACATCAACGGCGTGACCCATGTCATCAACTACCGTGTACCGGAAAACCCGGAGGACTACGTACACCGCATCGGGCGTACCGGGCGTGCAGAAGCCACGGGTGATGCCTTTACCCTGCTGACGGCAGATGAGGTTGATTTTGCCAAGAGCGTGGAAAGCTTCATCAACCAAAAAATAGAACGCCGTAAGCTGGAGGGGTTTGACTATGCCTACACCGCTCTGCTGGAGACCGCACCGGTACGCCCACTGCGTAAACCGCGCCCGGCTGCGCCCAAACGCCGCCGCCGGTGATAGCTTGTCCCCATGCGCGTTGTCAGCATAGACCCCGCTATCCGCAACACGGGATACGCCGTGCTGGAGGGGGATTTCCGCAGCCCGAGAGTACTCACCTACGGCACGCTTTCCCTGCCGACCAAATGGCCGCAGAGTGCCTGCCTGCGCAGCATTCACGAGCATGTGTGCGGACTTATCCGCGATTGGCAGCCGGATGAACTGGCCATAGAGGGTATCATCTACGTCCAATCTCACCGCACAGCCATCTCCATGGGCTCCGCCCGCGGTGCCACCGTGCTGGCGGCCGCCCTGCATGATTTACCCATCATGGAATACCCACCGACTTGTGTAAAGCTCGCCACAGTGGGACGCGGAGCGGCAGGAAAACCACAGGTGGCATTCATGATGCGTGCCCTGCTGCAGCTCAGCGAAACCCCTGCCCCGGATGCGGCAGATGCTCTGGCCATAGGCTACTCTCACATGGTGGCGGCAGACCCCTTGCGTGCCCACCTCTTCCGCGAGCGGAAGTACATTTGATACCATGAAAACGCTGCTTATCAGCCTCCTGATATGCTGCGCAGCGGAGCACGCTGTTGCCGTACGCATTTCCGCACCGGGTGGCGGTATCTCCCACCCCAAGGCTGAGCCCCATACGGAAACACCCCAATCACGCAAAGGCTCCGCCGACTGGGAGCCAAATGACACCCGCCGCCCGCGCACCGGACAAAGCGGCTGGCAATATACCCCAGGTAACAAGTGGCGAGCACCCCGTGATGCCAAGGCGGAAAAACGCCGGGAATATGACCGCATCCGCCGGCAGAACGCCACCCCGCGTCTGCGCATCGATTAAGCAGCCAGCATCATACCAAACCGGGGCGGGTAAAGGCTGCTCCGGATAACGCAAAAGAGCCGATGCTTTGTTGCACCGACCCTTTTGCAATGAAAAACAATCTTTATCAGAGCTACGCGGTTGCGTACCGCTCACTTTCAGGCAGCAATGCCGAAATGGCGTTGAATATCCTCAAAAATGCGGTCACGAAGACGGCGGGCTTTCTCTATATTGCGCGTCTTGAGAGAGAAGCGCAAGCGCTCAGCCGTGGCATCCGGTTTGTGAACCGTCACATGGCACCACCATACGCCGCGGTTGTTCCACAGGTGGTGGTTGAGGTTATCATCGTTAATACGAAGCGCGATTTTTGTCTGTTGAGGTGTCATTGTATGGAAATGCTTGAAACTAAAATGTGAGCTACCGGACTCACAGGGCATCCGCGTTCGTTTTCAGAACGTTGGCGGCTTTTCCCGCTTACCTTATTCAGGAGACTCAGGTGGCCGCCGATACGTTCAAAAAAAAATCCGAATTTTTTAGTAAAGGATACCTGCCTTTTTCAGAGTGTTGTAAGCACCGTTCTTGGAGATGGTGCGGAGAGCCTTGCAGGAAAGCTTCATGCGAATGAAACCACCCTTGCCGCCATTGAGCTCGGGCACCCAGATACGCTTCTCCTGAAGGTTCGGATACACTGTACGGTTCACCACCTTCGTGACGTGACGACCGATACCGCCCTTCTTCTTGGCAAGACCGGAACGGTGAATGCGGCGGCCTTTGTGAGGCATGGCAAACGTGATATTGCAGATTCTGGACATAAGATTTTAAGGTGACGTTTTAAGTTTTGCGGAGCACCATTATACACCATTTCCCCACCTCGTCAAGCAAAACCCCCAAAAAAATTGAAGAAAATCCAGAATTCACAATGCAGAATGTAAGATTGAGAGCTGAGAGAACAGACCAAATTTTCACTCAGCGAGCCTCTGCCACCGCAGCGAATGTTAAGCCGACACAGCACCGGAAGAAAAGAGACAGGATACACACTTGCCATAAAGTTCACGCTTTGGTAGTATGAAGCCATGGCATATCTGGAGCTGCAGCATGTGAGTGTGCATTATCCGGTGCGCAACACCTGGGGTGCTACCGGGGAGGTGGTGCGTGCCGTGGATAACGTGAGCCTTTCCGTGGATAAGGGGCAGATTCTCGGCTTGGTAGGTGAGTCAGGCTGCGGCAAGTCTACTCTTTCTCGCGCCATTATGCAACTGCAGCCGGTAACTGCCGGAAAAATTCTGCTCCGGGGAGAAAATCTGACCGCTCTTCCTCCCCGAGAGGTAAGGAAACGCCGTCTGGATTTTCAAATGGTGTTTCAGGATCCCTATGCCAGCCTCAATCCGAGATTCAGCATCTTTTCCACCTTGCAGGAAGCCCTTACGCGCCGGGAAAAATTGCCGCGCAACATGCATGAGCAAGCAGTAGCAGAGCTGATGGAGCGTGTAGGCCTCAGCCCAGAGCACATGTACAAGTACCCGCATGAGTTTTCCGGCGGTCAGAGGCAGCGTATCGCCATTGCCCGTGCTATTGCGCCGCGCCCGGCCCTGCTGCTGGCAGATGAACCGGTCTCCGCGCTGGACGTCTCCATCCAAAGCCAGATTCTGAACCTGCTCACGGAGCTGACTCGGGATATGGGACTGACCATGATTTTCATCTCCCACGATTTGTCTGTGGTACACTATCTGGCAGACAGGATAGCGGTGATGCAACGCGGCTGCCTGGTGGAACAAGGCTCTGCAGATGATGTGTTCCACCGCCCACAGGCGGACTACACACGCCGTCTGCTGGCAGCTATCCCGCGCCTGAATGACTGATTGATAGATTGCAATGCGCACTTTTCGCTTGCAAGCCACACCGCCGTCAGTATATACTGACGGTATGCTCAAAAAACTCATATACGGACTTGTGCTGGCGGCCATTGTGTCACCGGCAATGGCTGCTGTGGATTGGATGACCGATTTGGAGGCTGCCAAGTCAAAAGCGGCAGCGGAAAATAAGGCACTATTGTTGGATTTCACCGGGTCTGACTGGTGCGGTTGGTGTATCCGCATCCGCCGGGAAGTGTTCGATAAGCCCCGCTTTGCGGCTTATGTGAAAGACAAGTTTATCCCCGTGGAGATAGACGTACCCAATAATCCTAATTTTGACAAAGAGCTTCGCCGGCGTAATGAAGAGCTCTGCCAACAATACGCGGTAGAGGGATTCCCCACCATCATGGTGACAGATGCGCAGGGAACGGTTGCCGGCGGTTTTGTGGGCGGTATTGTTGACCCTGCCGCAGTAGAGGCCATTCTGAACGAAGGTCTGAACAATGTCCGCAAACTGGAAGAAGCACAAAAACTCTCCGGGGTGCAAAAAGCACAGGTACTGGCAGAGGTGTACAAATCACTGCCGGAGGATTTGGTGGGTGCCGCAACCCCGCTGCTCAAAGAAATCAAAGCACTGGATCCGCAGGATACTGTGGGGTTGAACAAATTGGCCCAAGCGCGGGAGCAGAAAGAGAACTTCCTCCGCGGACTCGCTGAAATCGACAGCGAAGAGCAGTTGAGCACCTACCTTGAAAAAGCATTGGCAGAAGCATTCCCGGAAAACCGCCCGATGATGCTGCAGCTCAAGGGGCAGTTAATGATTAATCAGGCAAAGACAGAGGCAGATATCCTGGCGGCACGGGATGTTCTGCTGGAATCTGTGGGGAATGATGCCGCCATGCGTACCAAGCTTGAGCAATATTTCTCCAACCCGGCAGAGCTGCTGAAACGCACCAAGGCCCGGCGGAATGACAGACGCAACAATTCCGGCAAATAAGACCTCCGCCCCGGTTCTGAGACTCCGCCCCGCACACGGCTCTGCCTGATAATCTTCTTGACATTTGTCTTGTGCAGGCGTATGTATGTGCCAACGCAACAACTCAGCAAATATGTATAATCGCGACGAAAAGACTCTGATTCTGTTCAAACCGGACTGCGTGCGCAAAAACCTTTCCGGGGAAATCCTGCAGCGTCTGCTGGCGGAGGGTTTCCGCCTGCGCGGCATGAAAATGATGCAGCTCAATGATGAGCTGCTGCGTGAACACTATGCCCATATCATCGATTTGGTGATAGATGGCAAGCCCCTGTTCCCCACGCTGAATGCCTTTATGCAGAGCAGCCCCGTGGTCGCTCTCGTCCTGTCCGGCCCCGGTGTCATCACCCGCGTGCGCACCATCCTTGGCCCGACCAATTCCATGAAGGCAGACAAGGGAACAATCCGCGGTGATTTCGGCACTAACAGCATGCTCAACATCTGCCACGCTTCAGATTCCCCTGAAAGCGCGGAAGCGGAAATCAAGCGTTTCTTCTCAGAAGCTGAGCTCTTTGATAACGTGGACTAATCACTGCTTTCGGTTATTTTCACACACCTCAAAAAAAACCGCCCTGCTTCCGGCAGCGGCGGTTTTTTTCAGTTTATTTCCTGCGGCGAGAATCTGATTTTTTGCGCGCTGCGGGGCGGCGTTTGCGCGGGGAGGCTTTCTTGTTGCCGGTATCAGCTTTTTTTACCGGAGCGTCTACCTTGGCAGGCTCGGCAGGCGGCGGCGGGGGCGGAGGAAGAGCCTTGAGCTGCGTTTCCGGATTCATCACCCCGGCAAATGTGCTGATGCCGTCAGCCAGGGCCAGAGCCAGGCGGTTTTGATACTCATCACTGCTGAGCAGCTCAGCCTCCTCCGGGTGGGTGGCATACCCCAGCTCCACCAGGGCCGCCGGGCAGCTCAATGAGTTCAGCAGGCTATAGCGTGAGCGCCGGCAACCACCATCCTTTGCCTCTGCCCGGTGAACCATAGCCGCCTGCAGAGCAACAGCCAGTGCCGCATTGGCGGCATCATGCTCATTGACCGGGCGCACTTCCTCACCGGGCTCAGCCGGAGCCGCGGTGTAGGTTTCTGCCCCCCTCATATCACTGCGCCCCTTGTTGAGGTGGAGACTGATAAAAACGGCATTCTCCGCCCGGGCAGCCATATCGACTCGGAATTGGTCTGAGAGATGCCGGTTATCCTCACGCGTGAGCTGTACCTCCATGCCGCGTTTCTTCAGCTCTGCTGCCAGTTTTCCTGCCACCATCAGCACCACATTGGATTCACGTATACTATCTGTCACAGTGCCGGGGTCATGCCCACCATGACCGGGGTCAATGATTACCGTCCGGACCGGGCGGCGGTTGGTGATATAGGTAGGCCGCAGCACCGGATCTATCAATTTCAGCAAATCAGTGCGAGAAACAAGCAAATCCCCCTTATCATCCGAGCGGGTGGGATGACTGAGCTCGCAGCGCAGGCCATGGATGCTCAGTTCCGCAGGAGCCGGGCCGAAGATGAGGGTAACGGTGCCGTTCCCCACGGCGCGACCGGCTCTGTCCCGAGGCTGCGCTATGGGCATGAACTTGTAAAAACTGCGAATCTCCTCCAGAGCAATATAGCCGGAATTCTCATTATCGGCACTGTTCCACATAGCACCATCTGCGGTGACAGCGAAACAGGGCAGAGACAACCCTGCCAGAGCAAGAAACAGGGCAAAGCATTTCATCCGCGTTTGTTCCCCCTCTGTTTGCGGGAACCAATAGTGGTTTTCCCCATGCTGGAACCGGATATACTGGTGCGAACTCTCCCCTTGCTGCCACCGTTGGTTGCTACCCGGCTATTGCCTTTGGGGCGATTTCGGCAAACGACACTGCTGTAGCCGACAATTCCCTCACAAATACTGCGTGCCAGCTTTTCCTGGTATTTGGCTCCGGAGATAAGCCGCCCCTCTTCCGGGTGGGAAACAAACCCTCCCTCAAACAAAATAGCCGGGCGCTCAATGGTGCAGAGCACCGAGAAACGGGCACGCTGAATACCGCGATCCGTGGCATTGGTGCTCTTGATAGCCCGGCTGTGAATAGCTGTTGCAAGGGCTATATTCTCACTGTCCTGATCATTTCCTGCCAAATCTGCCATACGCCGGGTGCGGGCAAAGGGAGAGGTTGTACCATGGGGTGCCAGGGTAAATGTTTCAATGCCCTCTGCCGCACGGCGTCCGGAGTTGTGGTGTATGCTCACAAAAATGGAATTCGGGCAGCGGTTAGCAATGGCAACGCGCTGCTGGAGCGTCAGGAACACATCTTTATCACGGGTCATCACCACGCGGTAGCCACAATCCTGCAGCATCTTACGCAGTTTCAACGCCACCGCCAGGTTACAATCCTTCTCCCGTGCATAGGGGCTGACGGCCCCGGCATCGTGCCCACCATGCCCGGGGTCTATCACCACCGTGTGCAGCGTCCCCGCGTTATTAGAAAACTGCGGACGCAGCACCGGATCCACCAGCTTGCGCACATCCGTGCTGGATATCATCAACTGCCCCGCATAGCTGCGAATCGGGTAGGACAACACATAGCGGTAGTTATTCACGTAAAAATCCTGGTGGTTATTCCGCAGAGAAACGCGGTGCGTTCCCTGATAAGTCACCATGCTGCCTCGGGCTGCCACCGGATCCAGCTTGTAATTTCTGCACACCTCTGACAACCTCACATACTCTATGCCGTCAATGGATTCCGTATTGTAGACACCCTGAGCACAAACACGCCCCAACAGGCACACTACCAAGGCCAGTGCGAGTATCAGACATTGCTTCATTTGATTAGTTCCCATAGGTTATTCTCAGTCTAGCATTTTCCTCCCCACGCGACAAGCGGAAAATCAACAATGACGGAAAGAAAAACGCCACGCATTGCGGAAGCCCCGGCAGGGGTGCTCATGCCCGGTAGCATCAGTGTCTTCTGCAAGCCCGGATTGACAAGCGGGAATAATTTGGTAGAATGGCAACATCGGGTGCAGTTTCCCCCGGTGTTTCAATATGATTCAAGTGAGCTCTTTCAGGTTTTTTTGGATGATACTGCTGAGCAGTCTGCTGACTGCCTGCGGGATTCAGATTCAACTGGAAAACGCTGTACCGGCAGAGGTGCATCTTGGGCGGGGAGCTTGTGTGACCGTGCGGGATACGACACATTCTCACTGCCCGGTAAATCGAGATGCAGCACGGACACTGTGCCGCGCCTTTTATCATCGATTGGCAGATGACGGTTACTACAGCCCGGCCCCGTGGGGAGGCTGCGGTATAGGCGGTGCGGAAATTGAGCTGACAGACACACACGTTCACCATGGCGACAAAGGGAAAAGTACCACCTCTCGACTTTGTACTACAGTAGAGGTCAATGCAGGCTACCGCAACCTGTACCGCCGGCATGAGGACGAGCTTTTATCTCAGGACAGCCACGGCTGCTATAATATTGCTGATGCGGCTGACAGCATTGCCCGCCGCACACTCCGTATACTGACACCGCACGTGGCGACCTACAGTGAGTACGTGGAACCAAATGACCAAAACCCCGCGCTGGAGCAAGGAGCCCGCGCCTGTGCTGCAGGAAACTGGCGTGCGGGGCGCAGCTATGCGCAGCAGGCTCTTGAGGCGAACCCGAATGAGGCTGAGGCATACTACCTGCTGGGTCTTATTGAGCGGTATGAGCAGAATTATACCCAATCAGATGAGATGTTCCGCAAAGCAGCTGCCCTGGGTAACAAAAGTAAGTACGCAAAGGGCATTCGCGGAAATGCAAATATTCAGCAAAACGCGGCAACCTTCCGTCAACAGGTGGGGGGCTAAGTAAAAAATCCTGCAAACCAGGTCAAAGGATGTTTGAGAATCTGTTTTCAGAACACGGCTTGTCGCTGGAGCGTCTGCGCACGTTGCAGCTGGTGTCAGAAGCAGGCAGCATTGCCGCCGCCGCACGCGGAGATACCACCCGGCAAAGCCAGTATTCCCGCCAGCTCAAAGAGCTGGAGCAGTTTTTCGGAACAACACTCACACGCCGCCAGGGGCGCGAGCTGAAACTGACTGCCGCGGGGCAGGAACTCTTGCAGATTGTAAATGCCGCGTTTGTTTCATTGGATGACTTCAAATGCCGGGTGTCAGAAACCGGGTATCGCTACAAATTGGGCTGTGGGGACAGCATTCTTGCCTGGATGGTGGCCCCGGTTCTGGAGCAAGCTGTGCAGGAGGGGGAAAATTGGCAATTCTCTTTCTTCAATCTGCGCAATGCAGACGTTTCCCGCCAGTTGCTGGATATGGAGCTGGATTTGGGAATCCTGCGGACAAATGCTATTTCTTCGGACTTGCTGAAACATTTGCCTATTGCCAGGGTGAAGTATGCACTCTATGTGCCGCCTCATTTGCAGAAATATGCACCGGATTTTGAGAGAGCCCTCACACAGTTACCCATTGCCACTCTGGGGAGCGGTTCATTTTTCACGCGGTTACAGGCGGTGCTGCAACCGCTTGGGCTGAACCTGGCGCACCTGAATGCCACGCAGTCATTCCCCTTTGCCTTGCGATTATTGCAGACGGGAGGTTTTGCCGCCATTTTACCGGATATTGCCCGGATTGAGCTCCCGGAAGATGTGCTGAAGCTGGAATCACCCGCTTTGGAACCGCTTACCCGCCAGTTGAGTCTGGCCTGGAATCCCCGTTTATTACGGGTACGCCCGGCAGCGGAAGAGGTGATTCGTTTCTTTATTCGAACACTGACACGGAGATAAAGCTGCGGAAAAGCAGAACTCCCTTACACGCCCCTCTGTCAGGGGAAATTTACCCGGCGTAAGAGAGATTATGCTTGCACATTCAGCGCGTTAGTGTATACTCGCACGCGCAAGACGCCTGACAAGATACCTGCGTCTGCTTACTGAACATGAACATGACTAATCCCAGAGTAGCTATCGTTGGCGCCACCGGTGCAGTGGGCGTCGAGATTCTTTCCTGCCTTGAGACCCGCTGTTTCCCGCTGGCCTCACTTAAACTTCTGGCCTCTCATCGTTCTGCCGGTAAACAGGTTGCTTTCCGCGGAGAAATGCTTACCGTTGAGGAACTGACCAAGGATTCTTTCCGGGACGTTGATATTGCGCTTTTCGCGGCCGGCGGTGATATTTCACGGGAGTATGCCCCCGTGGCAGGGGAGTGCGGCTGTGTGGTGATTGATAACTCCTCAGCATTCCGTCAGGATTCTCAAGTCCCGTTGGTGGTGCCGGAAATCAATGGAGCAGCCGCCTTTGACCACCCGCGCAACATCATTGCCAACCCGAACTGCACCACCATCATCACACTGATGGCACTCTACCCCCTGCATCTCAAGTTCGGGCTCAAAACCATCATCGCCAGCAGTTATCAGGCTGTTTCCGGCAGCGGGCAGCACGGCATCACCGAGCTGGAAAACCAGGTACGCGCCATTGTGGACGGCCACCCGGTAGAAATCTCCACCTACCCCCGCCAGATTGCTTTCAACGTACTGCCGCAGATTGATAAGTTTGCTGACAACGGCTACACCAAGGAAGAATTGAAGATGCTCAACGAGGGTCGTAAGATTATGAACCTGCCGGAGCTGAACGTGACCTGCACCTGCGTGCGTGTTCCCGTGTACCGCAGCCACTCCATTTCCTGCATCGCTCAGTTTGAGAAGCCCGTGGATGCAGAGACCGCCCGCACCTGTTTTGACGGCATGCCCGGCATCGCGCTCATGGATGATATTGCCAACAACGTGTGGCCCACCCCGCTGGATTCCACCAACGGCGATACCTGCTACGTGGGACGTATCCGCAAGGATTTGGCCGTAGAAAACGCCCTCAATCTCTGGGTGGTGGGTGATCAGGTGCGCAAGGGTGCTGCCCTCAACGCCGTTCAGATTGCTGAGCTTTTAGTGAAAGGCTGCTGAGTCATGGATATCAAAACCCTTATCAAAGAGACAGCCGCCAAGGTGGAAGCCCGCCTCAACGAGCTGCTGCCCGGCGAAGATGTCGCCCCGGTGACACTGCACAAGGCCATGCGCTACAGCATTTTTGCCGGTGGTAAGCGCATCCGCCCGCTGCTGTGTCTGGAGGCCGCCAAAGCCTGTGGCGGCAGTGCGGACGCTGCGTTGAATGCCGCCTGCGCATTGGAGGCCCTGCATACCTACACGCTCATTCACGACGACCTGCCCTGCATGGATGATGATGACCTGCGCCGCGGGCGACCCACAAACCACAAGGTATTCGGGGAGGGGGTAGCGGTGCTGGCCGGTGATGCCCTGCTGACGGAGGCATTCGCCATGCTTGCTCGCGTGCCGGCCAATGAGCGCTACGATGCCAAGGACTATATCACCGAGTTTGCCTTCCGCACCGGAAGCCTCAATCTGGTGGGTGGACAGGTGCTGGATTTGGAGGGAGAAGGCCGCCAACTGAGCGTAGATGAACTGCGTGCCATTCACCATGGCAAAACCTCTGCTCTTATCATCGCCTCCCTCCGTTTGGGTGGCATGGCCGCCGGCTGCACCGCTGAGCAGCTGGATGCCCTCACCGCCTACGGGCGTGACCTTGGTCTGGCCTTCCAGATAATTGATGATATACTGGATGTAACCTCCTCCCCGGAGGTGCTGGGCAAGAGCATCGGCAAGGATGCCCGTGAGCAGAAAGCCACCTACCCCGCCCTGGTGGGGCTGGAGAACGCCCGTGCAGAGGCGCGCGCTCTCACCGCTGCCGCCCGGGCTGATTTGGATGTATTCTCAGCTCGCCGCGCAGAAAACCTGCTCGCCATCAGTGATTACCTGCTGAAGCGTGATTACTGATTCCCCTCCCCGGAAGAAATGGGAGATGCAGGAGTAAAGGCTTGCGGGATAGGTGACGGGATGCTATACTGAGCACGTAATATGAAGCCCCTGACAAAATTAGGCGAAAAACAGATGGAGGACGGTTCCCTGTGGGAACTGTGGGAGCGTGATGGCGTGCTGACTATTCAGCGCGACGGGATGCCTTGTGCCAATTCCTTTACCTATGGCAGTGAACAGGCATTGGCGGAAATTGCGGTATCCCCCATCTCCCGTGCCGGGCAGCCATGCATTCTCATTGCCGGTCTGGGGCTGGGCTATGGTCTGGCCAAGGTGGTGGAATGCCTGCCCAAAGAGAAGGCTCGTTTCATTGTGGCGGAGCCGGTGGCTGAGATTGTGGCATGGAACCGGCAGTACGGCGAACACACCGCACTGTGGGAAGACAAGCGTGTGAGCGTAGAGACAGTGCCGGCAGCACAACTTTGCACCAAGCGCACCGGCTCGCTGCATGCAATCATCATGCGCCACACACACGCGCGCTGTGAGATGAAACTGAATGAGGCACAGGCATATTTCAACGCGCTCAAGGGCGGCAGTCTGCTGGCTATTTCTCTGGCCAAGAGCGATAAGAGGCTGGAGAGTACGCTGCGCAAGGCAGGGTTTGAAACAAGCATTACACCTGTTCCGGCATCATCCAAGGGCAAACAGCAGCGCATGCACATTCTGCTGCTGGCACGCCGCGGGCGTTTTGTTCCCTTTGCCGAGCGCAACAGTGCATCCTGAGCGGATTCTGCCCCCCCCTGATTACACATGTTTGACCTGTTCCGCAAACGCCGCCGCACCCTTGAAGAGCTGGAAGAAGTACGCTCCGGACGGGCTGCGGGTATCCGCGCGGTCATTACTGTGGTGGGTATTATTTTTCTGGTGCTGGTATCGTTTCTGGTGTCCATGCTTGCGCTCACACCCATGCTGGAGCTTCAGGCTCTGAGGCAGCAGAAAAAACGCGTAGAGGAGCTGCTGATTCTCAAACGCAAGGAAGAAAAAGAAGCGCATGACCGCTTCCGCTGGACCGCTGACCCGGAATATTTTGAACAAATTGCTCGCGATAGAGCCAATATGGTCAAGGAAGGGGAGACGGTAATTCGACGGGCTGAGGAGGAAGAGCCGGCACCTGCTGAAGTGCCGAAACAGCACTGATTGCTCACCTGCTCCCGGAAATCATGTGCGCCCCCCTTTCTGCGGCAAAAAAAATCCGCCCCCGGTAATCGGGAGCGGTTGCAGAAAGGTGACTGCATCTATCACAGAGCCGCGATGATGGCATCCCCCATGCCGGCTGTGCCGACGCGGATTTCTCCCGCAGCACCGGTAGCCAGATCTGCAGTGCGGTAGCCGGCGGCGATAACGGCGCGGACGGCGCGGTCCACATCATCCGCAGCGGCGGTTTCACGGCAGGTATAGCGCAGCATCATGCCCATGGAAAGAATCTGGGCAATGGGGTTGGCAATGCCCTTTCCGGCAATGTCCGGGGCAGAACCGCCGGAGGGCTCGTAGAGGCCGAAGAAGCTATCTGCCCCCTCACAGAGAGAGGCACTGGGCAGCATACCCAGTGAGCCGCAGACAATGGCCATCTCATCCGTCAGGATATCACCGAAAGTGTTTTCCGTAACCAGAACGTCAAACTGCCCGGGATGGCGCACCAGCTGCATGGCGGCGTTGTCTACATACATGTGGGTGAGCTCAACCTCCGGGTATTCAGCCGAGATGCTGTTCATGACCTCACGCCACATGACAGAGGAGGCCAGCACATTGGCCTTATCTACACTACAAAGCTTTTTGCTGCGTCCGCGCGCCGCCTCAAACGCCACACGGGCAATTCGCTCCACCTCACTCTTCTTATAAACCAGCGTGTCAATACCCACTATTTCCCCATCGCGCTCACCATAGAATTTCGGCTCACCAAAGTACATACCGCCGGTGAGTTCCCGCACACAGAGAATATCAAACCCATTGGGAATGAGTGCGGTCTTGATAGGGGAAGCCTCTACCAGCTCCGGCAGGCAAATGCCGGGGCGCAGGTTGGCATACAGAGAAAAATGCTTGCGCAGCGGCAGCAGAGCCCCACGCTCCGGGCGTTCATCCGGCGGGAGAGAATCCCACTTGGGGCCGCCCACGGAACCAAAGAGGATGGCATCTGCCGCCTCACAGGCGGCCAGAGTCTCTGCCGGCAATGCTTTGCCGCAGTTGTCAATGCCCGCACCGCCAACAAAGCAGGCCGTTCTTTCCGTGGCAAAGCCGTGTTTCTTTTCCAGAGCATCCAGCACACGCAGTGCCTGCTCCATCACCTCGGGGCCTATTCCATCACCCGCTAAAACAGCTATTTTGTATGTATTCATGCTCGTGAAAGAGTTTAGCTCTCCCGCTGCGCTTTGTCAAGAGAATGCCCTCCCGGCGGGGGGCCGCGTAAAACAAATCGCTTGTCATGCTAACATAAAACCTGTATAATGAGCGGCGATATGAGAGTTACCTCCCGAATTCTGACAGGGTTGGTGGCGCTGGCAGGGGCAATTGCTCCGCAAGCACTGGCCGACCGCTACGCCGATTACTGGAAGCCGGAAAACATGGCAAAGCTCATGTGCCCTTCCGTCCACATCGGCTATCTGCCGTCCGTAGACAACTGCTCGGCTGCTTATCAGGAAACAGTTATTGAGAAGAGCGCACCGGGTACGTATTTCAGCTGCAATAACTTCTCCAACGGCTATATCGGTGTGCAGGAGCTTGCCGGTAAACGCGAGGACGGTTCCCCTGTACGCGTGGCTATCTTCTCCATTTGGGATGCCAGAGATTCCGGGGATAACCCGCATGCTGCCCCGGAACATGAGCGTGCCAAGCTGGTGCAACGTGGGGAAAATGTGCGTACGGAACGCTTCGGCGGGGAAGGCACGGGCGGCAAGTCCATGCGCGTGTTTGACTGGAAAGAGGGAGAAGTAATCCGCACCCTCGTCATCGAGAAAGCAGACGGTGAGCATTTTCGCAGAATTGCCGGCTATCTCATGAATCCGGCAACCGGCAAATGGGAGCTGCTGAGCTGCTGGCGTGTGCAGGCCCTGCGCCGCGGACTGGGCGGAGGCTGTGGTTTTGTGGAGGATTTCCGCCGCAACATTGAATCCAAGAAGTATGAACGCCGTGCTACGTTCGGGCCTGCTTTCCGGTGGAACGGTCAGCAGTGGATTGCTGCCACGGAGTTCCGCTTTACCAAGGACGGCAACCCCAACACCAATATCAACTGCCGTTTCAACCCGCAGCGCGGCTTCTTCTCCCTGGCCACCGGCGGTAATATTGCTGAGGAAGCCGACTTCAAGGTGTTTGAGACTCGACCGCTTCCGGTGCCGTCCTCAGCTCAGGAGCCGGGGCAGGATGTGATGGAGCTCATCAATGCCCCCCTGATGCCGATTACCGAATACGAGGACAACGGAGCAGAAATCAAATAAGCTCTTGTCTGAGTATGATTTTCGGACGGGGCGTGAATCCGAACCCACCGGATTCACGCCTCTCCCGTCTCTGCATCAGGCAAGAATTTCCTCAAAGAAACCACCACCGAGGAGACGTTCGCCACGCAGGGTATCCGGTGCGTAAAAGGCACACACCTGCCCCAGTGCAACGGCTCGAACAGGTTCGTCAAAATCCAGCAGCACACGCCCAGCGGAAAGCGGGGTACAGGTGGCCGGCACAGCGGCTGCGCGGTATCGCGGCTGCGCCATCACCCGTTCCGGCAGAGGCTGCAGCGTGTTGGTCACACCACCCACCACAGCACGGCGGGTATACAGGCCGGGAGTCTCCTGCCCCTCAAACCCCAAAATAAGCCTGTTGCGCGCCAGATCCTTGCCCACCACCACATAGGCCACCCCCTCACGCGGAGAAGCAACGTGGTGCCCCTTGCGCTGCCCCATGGTGAAGAGGTGCAAGCCGTCATGCCTCCCCAACACCCTGCCGTTGAGATCCACAATATCACCGGGATTGTCCGGCAGATAGTGGCGCAGAAAATCACTCATCTTCACCTGCCCGATGAAGCAAATACCCTGAGAGTCCTTTTTCTCTGCATTCGGCAACCCGAAACGACGGGCAATCTCCCGAACCTCCGGCTTAGTAATGCTCCCCACGGGAAAGACTGCGTGAGCCACCTGCTCAGGGCGCATGAGTGCCAGGAAATAGGATTGGTCCTTATTTGTATCCGCCCCACGCAGTATATAACTACCCTCTCCCGCAACATCTGACCGCTGAGCATAATGCCCCGTTGCCACAGAGGAAAACCCCTGCTCCAGCGCATAGTCCAGCAGGACACCAAACTTCATTTCACGGTTGCAGAGCACGTCCGGATTGGGCGTGGAGCCGTTGCGATACCCCTCTATGAGATAATTCACCACGCGGTTGCGGTACTGTTCTATCAAATCCACCACGCGGAACTCTATACCCAGCCTGCGGCAAACGCCCAGTGCATCCTCAATATCCCGCTCCCACGGGCACTCACCGGGAATATTCTCATCATTCACCCAGTTTTTCATATAGGCGGCCACCACCTCATGCCCCTGCTCCGTGAGCAGTGCAGCGGCCGCCGCGCTGTCCACTCCGCCGCTCAGTGCTACCAGTATACGTGCCATAGTATCAGTTCTCCGTGATATATCTTACCTCTCGCGTGCCCTCTCCTGCGTGTGTGAGAACCAGCCAGTGCGTGTCCGGCGGCATCAGCTCTCCCTCAAAACGGTCTGCCCATTCCACCAGCAGCACATGGGAGCCGGACAAATACTCATCCCACCCCATACCCAGTGCCTCATCCGGCGATTTCATGCGGTAAAAATCAAAATGCGCCACGGGCAGCGAGCCGTCATTGTGCTCATGCACCAGCGAAAACGTGGGGCTTGCTCCCGGCTCTCCCGCGCCCACTCCGCGCAGTATCCCCTGCACCAGATGCGTCTTCCCCGCACCCAGATTACCCACCAGCCCCAGCACATCTCCCGGCTCCAGCTCAGCGGCTATTTGCTGCCCCAATGCATCCATGGCTGATTCAGATTCGACCAAAATCAGGCTGTTTTTGAAAATTTTTTGCAAATTTTTCATAAAATGATGAAATTTTTCTTGCCAAAAGCATCGGCATGCCTATAATGTGCCAGCCCGCATGAGCGGGTGCAACACAAAAATCAACAAATTATGGCATACGCAGTTTTCACTTCCGGCAACAAGCAGTACCGCGTGACGGTCGGTGACGTGCTCACCGTGGACCGCATCGCCGGGCTGGAGAAGGATGGCGAGACCACGTTCGACCAGGTACTTCTGGTTGAGGATGGCGAGGCAACGAAGGTTGGCACCCCCACGGTGGCCGGCGCAACGGTGACAGCCAAGGTGCTGGATCCGGAGGCTCGCGGCGCCAAGGGTATTGCTTTCAAGTTCAAGCGCCGCAAGGGTTTCCACAAGAAGAAGGGTTTCCGCGCCGCTCTCACCAAAGTACAGGTTACCGCTATCAACGCCTGATTATTAACCCCTATCTCGATTTTTACAAGTCATGGCACATAAGAAAGGTCAAGGTTCCGTTCGCAACGGTCGCGACTCCCGCAGCAAGCGCCTCGGCGTGAAGAAGTTCGGTGGTCAGGCTGTCATCGCCGGTAACATCATCGTCCGCCAGCGCGGCACCAAGTTCAAGCCCGGCAAGGGTGTGGGCATGGGACGCGACTACACGATTTTCTCTCTTGTTGACGGTCGCGTATTCTTCGACCGCGAGGGTCGCCGCGTCAACGTTGCTCCTGAGGCTTAAGCCGCGAGCATTTTCCGCTTATTCCAACGCAGATTCCGCTCAGGAGTCTGCGTTTTTTTTAGGGAAGAAGAGGAAGCCGCTAACAGCCGCGGCACAAAAACTCGGGAGGTGACGGTGATTTGGCTTCCCGAAAGGAGAAAAAAAAGATATAACAACGGCGTGCCGATTTGTCCGCGATGTTCTGCCACGATTCACACGGGAGCTGATGACCAGTGCCCGGCGTGCGGCTATAGTCTGCTGCGGGCAAATACCATTTTCGGGGATCGGCAGGTAGAGTTCACCCGAGTGCTGGATGAAGCAGGAGCCCTGACACACCAGGAACGCATGGAGCTGATGCACCTGCTGGAAGATCTGGAGCGCAATCTGCCGCCTATAGGACTCTGTATTTACCTGACGGATAACGGACAGGTGCAGCATATACGCACCCACGCACACTGGATACTCAACCACGCCCGCATCCACCACCCGTCCTTTGGCAAGCGTGAACAGCGCAAAGCCATAGAGGACGCTGAGTTCCGCGAACGCCGCCCAGGTGAGGAGCCTGACCCCTACCACCGCCATGAACCCGGTTTTCTCTCTGCTCTCTGGAGCGGTATCAAGAGCCGGTGGCGAGACACGTTTCACCCGTATCCACCGCCCGTGAGGCAGGAGTGGATGCTGATACTGGTGATGGATGTGCAGCTGGAAACGGCCTGTTTCACCTGGGGATACATGCTGGACCCCTACATCAACCCGGACAGCATCAACAGCTGCATCATCAGCGCACGGCTTCAGTTCCGCGAGCGAGCCATGGTCACCGGGCTCAAGAAGGTAATGCGCAGTGTTGTCCACAACATTGCACTGGAGGCTCACAGCGTGAACCGCCGCCTGCGCCGCCGCATGATGCCGCCGCCCGCAGCACCACTGCTGCTGGCAGGGGCTCTGCTACTGCCACTGAGTGCCGAATCTCCCGCACAAGAGCCTGCTTCACCACCCGTTCCGGTGCATCTGGAGCAAGATGATACCGCAGAAGAGGTTCCCCCGGTTCCGGCCACACCTTCCGCCCCGGCGGCTGAAACTTCCCCGGCACCGCCGGCACCTGCGCCGGTTCCGACCGGTAATCCGGATGTCCCGCGCTGGAACGCAGAACACTACAGACTGCTCATGGCAGGTGAGCTTGCCACGGGATATGTCTCCCTCTTCCCCGCTCCGCCGGAACCTGCCGCAGATGAGAATAAGAAAGGCAAAAAAACTGAGCCGAAAAAGCCGGAGCGGCGGCAACGCCCCGCACGCCGCAGCAGGGAGAACCGGGAGAGTGATACAACGGTGCCGGTGCAATACCATGCGGACTACACGCAGGAGTCATTTTCCGGGCTCATAGATCCGCAGGGCTTGCTCAGCACCATGGAGCAGAATGATGTGCTGTATGTGCTCAATGAGCTGAATACGCGTTCTAATTTTCAGATATACGTGACCCTGTTCAAGGGGACTCAGCAGATACCTACGAACATGACCACGGCAAACCTGCTGACTGCCACCGCCCGCTCCAGCGACTATGCCGTGATGCTGCGCTATCCGCTCGGTATGCCCACTGCCATTGAGATTGCCTACAAGGGTATACCTACGGAAAAAATATCCCGCACGGAATGGCTGGAAGGCGTACGCACGGCTGCCGCATCTGATGGGGAAGGCGGACTGAGCGGATTGTTGGCAGCCATTCGCAGCATATCTGACAGCATCTCCCCGGTCTCACGCAGTTTCCGCACCGTGGGAACGGCTCATGATATCAAACTGCCTCCCCCTATTGAGATTACTTATCGCCCGGAAGAAGAAAAAGAGGATGATTCGCTCAAAAAGAAGCTGGTCAATATGGCAACTGATCCTATCAACCTGCCATATTTCATCACACTGGGGGTTGTTGTCCTGCTGGCGTTACTGACCTTTGCCTATTATTTTCTGGTGCGGCGCAGGGGAGCCATTCTGTTGGAAACACAACCGGATTTGCGCTTATCCTCTCCCTATGGTGCCGGAGTCAGCCGGTATGTCCGCTATCTGGAGGGCAAGGAAGCCAGCCACGCCAAGCGTTTGTTCTGATTTTACCGAAAAAAAGAACGGCAGGTACCGGTAATACCTGCCGTGCGTATTTTACGGATAACGGGAAACCAATTTACGGGCGCATGAGCCGCTCAATTTCTTCCGCATCCAGCGGGGCATTCGGGATAAGGTCTTCCGCACCGTCCTCCAGAATGAGGATGTCTGTCTCAATGCGGATGCCGATGTTTTCTGCCGGGATATAGATACCCGGCTCCACCGTCCAGACCTGACCGGCAGCAAAAACGGGTGCATCCGGGCTGACATCATGCACATCCAACCCCAGTGAGTGGGAGGTACCGTGCATGAAATATTTGCGGACACAGAGCGGGTTTTCCGGCTGTGCATCCACCTCTTCCTGTGTGAGCAGACCAAGTTTTACCAACTCTCCTGCCATGAACACACGCACACGCCGCTCATACTCTGCCTTGTCCAGACCGGGCCGCATGATTGAGACAGCGTAGCGGTGCGCTGCCAGCACAGCATCATACACCGCACGCTGGCGGGGGGTGAACTTGCCGCCGGCGGGGACGGTGCGGGTCATATCTCCTGCGTAACCGCCGTATTCTGCACCTATGTCAAAGAGAATCAAATCCCCCTCCCGGCATTCCTTATGGTTGGTGATATAGTGCAGCACACAGGTATCTGCCCCGGAGGCAATGATGGGGTGGAAAGAAAACTTGCGTGCGCGGCGCTTGATGTAGCCGGCACTCAATGCAGCCTCCAATTCCCACTCACCCATGCCGGGGCGAATGCTCGGCAGAAGCTCGGTAAAGCCCTCACCGGTAATGCGGCAGGCTTGGCGCAGTTGCACCAGCTCCTCCGGGGCTTTCACCAGACGCATCTCTGCCAGCAGCGGGTAGAGGCTTTTCACCTTGGTATCAGGGTAAGATGCTTTGAGTGCTGCGGCCATGCGCTCATTGCGAGTCTGCACATAGGTGAGGCGGCGCGGGTGGTTATCTGTCTCCAACCACAGCTGGCCGGCTGCCGGCACCCACTCTGCCAGCAATGCGTTGTAGGTATCTGTCCAACGCACGTCCTGAATACCGGAGAGCAGCGTAGCTGTTTCGCGGGTGAGTCGTGCTCCCTCCCAGATAACAATGTGTTCATTGGTCTCCCGCAGCAGCAGGGTGTCTGTGTGACTGCCGTTCTCCCCCACGCGCATGAGCAGCACCGTTTCCTCCTGATCAATACCGGTCAGGTAAAACAGGTTCGCGTTCTGGTGGTGCGCCAGCGTGCCGTCTGCATTGGTCGGGTATATATCATTGGCATGCACAATCACCAGACTTCCTGCCGGCAGCTGTGCCGCCAGCTTATCCCGCGTGCGGGTGTAGAATGATGATGGTATCGGTTCGTATCTCAGTGTGTGAATCATGGTACGGAAAATGGCGGTAATCTGCTCCCGCCATTATACGCAGCTCCCGCTTACATGGCAATCAGAATTTCCGCCATTCCCGCACGCCGCCTCAGCATGTACACCACACAAATACAGATAACACAGGAATCTCCCTGAAGTGGATGTTTTATCTTGAAAAGAGAGTTCTATTATGATAAAAAAAACACGAACCGCATGCGTATATCAACATATACATGCGAACGGAAAAAAAATCAAACTCTACATCATAAAAACATGCTTACTCCGATAGTTACTACCGGTTCGGCTCAGGTTGAGGGGGGCTGCTGTGACTGCTTCTATATGCGCTGCGCCTGCGATTACCAATAAGGCAAATATCAATCCCCGTACGATAGCGAGCATTTTAACAGTTACACAAGCGAATCAGGAGGCAGGTTATTGCGTCTGTTTCACAGCGAACTACAGCTGCAACTACCAATGATTCCGCTGAAAGCTCCGGCGAGGCTGATAAGGCCTCGCTGTTTTTTCCGGGGCGGAGCCGGAAGCAGCTTTCCCGCCTCCCCATGATTGCCGCTCACCATCATCTATCCGCCATTTTATGAACACGCTTACGGAAAAAGGAATATTTTTCATACCGGCCGGTGAAGAGTTCGGTCTGGCAGAAAACGAGGCACTGTACATGGTGTATGCACCGTTGCCCGGACGTTCGTTTTTGATAAAGGGGAGTGAGAAAGCCGACATAGAGGCAAAACTGCGGCAGCTGTCAGACGCAACGGGTGCAGCATCAGACCCTTTGCAAGCTATGTTTGCTGAGGAGAAACGGCAACAATGGCTCCGCTTCAACATCACACCGGAGGATTGCCTGAACCTGACTATCCTGCCCAATCACCGTTGCAATTTTAACTGCACTTACTGCTACTCCGCAGGAGGGCGTTCTGCAGCAGAGCTGAAAGCGGCTCAGGTGGTATCTCTGGCAGCATGGGCTCTTAAACAGTGCGCACAAAAAAAGAAACCCTGCCGCATCGTGTATCTGGGCGGGGGAGAACCTCTTTTATCCTGGGAAATAGTGCGCGAAAGCATTTTGCAGATAGAGGCATGCAACAGCGAATACCATGTCCCGCTGGAATTATCCGTCAGCACCAACGGTTCTCTGCTCACGGCGGATAAGATAGAGTTTCTGCGAGACCACAGCGTGCATGTTCAAGTGTCTTTTGAGGTACTGGAAGATGTGCAGAATGCCCAGCGCGGGCATTTCAGACTCGTGCACGCCAACATTCAATCAGCCATTGCCGCCGGCCTGATTCCCGGTATACACTCCGTCATAACTGAGATGAATGTGGAACGCATGGAAGAGGTGGTGCGTACTGCACACGAGCAGTACCCCAGTCTGAAAAAACTGGGAATGGAACCGGTGGTGGATGCTCAGCTGCTGGCAGATGCCAGGACTGCGGAACACTTCTACCAGCGCTTTTATGCCGGCTATATCAAAGCTGAGAAACTTTGCCGGGAGTACGGAATTGAACTACTGACAGCTTGCAGCAAGGCACTGCAAACGGTAAGAACTCATTATTGCGCAGGACAAATCACACTCACACCCCTGGGCACTTTTTCCTCGTGCGAGGCTATCAGCAATCCTGCGGAAAGCGGCTACCGGGAAGCTGTGTTCGGCAGGTTGAATGACAACGGTGAGCCGGAATTTGACATGCAAAGCTTCCGCCGCTACCACCCGGAAAAACCGGGTTTTGAGCGCAATGAGTGCAACAGCTGTTGGGCACGCTGGAACTGCGGCGGCGGCTGTAACCACAAGCGCCGCACCCTGTCAGATGAAGTGTTCGCAGAGTACTGCCGCTTGAACCGCCGCCTCATGGAACACTTTCTGGCAGATAAGCTGCGCCGCGAATATGCTCTGGCTACCCAGGGCGCAGACCTGAATGCGGTGGTAAGCAACCTCTTCTCTCAACATAAAACATGCCATGAGTAACACAGCCCCCACCCTGCCGGAGGTATACACCATACCGATCGGTGAGCATTTCGGTTGCCACAGTAATGATGTTCACCTGGCCTACGCTCCGCTGCATGCTGCCTATGGGCTCATGAATGCCGCTGAGGCTCGGCAGTTGCAGGCTGCCCTCAGCAACGGAGGCAGCACCCGTGAGCAGGAGTTTCTGGCAGCCATACAAGGGCTCTCTCCATCAGCCCTGCTCCCCACGCCGCAAACGCCGGATGATATATGGGAACTTGATTTGCTCCTGAACAATATCTGCAATTTTCACTGTTCCTACTGCTACTCTGCCGCCGGCAGATCCAACAGGCGTATGCCCGAAACCGCCTGGCACCGCGCCATTGATTTTGTTTTTGCAGAAAAAAGAAAAGACAAGCTGCCCGTGCGCATTCATTTTTCCGGTGGGGGAGAACCGCTTATCAGCTTCTCAGAGATACGCAAGGTGGTTGCCTACATAGAGAAAAAACACGCGCGCTGCGGCCGCAGGTACTCATTGGGTATTGTTTCCAACGGCAGTCTCCTGACAGATGAAATCATAACATTCATCCGCGACAGAAAGATTGATTTAGTCATCTCATTTGAGGTGCTCCCGGAGCTGCAGAACCGGGAGAGAGGTGCCTATGATAAGGTGAAAGCCAATTTGGAGCGATTACACGAGTTGAAATGCCCGTTCGGCATACGCTCACCGCTGACGGAGGATGCGCTGCCGCTGCTGCCGGTCATGCTGAACACCCTGAAATCGGAGTATCCCTATATCACACAGCTGACGGTGGAACCGGTGCACTCACCGGAATGGTACGGTACCCCGGAGAAGCTGCAGCGTTATTTTGACCTGTTTTATGAGACATACACCCAAGCATACGAACAGGCAGAGAAACTGGGTATCAGCCTGGGCAGCAACAGCTTCTCCCTGCTCAAATACCGCCGCAAGGCCAAATGCATGTGCAAAATGGTGGTCACGGCAGAGGGCACTATCTCCTACTGTGCCCGTGTAGCTTCCTCCACCGAACCGCTGTACAACAATTTTGTCTACGGCTCATGCAACTGCCCGGATTCCGACACTGCGGTGTTCGACACGGCCAGGTTTGCTGAGATAAACCGCCACAATATCATGGAACAACCGGCATGCCGACACTGCTATGCCCGCTGGAACTGTGGCGGAGACTGCAGCCTGTTCCACCAGACATACCCCGAGGCCTGCTACGAGGTATCCTGTGACTTTACACGGAGATGCCTGGTATGGGAAATGCTGCGCAACATACGCCGGAATTTCGAAAATGAGCATCCCGGCCAGGATTTTGAGCAATATGTACGCGACTCCGTCTGACAGAACGTGTGTATTGTTCACCAACCGTTACAGCGAGTTGATACCGGCACTGATGAGGGTCAGGCGTCTGCTGTGCATTGTCCACCCCACAGAACCGCAGGAGCAGATAGGCGAGCTCAGGGCGCGCTGTCCTGCCGGAGTAGCCCTGCTCAGCTACACCCCCGGCAGGGCAGATGCCACGGCACAAGAGCTGCGCCGTTTATCCCCGAGCCTGATTATCACCTACTCCTTCCAACACATCCTGCCGGCGGATTATTTATCCGTTTGTCCCGGCATCAATCTCCACCCCAGCCTGCTGCCGGCCTACCCGGGGCTCAACCCCTGGCAAGAACAGATAAGAGACGGGGTCAAGGAAAGTGGCTACACCATACACCGCCTGACTCCGCAGGCAGATGCCGGGCAGATTTTGTGCCGAGTTTCCTACACATGGCTGGACCCGCTGCCGGAGCCGGCTGAGCTCAGGGACAGCTCTCTTCGTCTCTACGCCATACCGCTGCTGCTGAACTTACTGGCCAATAACAAAGATTTATGATTTCTCCCAACGCAAACAATCGAATCTTATTTGTTATCCCCGCCTACCGCATGTACAACCGCGGCATTTATATCATGCCGCTGGGTATACTGTATGTATCTGCTGCGGCACGCGCCGCCGGCGCAGAGGTAGACTGTATCAACCTTAACCACGAGAAGGAAGATGCGCTCAGCGCGCTTTCTGAGCGCATTCGGCAGAGCGGGTGCACACTGGTGGCCGTGGGCGGACTTTCCGGTGAGTTTCAGGATTTGTATGACGTGCTGCGCCATGTCAAACAGAACCACCCGCATATCACCACCATTGCAGGCGGCGGTATCATTACCGCCGCACCGAAAGTTGCCATGCAGGCTCTTGAGTACGCCGATATAGGCATTATCGGTGAGGGAGATGAAACCATTGTTGATTTACTGCAAACAATCAAGCGTGGAGGCAGCATCAGCACTGTTGCGGGAATTATCTATGAACACAAGGGTGAGTGGATAATGAGCAAACCGCGCCCCGATGTTCAGGACCTGGATTCTCTGCCACTGCCGGATTATGAGAGTTTCGGCTTTTCTCATTATCTGGCCACCAACAACATGGGCTACGGTAAACGGAAAGAACTTCTTTCTCCGGTAAATATAGTGGGTAGCCGCTCCTGCCCCTATCGGTGTACATTCTGTTTTCACCCCTCCGGGCGCACCTACCGGGAGCGCAGCCTGGACTCTGTTTTTGCGGAAATAGACTACCTGCTCGCAACATACCCCGGTATTAACCACATTGCCATGAGAGAGGAGCTCTTTGCCTCCCGCCCGGAACGTATCCGCGAGTTCTGCCGCAGAATCTCCGCTTACAAGCTGTACTGGACTATCCAATTACGGGTGGACAACGTATCCGCACCGGTGTTGGAGGATCTGAATCAGGCCGGGTGTTTTGCGGTGTTTCTGGGTACGGAAAGCATGGATAACACCGTGCTGCGCAGCATGAATAAACGCGTTACTGCGGAGCAATCATGCCAGGTGCTGGAAATGGCAAAACAGGCAGGTGTCCCCATCCGCACCGGGCTTATTTTTGGTGATAAGGCAGAAACCCGGGAGAGCTACCGGCGCACACTGGACTGGTACCACCGGCAGGATTCGTACAATACAGAGCAAAGGCGGCCTTTTATCACCGTGGATATGCTGGTTCCCTTTCCCGGCTCTGCAATCTACCGCTATGCCTGCAGCAAGGGAATCATACGTGATGAGGTGGAATACCTGCGCATGGGGTGCCCGCTGGTCAATCTGACTACCATGTCTGAGGAGGAATTTCTGGAGATGATGCGCAGTATTCAAGCCATCAACGGCAGGACATATCGGTATTTGAGCGGAAACACGCTGCGTGAAATCCCCCCGCCACCCCTCTGGGGCTGAGCCGCATTCAACCTCACT
Source organism: Akkermansia sp. (assembly GCA_017398765.1). GTDB lineage: Bacteria > Verrucomicrobiota > Verrucomicrobiia > Verrucomicrobiales > Akkermansiaceae > Akkermansia. The sequence goes on from JAFQEY010000078.1 coordinate 38,326, forward strand.
GCGGCTCGGGGGTAAAAGGGTCGGGCATGCCCAGCTTTCTATAGGCAGCGCGAACCCGGCTCACCAGAGTATAGAGCAACAGCTTACGCGTGAACTGACAATACTGAGCAAAAACCTCTTCCCCAAGCTGCTCCCGCCTGTAGCGGCAGCCGCCGCCGCAATTCCACCGCGCCCAGCAGGTTTGGCACGCCGGCGGCAAAGAGGTACCGGGGGGCGGATAAAATGCTGCAAAAGCTTCGGGTGACACCTCCACGCGTCCCGCTCTGATTTTTCCGTACAGGTAGTGTTCAAAGTGTCCGTCTGCCTCATCGCTCTCAAACTCACAGGCAGATATAAACCCCTGTGGGGTAAGCACCGCCTGGGGGCCGCAGAAATGCGTGCGGAGCATATCTGCACTGCCATAGTCTGTACAGGTAAGCTGCAAGCCGTGAGCCGCAGCTGTTTCCACTGCCCGGGTAAAACCCTCATAAAACCGGTGGTAAAAGGATTCTGCCGCAGCGGGGGTACAAAGAAGCCCTGCATCCACCACAGGCTCCAGACGCAGGTGGCGCACCGCCGGGTAATGCAGCCGTGTCAGCTGCACCATTTCGCTCATTCGGTGCAGGTTCAGCTCCGTGATAACCGCCCTCAGGGCAAAGGGCAACCCAAGCTCCTGCATGCGAAGCAGATTGGCATGAACGCGGGCATACTGACCGCGCTGAGTATCCTGTATCTCCGGTATCACCTCAAAAGACACATGCACATGGACCCTGTATTGCTTGAAAAAGGCTATGTGTTCATCTGTTATAAGTGAGCCGTTGGTGATGATGATATATCCCAACTGTACATGTTGAGCCTGAGCGCGGGCAGACATCTCCGCCATACAACGAGAGATGCACCCCCAGGAAAGCAAGGGTTCACCACCACCGATAAAAGCTACCGTCAGCGCAGTACCGGGTTCTCTACGCAACGCAATAAACCACTCAAAAGCGGACATTATCTGCTCAAAAGTCAACTCTTGCTTATTACGCCCACGTGCGGAATAACAGTATGAACAGGAAAAATTGCACCGTTGATTCGCCAGAATGCACAAACGCCGGATTCGGGGTATTTCCACCGTCCGGGTCAACAGGGCCTGCTTCTTATCTGCCGCAAAGAGGGCACGCAGCGGTTCTTCCTGCGGGGCTGTACCGGCGGCCGCAGCTGCCAGTCTCTCTCTTACCGCCACCGCCTCCTGACTATCACACAGCAGGCTTTGTCCGGTCAGCGGCGAGTATATGAGCCACCATGACTCATCCTGCGCCCCGAGCACACTTCCTGCCGGAACCATATATACATCATCCTGCTGAAATATACCGCTGGCCATCCCGCCTATTCTATCAAAAACAAATCTCTCAGCAAGCATAAACTGCACGTCGCAGCACGGCTCATTGTTTCCCTGGTGCTCGCGTTCGGAGCCGCTGAAATCACGCCGTTATTTAGAGAAAAAGAGCATTTTCTGCAAAAAATGAAGAATAAAGCTTGACATCCCGGCTCAGCAGGCGTATACTCCCGCCGTTCCAAGTAACACAGGGCTATGGTGTAATTGGCAACACATCGGTTTCTGGCACCGCTATTCGGGGTTCGAGTCCCTGTAGCCCTAGTCTGAAAAACGTCAACCTTTTGCGGTTGGCGTTTTTTTTGTCTCAGGGAACTCAGCGGGCGGAGCCCTCATGCAGGCTAAAGGCAGCCTGCCGCCAGGTAACGGAGGGCGGTGCTTTCGTATTCAGAAAAATTTCAAGGATATCAAAGCGAATCGGCACGGGGAATCCGAGCATGTAGAGCCAGTTGCGGGCACCGCGGCGCAGCAGGTGTCGCTTGCGGCGGTTGACAGCGCGAGAGGGGGCACCGTGCTCCGGGTGAATGGTGCTTTTCACCTCTGCAAACACAAGCGTATCTCCCTGCCGGCAGACAAGATCAATTTCACCGGAGTGTCCGGCGCGAAAATTACGGCGCAGTATTTTCACACCGTGAGCCCGCAGCCAGGAGGCGGCCACCAGCTCAGCATAGGCTCCGCGATAACGGACAGACGGAGGGGTTTCAGAATCCCAAGGGCAGCTCCATCTGTGCAACAGGTGTAAACGAGCGGCGATGATGTTCCGTAACTCCATATTGCTGAATGGCCTGTAGATGCGCTTTTGTTCCGTACCCGGCATGGCGGGCAAAACCATATTGCGGGTAGAGGGCATCCAGCTCTTTCATATAGCGGTCTCGTGTGACCTTGGCCAGAATACTGGCAGCTGCTATGCTGAGGCTTCGGGCATCACCCTTCACCAGGTTGAGCGATTTCAGCGGAAAACCGGGCACGGCGAGTCCGTCTATCAGGCAAAAATCCGGCCGCGGGGTCAGCCCAAGAGCCGCCCGTTGCATGGCCAGATGCGTGGCACGCAGGATATTGAGCTCATCTATCTCCCGAACATCTGCGGAAGAGACACACTTCTGCACCTGATTATCTTCCATGAGAGCCTCATAGAGCTGCTCCCGGCGGCGAGCTGTCAGCTTTTTGGAATCATTGAGCCCGGGCAGCTCATACCCCATGGGCAGAATGACCGCCGCCGCCACTACAGGACCGGCAAGCGGACCGCGCCCGGCTTCATCTATGCCGCATATTCGGCTGAACCCCTGAGCACGGGCAGAAGCCTCATGCTGCATGTCCGGCTTACCGCCGGGTGGGAGCAATATCTCATTCTTTTTCGGGCGTTGCTTCATCTGTATCCTGTTCTGAGTGTTCTGGAGCTTCCGGCGGAGCGGTGGCAGCCTTAATCTGTTCCTGCAGGCGGCTTGGCAGCGGCTCTCCTGCTTTTTGAAGATGCAGTGCCTCTATGTCTTCCAGATAGCGGCTCATGGGGGTCTCTACGCCGCTTTCTTCACGCCGCAGCAGCTCCATAGCCGCCAGGTAGGCATCAAAGGAACGGGTGTTGGTATGCCCCAGGTGGGTGATTTCATACCAGTCCAGATAATCCCGGCCGCGCACAGAGGCCGCAACATAAGCGCGGCGCAGCTCATTGAGCGGGCCGAGCGTTTCCTGCAGCTTATCCGGGTCAGCCCCGCTGAGCAAATCCCCAAGCAGGCGGCTGTATTCAATAACAATGGGTCTGTACCCCGGGAAACAGGAGGCACTGAGGGCCACAAGCCGCTCCACACAGGGGCGCAATTGTTTCTGCCAGTTCGGCAGCTCACGCAGGCGGTACACATTATCCAGGCTCACAGTGCGGACAATGCCCAGTTCTTCATCAAAGTAAACCAGAGAAAGAGCCTCAACCAGCTGTTCCTCACTCTCCAGCGGAGTCAGTGCCTCAGAGGCTTTCGGCAGTGCCAGTGCAGCCAGTTCCAGAGCCCACCACTTGTCCAGCATGTTCTCATCCACCCCCAGCTCGTGGAAATAGCGCGTTATCATCTCTCGCGGTGTACCCTCATCCAGTGCTCCTTCTGTAATCAGGGCCTTGAGCTGGATTGGACCGCCCGGACTGTCCAACAGTGCCATGACCAGCACCCCGCAAGAGACATCATACACCTGCCGTGTGCCGGCATCCAATCGGTGGGGATTCTCCATGGAGATAATCTCCTCCGGCGGGAGCATTTCTGCACGCTTAAAGAGATTGTGGTACAACTCCCTGTCTACCTGCCCGTTTTTCCAGAGCACAGCCTGCTGAATACCTGTCACCAGCCACTCCGGCAGTCGGATATTGTCCGGGTAGGCATCTGCCTCCAACTCCCTTAACGCGCGCTCATAAAGCACCATGGAGATGATGGCGGCATCCAGCTTCTGCAAATCAATACCGCCGCCGGGGTAGATACGAATCTGGAAGTTGGGCTGACCACCGATGATACGCACCCGCATGCGGATGGGATTGAAGCGCGGCGGGTCAGAATGCTGACCAAGCAGGCGGATGGAGATGGAGTGTTTCCACGTGGTATCAAAAGTCAGCAGATTGCACACCCGCTTGAACACATCATCAGCACGGGAAGCTATGGCACCCATGCGCAAAGAATCCCCACCACTCACGGAAAACAGGCGGCTCTGGGAAACCACATGCTGATCCGCCCGTGCTGTCTGCGGTTTGCCTCCCGGCGCAGCAGCACGTTCAGCCGCCAATTCTCGCAGCAGTGCTTCCTCTTCCGCAGAGACAAAAGCTGCCGGCTCCGGCGGGGATTCTGTGGGCGGCGCATCGGCAGGAACCTGGGCAGGAGACGGCGTTTCCTGCGGCAAGGGGTCACCCATGTCCACTATGGTATCATCCGCAAGCTGCGGCGGCTCTGCCTTCAGAACAGCCGCTGCCAACCATGGTAGGATTAAAAGCCGGGAACATGAGCGAAGTTTCATGTAAATCCAAAAAAAAATCCGCGCAGGAGAAGAGTAGCCCCCTGCGCGGCACAGGAGCTGTTATCAGAATGGGATATCGTCCTCCTCCTCAGCAGGCATGGGGGAGGGAGCCTGCTGCGGGCGGCTCTGCTGCTGGTACTGAGGCCGCTGGTAACCGCCTCCGTTGTTGTTATAACCGCCGTTGTTGTAACCACCGCCGTTGTTGTAACCACCGCCGTTGTTGCTATAGCCACCGCCGTTGTTATTATAACCACCGCCGTTGTTATAACCGCCGGAGCGCTGCTGGTAGCCACCATTGCCCCCGCCCTGGGGAGCACCGTCTCGGCTGCCGAGCAGTTGCAGATTCTCTGCAACAATGCGGATACGGCTGCGGCGCTGCCCGGTCTGTTTGTCCTCCCATGTGTCCTGCTGCAAGCGCCCCTCAATAAACACGGGACGCCCCTTGGCCAGATACTGCGCCGCAATCTCACCCGTGCGCCCCCAGCAGGTCACGTCCAGATAAGTTGCTTCCTCGCGGCGTTCACCCTCATTGGGGCCGTTGGTCACGCGGTTAACGGCTATACGAAGCTCCGTCACAGGAGTACCGCGCGGTGTGGTGCGCACATCCGGGTCTGCGGTCAGGTTGCCGATGAGCATCACTTTATTCAGATTTGCCATAATAATGAATATGCTGATAGGTTAATAATACACGAATCCGGAGCTGATATTGAACGCCGGAAATATCTACATGGCATTATCCTACCCCCCCTGCCCCGCCTTGACAAGAAAAAAAAGTAATACGGTCAGACTTGCATTATACTTCTCAGCGGGCCAATACTCCCGGTGTACCGGAAACACCGGTTCCGGAAATGGGGCGTATGGCGATACGGTCTATATTGGCTGCCACTTTTGCGGGTAGAATAACCTGCCGGCTGACCCCTGAGAGCACATACAAGGGCCACCACTTGCCGCCGCGTCCCACCTGCACCACCCACTTGCGCGCGCTGCCATCGCTCTGCCAGCTGACCTGACAACCGCCTCTGACCTCACGCGCCTGCACCACGGGGCGAGAGGGGCGAGCAGAGCCGCTCCAGGGCATGGGGGGCGGAACCGCCAGCGTGGTGTAGCGTTTTTCCAACTCACTGCATACAGCACCCCGGTTGGTTCCAAGCGATTTCCAGCTCCAGTAAAGCTGGCCGCTGCTCTGGCGGGCCAGCCGCCGGGAATAATCAATCTGACGGCCTATTTCAGAGGCTTTACGGCCGGGGTCATCGGAGCTGTTGACCCGCACACTGGCAATACCGGGCCAGATGGGGCGGGAGGGGTTGATACTGCTCCACCAGCCCATGAGCGCATTGAAGCTCTGCGGGCCTTCACAGCGCCAGTATAGCTGCGGGGAGAGATAATCCACCCAGCCACGCGCAATCCACTTACGGGCATCACAAGCCAGATGCTCGTAAGCATTCACCCCGGCTTCCACGCTGCTGGGATACCCCGGCTGCCAGATACCGAAAGGGCTGATACCCACGCGCACATAAGGCTTAATGGCTTTCACGCGTGTGTAGAGAGTCTTGACAAAATCGTCAATGTAGCCCCGGCGCTGAGCCGGGCTCTTGCCGTCTGCCACCCTATGATGAGGCGGGTACGGGTAAAAGTAGTCATCCAGATGCACGCCGTCGATATTGTAGCGGCGCACAACATCCAGAATCACGTTCATGACATGGTCACGCGCGCTGCTGTTGGCAGGATTGAGCATGGTGGTACTGCCGGCTCGCAGCAACCAACCGGGGCTGCGGCGGGAGATGTGCCCCCTGCCCACAGGGCGGTCACCCACGGTGGCGCGAAAGGGGTTGAACCAGGCATGCAGCTCCATGCCGCGCTTGTGACACTCTGCTATGGCAAAGGCAAGCGGATCATAACCGGGATTCACCCCCGGACCGCTCAACCAGCCGCTCCAAGGTTCCAGTGATGATTGGTAGAGCGCATCACCATTTGGTCGCACCTGTAGAATAATAGCGTTGAGTTTTAATTGATTAGCACGGGTAATGATATGGAGCAGCTCCTGTTTCTGCTGCCCGGCGGAAAGCCCGGCGCGCGAGGGCCAGTCCAGGTTGAACACCGTGGCCACCCATGCCGCGCGGAACTCACGCGGCGGCTCCGGGGCGTTCTCGTCCACCTGCTGCCAGGCGTATGCAGCCGTGCTCAAAACCAGTACCAGAAGAAGAGTCAGAAAGCGTTTCACGCTCCCCAGCATACCCCGCATTGTGTCTGCTTGCAAGCCGAAAGCTTGACTTTAACGTCTGTTGTGGTAACATTCCGCGCATAATCCAAAGCAATCTCAAACACGGTGAATACGCGGGAAATGGTGCTCAGTTATCTCCGCACCCTGCAGCAGCAGGGTGTTGACCGCCTGCCGGTAGATGAGGACGCACGCGCCATACTCCGCGCCTGGATGCTGGCTGCACGCCATGGGGGGTACACCGCCACGCCGCCACCCACGGCCGACCCCGCGCCGCAGAACACTGCTCAGCCCACCCCGCAGCAACCCCACCGGACCGTTCGGCTGGATGACATACCCGACCCCGACCCGGAGCCGGTGGAGACCCGCCCGGAAGATGAGGTACCGTTCTTCCGCCCGGGCGGACAAAACCCCGCCGAAGCATGGGAAGCCATGGAGCGTGTACTGCCGAACTGGAAACCGCTGCGCGACCTCCGCACGCTGCGCCCCACTGCCGTGTTCGGGCAGGGCAACCGCTCAGCTGATATCATGTTCGTGGGCGATGCCGCCAACTACCATGACGAAAAAGCCGGCAAGCCTTTCCAGGGAGCTGCCGGCGGCAAGCTGGACGGCATGCTCAAAGCCATGGGGCTCACCCGTGAGCAAGTCTACATTACCCACCTTGTCAAGTTCCGCCCGGAGCAACCCCGCCAGACCCTCAACACCCGCCCGCCTACCGAAAAGGAAATTCGGTTCTCTGCCCCGGTGCTGGATTTTGAGATTGCGCTGGTGCAGCCTCGTGTCATTGTGGCACTCGGTGTCATAGCCGCCCGCGGTATCCTGCAACGCGGCAATCTTCCCCTGGCCGCCTACCAACAGGAGCACGGCTTTTACAATGGTATCCCCGTGGTGGTCACCCACCACCCCAGTTACCTCCTGCGCACCTCTGATATCTCCGAACGCCGCAGGCTCTGGGAAGAAATGCTCTACGTCATGGAGACAGCCTCCCTGCCCATTTCCGATAAGCAGCACCGCTACTTCCTCCCGAAAACGTAAGCACGCACCACCCTTTCCGTATATGAATGCAACCGGCATATTCCGAACGGGGCTGAAGCTGTGGTCAACCAATGTTCACAGCCTTGCCCGGGATGCACTGCGGCTATACGAAACCGGCTCATACGATTATTTGGAACTTTACGCCGTACCCGGTACAAGTGATACACTGCCCGTGTGGAAATCTCTGGGAATTCCCACGGTTATCCACGCGGCGCATTTCAAACACAACTTCAATCCGGCACGGTCGGAACAGGCGGAGAACAATCGCCGCATCTACGATGAAACACGCCGCTTCGCCGATGAGCTGGATGCCCAATATATCATCTTCCACGGCGGTACATTCGGCTGTATCAATGAAACAGCCCGGCAACTGACCGCACTGGGTGACCCCCGCACACTCATTGAAAATAAACCCGCTATCACGTATGACCGGGGAAAAACCCTGGAATGCCGCGGAGCCTCCCCGGCTGAAATCAAGCACGTGACAGAAAGCTGTGGCTGTGGTTTCTGCCTGGATATTCCGCATGCGCTTTGTGCCGCGAATTTCCACGGTCTGGCTCAGGATGAGGTATTACGCGAGTTTTGCGCACTGCAACCGGTCATGTTTCATTTAGCTGATATGCGGGATATCTCACAGCTGGTGGATGACCACACACCGCTGGGTCAGGGCAGACTGGAAATACCGCGTCTCATCCCCTCTGTACTGCCCCCCGGTTCCATGGTCACCATTGAGACCAACCGCAAACGGCATGACTCCCTGTCAGAGTTTGAGGAAGAATTGTCCGTGTTGGCTCGTATGGCTGAAATGGCCCTCTCTGCAACACCGTCCCGCCCCCCGTATTGCCTCAAAAAAAACAGTCACCGAAAAGTGGATGCCTCAAAATTGCGGTCACCGAAACTTTAGCGGATGATTGACTCAAAAACAAGGCAAATCCACCATTTTTCTGCCCCAAAATGACAGCGAGCGTAGCGAG
>JAFQEY010000079.1 GCA_017398765.1 Akkermansia sp.
ACTCGCTACGCTCGCTGTCATTTTGGGGCAGAAAAATGGTGGATTTGCCTTGTTTTTGAGTCAATCATCCGCTAAAGTTTCGGTGACCGCAATTTTGAGGCATCCACTTTTCGGTGACTGTTTTTTTTGAGGCAATACGTACGGGACGGAGTAATTGTTATAGAGATAGGTTGCAGATGAGTCAGATGTAGAGAATAATGAATGCTCCTGATTCTATGAGTACGTATTATCTTCTGGATGCTAATAGTAATACCTGGAGCCGAAAGCATGTGCCGCTGCGCGCTATTCTGGCGATGCCGGGGGTGACGGATGGGCATTTGCTGGCAGATGCTCAAACGCGTCAAACGCTGACGGTGGCGGAGGCGTGTGCGGCATGTCGCAAGCCACGACTGAAGACTCCGGATGCGGGTGGGCTGCTGCGGTGGAATAAAGCTGCTACCTCTGCGGTTCCGACTGCTCGTCCGGGGGCGGCAGAGGATGCCGCTAAGCGCTCTGCCACAGCTGCACCGGAAAAGAAGTCAAGCCGCCGCCGTGAATATATGGTGTTGGATCGCAGTGACTGCTGTTTCGGCGGGCGAGTGAATGCTGCAACTCTGGCTAATGCGCTCAATTCTTACGCGAGCCAGGGGTGGAAGGTGCTGAGCTGCCATTTTGGCAATGTTCACTCCACGCCGGATGAGGCGTGGGAGGGGTTGCTCATCATCATGGAAAGGAGTGTGTGAGCGCACGTTTTTATTCTCCTGTTTCTGTTACGGGAACCGGGGTTGACGGGGTGGGTGTCTGTTGCTGCGGCAGGGTGGCAGGCAGGGCAATGACGGAGCCGATGGCCGCTATGCTCCAGGCACCCACGCTGACGGGTATGTCCACCAGTACCAGGGCGGCAACTCCTGCCGGCAGGGCATAGAGTGCCCGGCTGCTCAGTTTCTTTTCCTTGTCCGTGCTCCAGAGTTGCGGTTGCCCTTTTTCATCCTCTTTGTAGGTAAATCCGTTTATCTGAATCCCGTTGACTCGGTATTTCCGAGATGGTTGGGGCTGAAGTTGCTGCCATTCGCTGTTTTTCGGACTGTGCAGACATGTTTTACCGTATTCCCGCTGAAGACTTGCTTCCCGGTATACGATTTCTCCTTCCGAGCCGGGTACTACTTTCCAATAATAGCTGTAGGAGCCTTTGATATTCCACCACAGGTAATCCGGGTCGCGTTGTGCTATCTGCACCCGCTGTCCTTGTATATAGGTTTTGCCATCGTGTTCATAATAGGTGTTGTAGGAGGTGAGGCGCACGGCATCAAAGACAAATGCATGGTCGAGAATGCGTTGGTGGCTCAGCAGACAGGAGCTGAGAATCAAGCTCAGGAGGATGGGACAAATGAGTTGTTTCATGGCGTAGTGTGTGCTGTGGCTCACATTGTATCGCAGGGGAATCTGCCCGTCAAGATAATCGGAAACCTACCATAAAAGAAGCAAAAATGAATGCAGCGGCATTTTCCGCTTGCAGAGTGGTGGTAGTTCGGGCTATAATGGCACCATGCTGCTGAGCAGGATAGTGCGGTTCTATGCGGACGGTTTCCGGCGGATGACGCTGGGGCGTACGCTGTGGTGTATTATTCTGATTAAGCTTTTTATCATGTTTGCGGTGCTGAAGGTGTTTTTCTTTCCTGCCTATCTGCAGGGGGATGAGCAGGAGAAGCAGCAGCAGGTTTCCGCTGAGCTGACAGAACGCATCGCGCCCTGAACAAATAACGTTATTCTTTACGATGGAGCCTATTGATTCTTCGCTTGTAGATTGGTCGCGCGCGCAGTTTGCGCTCACGGCGATGTACCATTGGCTGTTTGTGCCGCTCACACTGGGGCTGGGTGTGGTGATGGCGATTATGGAAACGCTGTATGTGCGGACGGGGCGCGAATTCTGGAAGCGCACAGCGCGGTTCTGGATGAAGCTTTTCGGTATCAACTTTGCCATGGGCGTGGCCACGGGTATCATCCTGGAGTTTGAGTTCGGTACAAACTGGAGCAACTACAGCTGGTTTGTGGGGGATATTTTCGGCGCGCCGCTGGCCATTGAGGGGATTCTGGCCTTTTTCATGGAATCCACCTTTATCGCGGTGATGTATTTTGGCTGGAACAAGGTGAGCAAGCGGGCGCATCTGGCCTCCACCTGGCTCACTATCATTGGCGCAACCCTTTCAGCGTGGTGGATTCTGGTGGCGAATGCCTGGATGCAGCACCCGGTGGGTATGGAGTTCAACCCGGATACGGTGCGCAATGAGATGGTGGATTTTGCGGCGGTGGCATTCTCCCCCGTGGCAGTGGTGAAGTTCTGCCACACCGTCACATCTTCCTGGGTACTGGGAGCAGTGTTTGTGGTGGGGGTGAGCTGTTGGTATCTTCTGCGGGGGCAGCATCGGGAGTTTGCGCTGAGCAGCATCCGAGTGGCGGCCTGGTTCGGGCTGGCGGCCTCCCTGCTCACTGCGCACACCGGGCATCTGAGCGGGCGGGATATTGCGCTGTATCAGCCCATGAAGCTGGCGGCAGCGGAGGGGTTGTATGCAGGGGGAACGGAACAAGGATTAGTGCTGGGCGGTATCCTGCGCCCGGGGGCAGACTGGACAGCTGGCACAGATGATGAGCGTTTTCTGTTGAAGGTGGAGCTGCCGTATGCGCTCTCCTACCTGGCAACGCATGATTTACATGGCTATGTGCCCGGTATCCGCAATCTGCTGGAGGGTGGGTACAAGCTGCCGGATGGCAGCGTGGCACTCTCTGCAGAGGAGATGATGAAGCGTGGGCGCGTGGCGATTGATGCGCTGGCGGTGTACCGCTCCACGGAAAACCCGGAGGAAAAGGCGGCGGCTCTCACCACGCTGCGTCAGAATTTTCCGTGGTTCGGCTATGGTTATCTGAAGAGTCCACGCGAGCTGGTTCCCCCTGTGCCGCTGACTTTTTACAGTTTCCGCATCATGGTGATGCTGGGGGGCTATTTTATTGTGTTGTTTGCGGGGCTGCTGCTGTTGGGACAGCGGGTGACACGGTGGAAGCCGGTGCAGCTGGCGGTGGTGCTGACTATTCCGCTGGCCTGGCTGGCCAGCCAGGCCGGTTGGGTGGTGGCGGAAGTCGGGCGTCAGCCATGGTCCATTCAGGGCTTATTGCCGAATGTTGCTGCTATCTCGCGGCTTGACACCGGCTCCGTGCAGACTACTTTCTTCATCTTTCTGGTGCTCTTTACGCTCCTGCTGGTGGCGGAGCTGAGCATCATGGGCAAAGCCATAGCCACCGGACCGGAACCTGAATCGACCTGACCATGAACGACATAAGCTTTTATCAAGAGTATTGGTGGTTTCTTATTTCCCTGCTGGGGGCCCTGCTGGTGTTTCTCATGTTCGTGCAGGGCGGCCAATCGCTGATATGGACGCTGGGGCGCACGGAGGAGCAGCGCCGCATGCTGCTACTGGCAACCGGGCGCAAGTGGGAGCTGACCTTTACTACACTTGTGACTTTCGGCGGTGCATTTTTTGCCTCCTTTCCCCTGTTTTACAGCACCAGTTTCGGCGGAGCGTACTGGGTGTGGGTCCTCATTCTGCTCTGCTTTGTAGTGCAGGCTGTTTCCTATGAGTTTCAGCTCAAGCGGGGGAATGTGCTGGGAACAACCACCTACCGCATCTTCCTGCTGCTCAACGGTATTTTAGGACCGCTGCTCATCGGCACAGCGGTGGGCACCTTTTTCACCGGGGCGGAATTTGTGGTAAACAAAGCCGCCGTGGCAAACCCTGCCATGCCGGTTATCTCTTACTGGGCAAGTTCCTGGCACGGACTGGAGGCGGCGCTGGTGCCGCAGAACCTCATGCTGGGTATGAGTGTGCTGCTGCTTACCCGCGTGCTGGCGTGCCTGTATTTTGCCGGAAATATAGCGGATGAAGCATTGCGGGAAAACTGCCGCAGGCGGCTGCCCTTGGAGAGCGGGTTCTTCCTGCTGTTTTTCCTCACGTGGCTGGTGCGCTGGCTTCTTTCCACCGGCTTTGCGTATATGCCGGACAGCGGCTTAGTGTATCTCTCACCGTACAAATACCTGAACAATTTGCTGGAGATGCCGAGTGTGCTGACTCTGCTGCTTGTTGGGGTTCTGTTGGTGCTCGGCGGCATGGCTGGTGGTATGCTGGGGAAGCGGCGGGCTTTTTGGAGCGCGGGCGCGGGCGCGGTGCTGACCGTGCTGGCACTGCTACTTTGTGCCGGCTGGAACCACACAGCCTATTACCCCTCTGTGACATCGCTTCAAAGCTCACTCACTATTGCTAACAGCAGCTCCGGCATATTCACCCTCAAGACCATGAGTGTCGTTTCGCTCATCATCCCCTTTGTTCTGACCTACATTGTCTGGGCGTGGCGTGCGCTGGACAAAGCCCCCATCACCCCGCAGGAAGTGCGGGAGGAGCACTAATGCAGCGGGCTGAACTAATGTCCGGGAAAAATCAGATGAGCCAGAAATATTTTTGTCCCGAGAGCAGGCTCTGCATGCATAGGGCAGAAAAATAAAGGACTTCGGTTAGAGGTTTTAATCATTCACTGGAAAGGATAAGGCTCACAGGAATTCTGTTTAACGGAGGAATAAGCTAAGCTGCCGCCCTTCTTTTGACACGAATAAGCTATTTCTTCTTGTTTTTTGTCCGGATGAGCGCAAATGTTTTAAGCATAATGCAGTGCGGGCGGTCAATCCATTTTTTGCGCGATTTTGTAGCGTAGATGCAGCGTCCCGAACGTAGCGAGGGCGCAGAGCGGAGCGACGCGAGCTGTATCGAAGCGGAAAAATCGCGCAAAAAATTCGCCGATGAGGGGTAGCCCTTCTGACGGCAGTATTCTGATGGGCTAAGGTTATCTAATCGTGCATGAGGGCGCTCTCGGTTGTAGTAGGTTAACCAATGAGCTGTTAATCGCCTGCCCTCCTCCAATGTGTTTACTTCGTTGAGCAGGAAACAGTCGTGTTTGTAAGTGCGCCAGAAGCGATCTACTGCAATGTTGTCTGTCCATCGCCCTTACCATCCATGCTGATAGATATACCTCGTTCTTCCAATTCTCTAAGCCATTCATGTGAGGTGTATTGGCTCCCCTGATCCGTGTTGAATATTTCCGGCTTACGACCGATTGAAAACGCCATATCCAGTGCTTCCAGA
>JAFQEY010000080.1 GCA_017398765.1 Akkermansia sp.
CTAAATTATCATTTCCTTCGGCGACGCCTCCAGCTGACGCTCCCCCGGTACTCAATCTTTCCTTCCTCACGCCGCAGTGCTCACCCCGCTGCGGCGTTTTCTGTTGTGTTGCCCGCCCCTTTTTCGGTATCTTCCGGCAAGCTTCATAAATGTCAGACCCGCGCATACCGCATTTCAAATGCGATGTACAGAAAAAAACATCCGGCTCGTTTGAAATTAAGTATTTTTGCACCGTAAGAGCACCGGCTTGAGAGCAATGAGATGCGTTTCAATGTTTTTTTATGTGTTGAATATCAATATAAAAATTTACATCGCATTTGAAAATCTATATACTAATTCGGTAGGTTCGAGTGAATGTATAGAAATGAACATCTCTGACATAAGACAAGTATTCATACGCATGATGGCTCTCTCTTTGCTTGTAACAGGCGGGGGAACAGCGGCTGCCACCACAGTCGCGGAGCTGGAGGAAGCAATCAAGCGGGGAGACACGCTCGAACAGATAGTTGCTATGTTCGAGGAAGGACCGGAGGTCAATTACAAGGTCACGCTGCTACCGGGCAAGGAACCGGCTCCTCTCATCTGCGCTCTGGCAGATGATGCCGTGTATGGCTATTCCGATGAGCACAAGGGGCTGGATTTACCCTACAATCAGGCTGAAGCCATGGCTGCTCTGCTGGATAACGGAGCCGACCCGAACGCCCGCGATGCCCGGGGGCGCACCCCTCTGCACCTGACCGGTCATTCTCTGGCCCAGCATGTGCTTCTCCAGAAAGGCGCCGACCCCCGACTGGAGGACAACCGGGGAAATCTGCCCGTGGTGCCCGAAGCTGAGGGAATCGCCACGGAGGGACAGGGTAGCGATAGCTCAGATGAAATCATAGGACTGAGCCCGAAGGAAATCCGCGAGCTGGGTGTGTGTTACGCCGAGGGTAAGAACGGCAAGGCGGTGGACGAGGCACACGCCATCGTGTTGTATGAGGAAGCGGCGGAGCGAGGGGATGCTACCGCAGCCCGCTGGATGGGCTGGCGCTACCGCCAGGGGCGTGGCGTACCCAAAGACAAGGCCTTGGCCGATTATTTCTTCAGCTTGGCCGCTGCGGCGGGAGATGAAGCAGCAGCAAAACAGGTGAGCGATATGGCTCCCGAACAGGTTGGGGGCATGGTGTTCCAATTCCGCTGCGAGGAGTCCCGCGTGGAAGCACCGCTTCCCCATCCGGAACAATACAACATCCTCGACCCTGAGGACAGCGGGGTCTACTACCTTGCACAATGGCCCGAAGACAGCAACAAGTTTGAGTCTGACAGCAGGATTGATGGTATCAACGGCGTGCGTCTTTCCAACACATACCAGAAAATCAACAAGAATACCGCCACCGTCGTGACGGAGTTCGAGTCTGTATCCTCCGATTCCGGCAACGGCTGGTACAAGCGCTCGTACAAGCTCATCTTCACCTCTCCCACCGAGGGGAAGGCCTCCTGTACCGTTACAGGGAAACCCACCACCATCGGGGCGCAGTCCATTCATTATAAAGGCACTTTCACGCTGAAAAATGACTGAACTGCTTCCCGAGTCCAACTGAAACCAAACAACAAAACAACGATTATGGCAGTTACTGAAACAACAACGGAAAGCTGGGGCAGTCGCCTCGGGGGCTCCATCAAGGGCGTCGCTATAGGCGGCCTGCTCTTCATCGCGGGTATCCCCCTGCTTTTCTGGAACGAAGGCCGCGCGGTAAAGACCGCCAAGGCATTGGAAGAGGGGGCATCTGTATGCGTCCAGCTTCCCAACGCTGACACAATAGATGCCGCCATGGACGGCAAACTGGTGCATGTCACCGGCAAGGCCGTTACAGATGATGTGCTTACCGATGACCTTTTCCCCAATCTGGCACCCAAGGCCATGCGCCTGACCCGCAAGGTAGAGTTCTACCAGTGGGTTGAGAATGAGAGAAAAGAAAAGAAAAAGAATTTGGGTGGGTCTGAGACCACCGTCACCACCTACACCTACGCCAAAAAGTGGGTGAGCAAACCCGTGGATTCTTCTTCCTTCCGTGAAGCCGGCCACAACAATCAGGTATTCATGCCTGAAGCTACGGCCAGAACCCTTGTTGCCGAGAATGCCCGTTATGGCGCATTCGAGCTGAACAAGAGCCAGATTAATCGCATTGTAGGTGACAAGGCGGTTGAGCTGAAGCCCGAGTATATTCCTGAATCCCTGAAAGGCCGCGTGACCATTTCCGGCAACTATGCCTACGTTGGTTTCCCCGTCGGCAGCATGATGCCCGGCACCATGCAGCCCGGTGTCATGCAGCCCGGAATGATGGCTCCCGGCATGGTACAGCCGGGAGCCACGCAGCCGGTTCCTGCTGAGAACATCGGTGCCGTGCCGCAGACCACCATGGGCGGTTTTGTGACGGTGCCCACCATCCAGCCCAACCGCATGTCTGTGACGAACGTGGATGGCGTGCCCTTTGTCATTACGCCCGATGGTACGCCCACCCCGGTAACCCCCAACGGCATTTATTACGCAGGTACACTGCATGCCATTACCGCCACGGTTCCCGGCAATGGTTTTGTGTGGCCCGCTCCTCCTGTGGTGCAATATGCTGACATCCCCGGTTATGGTTCTCTGCCTCTGTTCACCATCGAGAATAAGAGCTATGTGCGTCTGGCCACAGGTGCTTTGGCTCCCTACATCCGTCAGACCGCTTCTGCCGGCCAGATTATCGTAAATGGTACCCCCATCGCCGTAACCGTGAGCACCACTGCAAGCACCCCTGCCCCTGCATACAACACGGCACCCGCCGTGCAGCCCACCGTGGCTCAACCCGGCATGGTACAGCCCGGTATGGTACAGCCTGCCACCACCGTTGCAACCGGCACCGTACAGGGCACAGCCAACCCCGGCAACCCGCAGGTGGGTGATGTGCGTATCTCCTGGACCATGGTTCCTGCCGAAATGCCCGTGAGCATCGTGGCCGTACAGACCGGCACCACCTTCGCTCCCTATGTGGCTAAGGATTCTGCCGCCGGCGGCTACACCGTAGACCTGCTTGAAACCGGCACCAAGACCAAGGAAGAAATGTTCCAGAATGCCGAGAATGCCAACACCATGATGACCTGGATTCTCCGTATCGTGGGCTGGCTGATGATGTACATGGGGCTCAAGATGGTGTTCAAGCCGCTTGAGGTTCTGGGCGATGTCCTGCCCATTCTGGGTGATCTCATCGGCATCGGCACCGGCATTCTTGCCTTCCTCATCGCCACGCCTGTGGCACTCATCACGATTGCTGTTGCCTGGCTGTTCTACCGCCCGATTCTCGGCATTGTGCTGCTGGCTGCCGCCGGTGGTTTACTCTATCTGCTCATCAAGAAGCGTGCTGCCGCCAAGGCTGCCAAGAAGGATGAGCCGGCTCCTGCTGTAGAATCCGCTCCAAGCGAATCTGCTGAGTAAAAAAGCAAACAACATCAACTATATGCAGCGGGGTGCTCCGGCACCCCGCACTTTTGAACCCGAAAACCAATATTCCGGCATGACTCCTTTTCGAGCTTATTCTTTCTTGGGCGTTGCCTGCGCGGGCATTGTATGCTCCTCGTGTTCCCATGTGCCGGCAGAAAAGCAGTCATTGGCGGTGCCTGCTGCGCTGGATTACTGCACCATCAGCCTGACAGGCACCAAAACCGGGCAGACCGGCCCGGTGACATACACAATGGGAGAAAATGCCCCCATGCCCAAACTCAAGATATTTGCCTACAAACCCATGGGCCGCCGGGCTGAAATTTCATTCGATGGCGTGGGCGATGGCAAGGCGGTTCACTTCAATGGCCGCATGGAGCTTGTTTCCTGCACCGCTAACAGTTACTTTTTCCGGTTGAGCGGCGAGATGCTGGGGTTCGAGGGCGAACCCGATGCCAAGTTTGAAGCCACACCCCACACCGCAACCATTACGCTTGTTCCGGCACCATGATTGTCTACGTCAACAACACCACCGTCCGCATTTTCTCAGGAGCCACGGCTATTGATGCCGTACGCCGCTATTGTACCGATGCCGGGCTCCCGCTCTGCGAGGGGTCTTTCTTCGATGCCTGGGGCAATGAAATTGCGGCCGATAGTCCCATGAGTGATGGCCGCCACATCTTCACTACCTCTCCCCGCTGATTTTCACCCCATTTCCGCACACATGAAAAAGACCGCCTTTTTTTCTCTCCTGGCCATGCTCGGTACTGTATTTGCCGAGCAGGTCACCATACTAGGGATTAACGATATGCACGCCAATATTGATGGCGTAGCACGTCTGACCACCTGCGTGAAACAAGAGCGGGCAAAAGCCCCGCAGCTGCTCCTGTTCTCTGCCGGCGATAACCGCACCGGCAGCCCCTATGTGGACTGCGGCGACCATCCCGGTATCGCCATGATTCAGCTCATGAACCACATCGGCTTCGACCTGTCGGCTCTGGGTAATCATGAGTTTGACAGTGGCCCCGCAGCCCTGGCCTACTGCATCAATGCCGCCGATTTCGACTTTGTGAGCGCCAATGTCTTCCCCACAGACCAGCATGGCATTGACCTGAAACCCTACAAGATTTTTGAACGCAACGGTGTGCGCATCGGTGTGCTGGGCCTGCTGCAGGTAGATGCCAACGGTCGCCCGGATGCCCACCCGGACATGTGCAAGGGCATCGGTTTCATGGATCCGCTCAAGGTGGCCGAGCACTATAAGTATCTCCGCAGCCAGTGTGATGTGCTCATCCTGCTCACCCACCTGGGCTTCGAAACCGACATTGAGCTTGCCCGCCGATTCCCGGAGGCCGATGCCATCATCGGCGGTCACAGCCACACCAAGGTGGAAAACGGCCACCTCGAGAATGGCGTGCTCATCACCCAGACCCAGAACAAGTTCAAATACCTGACCCGCCTTACCCTGGAGGTAGAGGACGGAAAAGTGGTGAGCAAGAAGGCCGAGCTGCTTCCGCTGGGTGCCTACGAAGCAGATACCGAGACTACTGCCATGGTGGAGCAAATCAAAGCCCAGCCCTTCTTCAAGCGTGTGCTCACCACCGTAAAACGTGATATTCCCCGCCGCGAGAGTCTGGGCTGCATGATGGCTGATGCCATCCGCAGTTGCGTCGGAACAGAAATCGCTATCGTCAACATGGGGAATGTGCGTCTGGATTCTTTCCCCGCCGGCCCCCTCACCGTAGCTGATGTATACAGCCTGGACCCCTTCGGTAATGATACCATTCGCATGACTGTTACCGGCGCCGAGCTTATCCGCGTGCTGGAAAACATCACCCAGAACGATGACCATGGCGCGCCCTGCGTGTCAGGCATGAGCTATAAGGCCGTATGGCCCAAAGATTCTGCACGTCTGCGCATTACCTCTGCCTGCCTGGCAGATGGCACACCCATTAACCCGGAAGCCCGCTACACGCTGGCCATCAACTCCTATCTCTGTGCCACCACAGCTGACATGCCCGCTGATACCGGCGTTTCGCTCAAGACGGACGGAGCGGCCTGCATGATTAAGTTCCTGGAAGGCAAGGACGAAATTGACTACGCCGATATTTCCCGTGTTGAAACGAGCAAGGAATAAGTGAACACAAAAAAACAGCCATGATGTACAGAACCCTGCTTCCGGCCTTGGTGCTTGCTCCGCAGCTGCTGTGGGCAGCACAGCAGCTGCCTACCATGTCAGGCCGGTGTATCCGCATTGCCATGGCTGATACCGATGTGGCGCGGGTGGGGCTGAACCAACCCGCCAAGAGCCCTTGGTACAGACTCTCCGACCTCACGGACTTTGTACTGGATTTCCCCGCTGCGGATTCCTTTACTGCGGTGACCGATTATTGCCCTGATCTCGATGCCGAAGTCAGCGTTACCTACGATGCCGGGCAAAGCAAGGTAAAGCTGCTGAGTGAGGATTTCAGCGCAGATATTGTCCTCCGTTTCATTGACAAAAACACAGGCTCAGCTGAGATTGTCTGGCACGAGGCCGGCAATACCCGCTACTTCCGCGGTGCTGTCTTTACCGTGCAGAACGAGGCAGACGACATAGCCCATCTGGAGCTACCCATGGAGCAGATTGCCCGCGACCCGGAAATACTGGATGACGGGCTGCAGGAAATCCTGTGGGATATTGAAAAGATGGTTCCCCGCAATGCCACGGAGAAGTTGTATCAGGCCCGTCTGACCACGCTCCTTCCCCACGTGATGCTGTCTCAGGACGCCTCCTATACCAATCCGGATTACAAGGGCAATACCGCCCTGCACTATGCCTGCGGTCTGAGCCATGTGGAGCTGGTGCGCTGGTTGGTGGAACATGGGGCTGACCTGCAGGCGTACACCGAAAAAGGTGCCGGCATTGATGCCTGCGTGGGCGGCAGAAATGCAGCGGCCATCAAAGCGATTCTGAGCGAGGCTCGCGCGTGGCGAGACAAACCTTATGAGGGCCCCGCCATTGATGAAGCAGAAGCGCGAGAGGCCGCCGCTTATCTCGAGTTAGCCTTCAGCGGTTATGAGATGGAATCCCCAGATTTTTGCATCCCGGCAAAGGATGAAAGGGCGAGGGAATGTGCCCGGATGCTGTACCGCTGCGTGAAATCCGGCACCGGGCCGTTTGCTCTCGCTATGAACATGACGGAGACACCCGCGATACTGCTTACCCGTGTGCTGAATGCCAAGGTCAGCGAAGAAATGTTCGTGGAGAGGATTCTCCGCGAACTGGAGCAGCGCCGCATGTATCAGCAGGTGGTGCGCCGCAAGGATGGGCTGTCTCTGGCTGCGCTGCCCCACATGATTCTCCATCGCGAGGAGGAAGGCATGCCCTACGATGGCAAATCGCCCCTGTACCGCGCGGCAGAGGAGGGCAACGCGGAGCTGGTGAGGTGGCTGCTGAAACATAGCCCCAACCGCCGCATCACCAATGAACGGGGAGAGCCATGCGAGCTGCCCGCCGATGCGCCGAACGCTGCTGCTATCAAAGAAATCATCAGCCGGGCGAGTGCCGTTGGTTGTGCGCCCGCTTCCGTAGTCGGCAAGACCCTCACCTTTACCGCTCCCTCGCTGGCGGAGTCCTGCTCGGTAAAATGGAAGAATGCCAATGTGGAAAAAGAGGGTGCCGTGGCAGTGGATGAGGACTGGAGCATCGTTGAGCTGCGCTATACCCGCACCGGCAATGCGACAGCCACCGTGATTCGCCGCGCCCAGTGGTCACCCGGCGGCCACTATGCCTCCGGCTGGTCGGAGAAAGTCTTTACCCTGCAATTCAATACCCCCGATAGTGGCACGGCCACCTGCTCCGATACCAGCAAGACCGGTACCCCCATGATGCATCACGGAACCTTTACACTCAAATAATCTCTATGGCCAAGAAAAAGAAATCCACCCCCCGGGAAGAAGAAATGACCGGCTGGCAGATATTCACCCACTACATCAAGGAAATAGCCGGTGCGCTGGCACTTATCGCCTTTGGCTGCATCCTGTACCGCTATTCGGATGACATCGGTAAATGGTTCGGCGATATGGTTCAGGAGGCCTTTAATTCCCTCTTACGCGCTCTAGGGTACGAATAAACGGCACTGCGTCAAAAAAGGCGCGTGAGTGACGGGGAGGTTAGCTGCCTGAGTTTAAGCCAAAGGTATTCGATGGATGGGAGGGCTCGCGTCTTGAGTTGAATGCGTGAAATCATCGAATTTACCCCTTCAATACGACCGGAGGACAGACGAAAGCGAAAGTAGTTTAGTACTTGTTCTGTGTGCTTGGAGAGCGTTTTGGCCAGACGCTTGAATGGCTTCAACGACGAAGCAGATGCTAATGTGAGCCATTTTTCAAAAGCCTTAGAACACCTCTCAAAACTGGAAAACTGAAATACCAACCTGATTTCCTCCTTAAGCAGATACACTTCTTGGAGAGGCTTATTGATTTGAAGCAGCTCTTCAAGCTCTTCTTGCTTATCTTCCCGCAGATTTTCTTCCCCGCGAAGAAGCAGGTATCGCTTGCCTTTGATGAGCTTTTTCTCTTCTTTTCCCAATTTCTTACATACCTCTCTTCTCACCTCATCGATACCATCGTTGATATTCTTAACAATGTGAAAAGGGTCAAATGAAACATTTACGTGAGGTAAATGCTGCCGAAGAGCTTTGAGATATGCATTGCCTCTATCAATGCTCACCACCTCTATATCTTCTTTCTGCTCCAACGTAAGCTCGCTGAAGAACTCTTCCGGACTATCCGCACTCTTGCCTTCCTTCAACCATAAAATCTCGCCTGTATAAGCATCAATAACACAGGTAACAAACTTTTTATCTCGTCCCAGGAACTTTTCATCTATGATGAGACCGTGGCGTCCATGCATGTTTATGGGGCGCGCTTTATTTGTGAGTTCGAGGATGTATTTATCTGCCCTCAGAATACTACTTTGAGAGAGTCGGAGAATCCCGGAAAGAAGTCGTGCGCTTGTTTCCTGCATGAGCCGTGAAATATACCCCATCAGACGCAACGTCATGCCTCGACTTGGATGAACAGCTTCTGGACGGATAACAGCAAATTTGTGACAATGCGGACAATATACACGGGGTGTTTCTATCAGCATACTTATATCGTACTGCATGTAGGGGGTATCAACA
>JAFQEY010000081.1 GCA_017398765.1 Akkermansia sp.
CAAATGTGAATAGGGCGGTTTGAAGGAATAAAGTTCATATCCCTTCATTTTAGCTTATCTGTCAAAATCTTTGTTTCATCGAATGCTTACCATTGTCCTTCAAATTCCCATTTATCCTTTGCAAACTTGTGGAATCATTTACCGAACGATATACCAGGCAGATAAAAGAGCTCTATCTTATCGATATTTTTTTCTAACCAGGGTTTGTTGCAACACGCATGATGGACGCGTAAATTATCCACAATAAGAAACACTTTGCGGTTGGTGTCCTTTATAAGCCTCTGCATGAACTCCTTGAACAGCTTTGCATTAAAGGCTTTGTCGGAGAGCATGAATCGAACCTTGCCCTGATTCGTAATAGACGAAATCATATTGACTTTTACTCCTTGATTCGCAATTGGTCGGAACTCCGGTGTCTTACCTTTTGGTGCGTATCCTCTGGGTCTGTGCTGGCACGCTTTGGCGCACGTTTCATCGCACCAATGGATTTCTCCTTTTTCCGCTTTTGCTCTTTCCTTAATGGCCGGGTATTGCTCGGCTTTCCATTTCTTTACTGCTTCATTGTCCTGTTCATAGGCTCTTCTAATGGGGCGTTGTGGGGTATAGCCCCACGCGGCAAGATAACATCGCACAGAACGATCTGCTAATGTTATATTGAATTGCTCTTTGATTGCCAAAGCTACAGATTGTGAAGTCCATAGCGCAAAGTTAAATCGAAGTTGATCCGGAGTCTTGTCCGCATACCGTCAAAAAGGCGTCAAAAAGCCGCTTCTGCCCGAAATTTAGGGTTGCCAAGCAAGAAGTAGCTGATATAATAGGCGCGTTATGAGTACCGATACAATTAAAGCTGAACTTCCCGCTTCAGTGAAACGCTACGCCACCTACCTGATGGTGATGGCAGGTCTGGGCGGTCTTCTCTACGGCATTGACGTAGGCGTGATTGCCGCCGCTGTGCCCTATATCGAGGCAACCTCCAGTTACACCCCGCAGGAGATTTCCATCGTGGTGGCCGCCGTGCTATTCGGCTCGGTGCTCTCCTCTCTCTTTGCCGGCATGCTGGCCGAATGGCTGGGCCGCAAGAAGGTCATCATCATCTCAGCTTTCCTGTTCACGCTGAGCATTCCGATTATCTGCTTCTCCAACGGCGTGTTTGAAATGCTCATGGGTGGCCGAATCCTCCAGGGGGCTTCCGCCGG
This sequence comes from Akkermansia sp., assembly GCA_017398765.1. Lineage (GTDB taxonomy): Bacteria > Verrucomicrobiota > Verrucomicrobiia > Verrucomicrobiales > Akkermansiaceae > Akkermansia. The sequence goes on from JAFQEY010000081.1 coordinate 1,197, forward strand.
TCTGGTCGGCGTGGTTGTTCCCATGTACCTGGCAGAGTGTCTGGATGCCAACTCACGCGGTAAGGGTACCGGCATGTTCCAGCTGCTGCTCACCGTGGGTCTGGTGTTCGCCGCCGTCATCGGTCTGGTGGTTACCATGCTCGTGGGTGCCGCCACAGATGTGACCGTGACCGCCGAGCACAAGATTATGGCCTGGCAGACGATTTTCTGGTGCTCTGCCATCCCCGGTATCATCCTCATGATTGGTGCCTGCAAGCTGAAGGAATCCCCGCGCTGGCTGTACTACCGTGGGCGCAAGGAAGAGGCTCTGCTCTCCCTTGCCTCCAACAACGGAGATGTGGCTGCCAAGGAGATTCTGGATGAAATGATTGCTGCCGACGAGGCCGAGAAGGCTCAGAAAGAAGCCATGAAGGAAGCCTCCAAGGGTGACTCCCTCCTGCAGCGCAAGTACGTGATTCCCTTCATTCTGGCTGTGATTGTGCTGGCCTGCACGCAGGCAACCGGCATCAACTCCGTGCTGAACTACTCCGTGAAGGTATTCCAGCAGGCCGGTCTGGAAGGTTCCCAGGCCAACTGGGCTGACTTCGCCATCAAGATTGTCAACATGATTATGACCATCGTGGCTGTCTCTCTGGTGGACAAGAAAGGCCGCACTTTCCTGCTCAAGATGGGCACGCTGGGTATCATCGCCGGTCTTTGCGGCGTGGGTGCCATGTTCTACAGCGTGGAGAGCAACCGCGTGGATGTCACAAAGGAAGTGGCCGCCGCCCTCTCCGACAACAGCCTCAACATCTCCGTGGCTGATGCCGTGAAACAGGCCGTTGCCAAGCCTGAGGTGGCCACCGCTCACCCCGAATTCATGCAGGGTGAATCCGTGGCCCCCGGCATGCAGCTCATCGTCACCTACAAGCAGGGGCTGGACAGCAAGCAGGACGTAGCTGAGCTCCGCGCCGACACGGCTGAGGGCTCTGCCATCTCCGTGAAGAAAGATACCGCTCTCGCCCCCACTTTCCTGGACAAGATTTGCTTCTGGAGCACCCCGCTGCCTGAAGGCTCCGTGAAGGAAATCACCATCACCCGTGCCGAAATCGGCATGAAGCCCACCCCGACCACCGGTTGGCTTGTCACCGGCTTCTTCGTGGTGTTCATCTCCTTCTACGCTGCCGGTCCCGGCGTGTGCGTGTGGCTGGCTCTCTCTGAGCTGATGCCCACCCGCATCCGCGCCAACGGTATGGCCATTGCCCTGCTCATCAACCAGGGTGTATCCACCACCATCGCAGGCGTATTCCTGCCCTGGGTCGGTGCGCTGGGTTACTCCTCCGTCTTCTTCACTCTGGCCGGCTTCACCGTGATTTACTTCATCACCGCCGCCTTCTTCATGCCGGAAACCAAGGGCCGTACCCTCGAGGAAATCGAGCAGTACTTCTCCACCGGCAAGATGCCGGAGAAGAAGGAAGAAGAGGAAGCCAAGGCTTAATTCTCTCACCTCCTTTCCGAGTTTTTCGCCCCGGCACGCTCACTTTGAGCCTGCCGGGGATTTTTATTTCAGATTTTATTCTAGACTACTCTCTAACTTTGTGATAGACTGAGCTGCGATGCGATACAATGTCCTGACACCGGAACAGGCAGCCGCCATGGTACGCGATGGCGAGGTTGTGGGATTCAGCGGATTTTCCAACGCGGGCTCACCGAAAGTGATGCCCACGGCACTGGCGCAGCATGCCAAAGCGGAACACGCTGCCGGCAGGCCGTGGAAAATCAGCCTCATGACCGGCGCGACCACCAGCACTCTGGTAGACGGTGTGCTGGCAGAGGCAGAAGCTCTCAGCCGCATCATGCCCTACCAGAGCAGCCCGGAGACCCGCAACGGTATCAATAACTGCGAGATTCAGTACGTGGAAACCCACGTATCCATGATGGCGCAGGCCATGCGCTACGGGCACCTGCCGCGCGTCACAACGGCTATCGTAGAAGTGTGTGAGGTGACGGACAACGGTGAGCTGACGCTGACCACGAGCGAGGGCAACACCCCCACGTTCTGCCTGCTGGCAGACCGCATCATCCTGGAATTGAACAGCTACCACGACCCGGAAAAACTGCGCTGCCTGCATGACATCTACATGCCGGCAGACCCGCCCCACCGCGTCTATATACCGCTCAACCACCTGAGCGACCGCGTGGGTACGCGCACGCTCAAGGTAGACCCCGCCAAGATTGTGGGAGTCATCCACACGCATGAGCCCAGCCATATCGCTCCATTCAAGGCCGTTTCCGGCGTGACGGAACAGATTGGCGACAACATGGTGCGTTTTCTGGAAAAGGAATACCGGGAGGGGCGCATCCCCCCGCAATTCCTGCCACTGCAGAGTGGTGTGGGCAATGTGGCCAACGCCGTGCTGGCATCCGTGGGCAAGTCAAAAATCATCCCCGCTTTCCAGATGTATACGGAAGTATTGCAGGACACGGTGATGGATTTGATGATTGCGGGGCGTTGTATCTTTGCCTCCAGTGCCTGCCTGCATATCTCTGACGAAAAACTGCAATACCTCTACGACAATTTTGACTTTTTCCGCAACAAAATCATCCTGCGACCGCAGGAAATCTCCAACGACCCTGCCTTTGCCCGCCGCGTGGGCCTCATCTGCATGAACACCGCCATTGAGGCAGACCTCTTCGGCAACGTGAACTCCACCCACTTCTTCGGCAACCGCGTGATGAACGGCATCGGCGGCTCCGGCGACTTTGCCCGCGCCGCCGCCTACACCATCTTCTCCTGCCCCTCCGTGGCCAAAGGCGGTGCTATTTCCGCCATTGTGCCCATGGTATCCCACACCGACCACACAGAGCACGATGTGGACATCATCATCACCGAGCAGGGCGTGGCTGACCTGCGCGGCAAATCACCGCGTGAACGCGCCGTGGAGGTCATTGAAAACTGTGCCCACCCGGACTACCGCGAGCTGCTGCGGCGTTATGTAGCCCTGACCCCCAAGGGGCACACCCCGCACAATCTCGCCAAAGCATTCGCTTTCCACACCGCCTACACTGAAACCGGCGACATGAGAAACGCCCTGATATAAACCCCATTTCCGCCAAACTGCCCGGTAAAGCCCGGGCTGCATGCATTGCAATAACAAAATGATTGACGCAAGGCATGGAAGTGTGATATAGAAACCGGGTAATGACGGGTCGTATCGGGATAATGCTGTGGAGTGTTGCACTTTTTTGGACAACACCGGCGACAGCTGCGTTTTCGGCAAACAATTTTCTGAGCGCGATTGAACGGAGCGGTACTGTAGCTGAGCTGGAAAGAGCTGAAGCTATGGCAAAAAATGACCCGGAACAAAAAAAGACCCTGCGAAGCCTGCGCCAACGGCTGAGCCGCGAAAAAAGACGGGTTGACGGCATGATCAGAGAGGTCAAACCCCTGGCTCTTAAAGCACAGAACCGTTCCAATGTCAATTTGCAGGATGCATCCGGGTGCACGCTGCTGATGCATGCTGCACGGTTCAGCAACGCAGAAGCCATTGATATACTGCTCCAGGAAAACGCCGATTTGCTGCTGAAAGATAAAAAGGGGCATACAGCACTGTATTATGACAAAAACACCGGAAGCGGAATACTGGCCGAACGGCTGGCTGAAACAATAGACGCAGCCATAGATCAAACCGATTTTGATAAGGTATCACAGTATTGCAAAGCCGGCTTACCGGCAGACACCCCGTTGCAGGACGGTCCGTTGGTAGGCAAATTGCTGCAGAAGGAACAATTCTCGCTTGTCCTGGAATTACTGAGCTGTGACACGCTGGAGAATTTCCCCATGAAAGACGGTACACTGCTCAGCGAACTGATGGTTCAATGCGGAAATCCCGAAATCCTGAAACGCGGAGCCAAACTGTTCGGGAAAGAGCTCTGGCACCATTCCGTCGGCCGCAAAGATTCCCTGTTATCTATCCTGCGCAGCGGCAACCTGCAGGCTGTGCAGCTCTATGTTCACCACCTGGGTTCGGACAACAATCTCAGCGCCCTTGCCGTGCGGCATTCCACCCCGGAAGTGGTCACATGGATCTTAAAAAATGAAGCCGCCGCCAACAAGGCAGACACGTGGGGCAGTTTTCCGCTCTTTGAGGCAGCCCGGCGGGGCAATCCGGCGGTGTATGAAGCGGTTCTGGCAGCGGGGGGAGATGTGAACATGCGCAATAATGCCGGGGAAACACTGCTTATGCATGCCGCCCTCAGCGGCAACACGAATATAGTTCAAGCCGTGCTGCAGAAAATGAACGCAGAATTGCTCAATTCAAAGGATAACGCGGGGCGCACAGCACTGGATTATGCCCGTATGTCCGGCAATGCCATGGTAGAATCACTCCTGAGAACCAGCGGGATTCAGGAAGGCAACAAACAGCAGTAAAGAAAAAGAAACCATGGCTATACACGTTCGCTCCACACGCCGAGCCACCAAAATCTGGCGTGAACTGCGTATCAAGCTGGCAAGGTTGGCAACCATAGTGGCCATTCTTTTCATGCTGTTCACCGGTGTGGTCATGTACCTGATACTCATCATCAACCCGCCGCCTCCTGACACGTCTTTCACCGCCTGGCAAGAGCCGACCGGCGGGCAGGAGGAAACAGAACAGCAGGAAGCACGCGCCGCCGGGGCAATACAACCGGTGCAGGTCACCGTGACCCCCGTCATCATTTCCATGGCAGAGGCCATACCGCTTCCGGATACCATTGAGGTGGAGTTTGAGGATACGGATGAGATTCCCGATACCATCTCCGTGGATCTGGGGAGCGGTTTGGGAGAATTGCAGGGAGACGGCAGCGGAAGCACCGGCGGCGGGCGCGGAGGACGCGGTACCGGAAGAAACAGAGGTAAAGGCTCAGGCGGGGCCATGGGGTACAATGATGATGTTCAGGTAGTGCTGGCTCTGGATGCCTCAGGAAGTATGGACAGACTCTTTCAGGCTGTATCCAACTCGCTGGAGGTACTGCTGCGCACTCTGGGAGAATGCCGCATCAACGGGCAACAGGCCAGTGTGAATGTCGGGATAGTGGTTTACGGACAATCCCAAAATAGCGGTGCTCCCTTTGAGCTGACACCATTCACGCTGGATTTGGATGCAATGCAGGATAAAATCTTATCCGTCAACTGCGACGGAGCATTTGAAAGTTGCGGTGCCGCCATTGATTTTGCTCTCAAAAACTACCCGTGGAACAAGCGGCAACGCCGCCAGTTGCTCAGGGTAATCTTTATCGCCGGCAACGAATCTTTTGATCAGGGGCACGTCAATTACCGGGATGCTTTGGCCGCGGCCCAGGAATTGGGCATTATAGTCAACACCATTCACTGCGGAGAAAGCAATACGGAATGGAAAACCGCTGCCCGACTCGGCGGCGGCGAGGGGCTTACTTTTGATATGAATGATGCCGGGAATGCACCGAGTATGCGTTTATCCCGCGGTGCACTGATAGAGAAACTGTACAACATGCCGCTGCTGCCGCTGGGCTCCCCCGCAGAACAGAACGCACTGAAAGAAGCTCATGCTTCCCGCCCCGCTCTTCCCAATTTGGCAGATTCACGCGCGGTCAATGACTGGGCACGGCAACATTTGGAGCAGCTTCTGCGCGGATACCGGCAGGATGCCGTGGAGCAGGGGCGCCAATTGGGGGATTCCTGCACGGTGGATGCCTTGGGCGGGCGCGGTAATCTCCCACCGGAACTGAGAGGCCTGGCTGATGAAACACAGATACTCGACACCGTGAAAAAACTGGCTGACGAGCGTCAGAGACTCATCGACAGCCTGCAAACAAATGATCATACATCATTTATCGGTAAGGTGCTCGACACGCTGATAAAGCAAGCTGCGGAACGCGGCATAGAAATCACAAGATAAACCACCATGCGCGTACTCCGAACCATCGACAGTCTCGGCAACAAGAGAGAATTCCCCCTCAACCTGCAGGAGGGAGAGCAAATTTCTTTCGGCAGACTGGACAGCTGTGACATCTCACTGCCGGGGGAAAGCAATCTTTCCCGCTTACATTGCTATATTCGGTGCTCATCCGGTCGCGTATACATACGGGACAACGCCTCTGTCAACGGCGTGTATTGTAACGGTGTATCTGTGGTAGAGGCGGAAATGCGCCCCGGTGTGGAATTTGTGCTGGGGCTCTGCACCCTGGTGCTGGCAGAACACGCAAATTCCCGGCAACCAAAGCAAAAAGAGGCAACATGTACAACAGAAGCAGTACCGGAAAAGGTTCATTCTCCGAACATTCCGCTCAGAGAACCACTTCCTGTATCTGCGGTCGCGTCTGTGCACCCGCAGATACAGCAGGCTGCCCCCACGGCAGAACCGGTCTCCCGCACTGTAAAGCCGGCTAAAAAGCTGCATCTGCGCTCTACCTCTGCCGCGCCCCGCCAATTGGTGACCGCCCCGCCACCGGCCCCGAAAAAAAAGAAACAATACCGCACACGCCGGATTCAAACAGCAGCAGGCACCGGCACACGCCGCAAACGCTCCCGCAAACTGGCCGCCACACAGCAGCACTGGGTGGAGACGGACAGCCTGCCCCACTCCCGCAGCGGGAGCGAGCTGGGTCTACCTGTGGGCTTCAACGTCAGTCTGGGGGCTCTGGTACCGCATTATCCCCTGCATTCGGAAGATGCCATGGCTCTGACCGTGGTGTCAGAGGAGAAATGCAGCATTGCCGTCATTCAATATGATGCAATGGGTGAACCCTCCCTCATTGTTCCCGGTTCCGAACGGGAAAGAACCGTGGTTTACCCCAATGTACTGAACCGCTTTCCCCAAGCGTCCGGGGCAGATTATGAACTGGTGACAGAAGCCCCTTTCGGGCCGGTGCAGCTGGTGCTTCTTGCATGCACCACCCCCTGCAAATGGAACGAAATCTATAACTCAGCCCTCCGCTCCCTTAACAATCCCCGCCCGCTCCCAGGCAAGTTGGAATACGCCATGATAACCGCCTGCCCTGCGGCAGAAATACCGCCTGTCTGGAGCTCAGCGATTCTCAGACTTGTCACGCAGCCATGAAATTGATGCAGAACAGCGCATGACTACTCATGCGCTGAGTCTGCCCTGCCCGGCATACTGATGACTCTGGGGGCAATATCTGCCAGCTGCCGGAGAGGCCGCGCCAGCAACAAAAGAAGCAACACCTTGCCAATGGCGGACCACAGAATAAAACCCGCTTGCTCCGCCAAAAAAATTCCCGCAAGCAGGACAGGAAAAACGCCCAATCTGATTTTGAGGCGACGCTCAGCCGCTTCCATGTTGGGCAGGTTGGTCAGCTGTACCAACAGCAACAGCATGCTCACTATAAGGGGATGCAACGCCTGGTTCGGCAGCAGCAGCTCCCCCGTGCAAACCGTGTACACCTCACATACCGGGCAGCTCAGCGCATAAAACAAAGCCACAAGGCTCAGAAAACGCGTAAACGCGTACCCCCGCTCAGCCAGCAGCACTTCATGACACCAAACCGCTGCCATACTCAATACAACCAGCTCCAGATTCAGAATCAACCAGCTGAGAATTCCACTTATCAGCCCGGTTACAGCAAACCCGCAGGAAAGACACAGCAACTCTCCCGTAGCGGCGGCAGCACACAGCATCAGCCCTATTCTCGCTATTCCTGCCAGCCACCCGACAGCTCCTTTTACCCCGGGCAGAATCAGAAAATTGTCACTCTGCATCACGCTGCTCCGTTAATTGCTCCGGGCGGGTGGGCGCATAGCCCAAGGGGAAACGCGCTTTTCCGCTCATATCGGTAAGCACACGCGTTTGTGTGTAGCCGGCCTTCTCCATGAGAGCACGGGTTGTTTCCCCCTGGTCATGCCCCACCTCCAGCATCACCAGAGCCCCGCTCGCCAGATGCGGCAGAGCGTCTCTCACAAAACGACGCACAATATCCAGCCCGTCTGCCCCGCCGTAGAGCGCAGTTGCCGGGTCATGCTGCACCTCGGCAGAAACATGTTCCCCCTCCGGCACGTAAGGCAGGTTCGCCAGCACAAGATCGAATAAATCCGGCGGCTGCACCGCCCCCTCTGCCGGGGTGTCCCAGGCGGAAAAAAGATCACTACGGTACGTTTTTACCTTTGCTCCCAAAGCCGCCGCATTTTCCAGCGTGAGAGAAAGCGCAGCATCAGAGATATCTGCCATGACAACATCCGGCCGATGCCGGAGCAATTCCAGCGCCATGGTGATACCGATGACACCTGAGCCGCAGCCCATATCCAGCACACGCATGCCCGGTTTCCCGTCTGCCATTTGCAGAGCCAATTCCACCAATTCCTCCGTCTCCGGGCGGGGAATGAGAGCGCGGGAATCCGTGCGGAACTCACGGCGAAAAAACTCCGTGCTACCCAGCAGGTGCTGAAGCGGTTCTCCCTTGCCGCGCCGTTTCAACAGCTCCCGCAGCGGTGACAGTTTCTCCTCACTCAGCGGGTCATCATAGTGCAGATACAGCCACGTGCGGTTGCAGCCCAGCACATGCGCCGTCAGACACTGCATGGAGTGCCTCGCACCCTCTATACCGCGGGCTTCCAAATATGCCGTGCCGGAGGTCAGTATGTCCTGTATGGTCTTCATGCCAAATTATTTTTACTTCAATTCATCCATACGGGTCTGCATTTCCTCATGCTGCATGTGGGCGATAAGGTCATCCAGAGCCCCGGAAGCCACCACAATATCCAGATTATAGGCGGTGTAGCCGATACGGTGGTCAGTGAGTCTGTTCTGCGGAAAATTGTACGTGCGGATTTTTTCCTCTCGCCCACCGGAGCCAATGAGAGCGCGGCGTTGCTCAGAGTAGCTTTGCTGAGCCTCCCTCTGCTTCATCTCAAAGAGGCGCGCCCGCAGAATGCGCATGCCGGTCTCCTTGTTCTTGAGCTGTGAACGCTCATTTTCGCAACGCACCATGATACCGGAAGGCAGGTGAAATATCTGCACCGCAGACTCCGTACGGTTCACATGCTGCCCACCGGCGCCCCCCGCGCGGCAGGTTTCAATGCGCAAATCCTCCGGGCGAATCTCAATATCCACCTCTTCCGCTTCCGGCAGCACGGCCACCGTGGCGGTAGAGGTGTGAATACGCCCCTGCGTTTCCGTGGCGGGTACACGCTGCACGCGGTGAACACCGCTCTCATACTTGAGGAAGCGAAACACCTCCTCCCCGCTCACACGCGCAGTCACCTCACGAAAGCCCCCCACATCACAGGGGCTGGCATCCAGCAGCTCAAACCTCCAGCCGCGACTGTCGGCATATCGCTGGTACATGCCCAGTAAATCCCCCGCAAAGAGAGCCGCCTCATCTCCGCCTGTCCCGGCGCGAATTTCCACAATGGCGTCACGCTCTTCCGTAGCATCCCGCGGCAGCAAGCTGTACTGAATCTGCTCCGTGAGGGCGGGCAGAGCGGCTTCCAATTCCTCCAGCTCCAACTGCGCCATTTCCGCCAGTTCCGGGTCCTCCCCGGCGGCTGCCAGCTCGCGGTTCTCCCGGATTCTCTGCTGTGTTTCCTGCAGACTTTCCCAATCGCGGAGCAATTCCTGTATGCGGCGGTGTTCCCGCATGAGTTCCCCTGCTCTCCGTCCGTCCGAAAACAACTCCGGGTCTGCAATCTGCAGCTCTAACTCCTGCAATCTTTCACGGCGTTTCTTTATCAGCGGGGCGTAATCCATGGCGTTGAGCGCATTCTAACCTACTCTGTCCGTCCGTGCAAGTGCAATCTGTGACCTCGCCCCCATATCCCGACGCACAAAAACAGAACAGGGAGCAAACTCAGATTCGCTCCCTGTTGAATTATTTCTCTGTCGTTTCTCATTTTCTCCGCCGGCGGGCTGCCAGCCCGGCCAACGCCAACAGGCTCAACGTGGCAGTCCCCGGCTCCGGCACAGCGGGAGTCACTGCTGGAAGCACCCTCTCATTAAAGAAAACAATGCCGCCGTAGGAACTGTCATTCTCAGTCCTGTCACATGTATCGCTGATAATATATGCCGTTGCCTCTACGCCTCCGGTAAACTTTCCGATCACAGTCATCGGTGTCTCCGAATACCACGCGGCCATGTCTGCGTTGTCGAAATTGAACACCACGTAATCTACCTCGAACTCTCCATCCCCATTCCAGGCTGTTGCTCCGTCCTGCAGATAATACCCCCAGTTAGACACATACGTATCGTTCAAATCTGTGAAATCCAGCACCAGCTTATCACCGCTTGTAGGCAAGGTCCCATCAAGGGTATAATTCTTGACCCTGATTCCGTGCTCAATATCAAACGGTGCCTCTATGGGAGGTATCGTCGTCTCATTTTCATCATACACGATAACATACCCCGTGTCTGAATTAATGAGGGTACCCCCCGGTACTAAGGCGGCACCCACCACATTAGACTGCGTATCTCCCTTGACGTATATCGTTTGGGTGGTTTCCGTCTCTGCGGCGCTTACGGCACCACTCAGTACAAGCGATGCTGCTGCAAGAAGTGCGATTGTCTTTTTCATAGCTCTTTCAGGTGTTCTGTTATTTACTTCCTATTTATTTAGTAGTTAAAAAGGGGATATAACTACCTTTCTGGTGTATTTTTTACCAACAAATCCCATTTTTGTCAAGAATAATTCTAAAAAAAATATCAGAAACACGCTTTTTTACAACCAAACGGAAACAACCGACAGGCAAAATAGTTTTCTAACCGTTCATTTTATCGGATTTTACTTGACAGACGGCGCAGAAAAAGGCAGAATCCTGCGACCGCGCCGGCGAGAGTCGGCACAGGATGGAGAGATGGCTGAGTTGGTCTAAGGCACTCGACTCGAAATCGAGCGTGGCAGAGATGTCACCGTGGGTTCGAATCCCACTCTCTCCGCTGGAACCCTCCCCACCTTAACCGGTGGGGAGGGTTTACTTTTAATGCCTTTTGCTTTTTTTGTTACTTTTACAGGCATAATAACACATAAGGGATGCGGGTGATTTGTTGAAAAATGGGCTTGACTTTGGGCTTTTTTCTTTCAGAAAAAGCTTGACTTTCGGCAAGCTTCAGAGATAATGGGGGCATCCCAGCGGGGTCGTGCCCGCTGTCATTAGCAAAAAAATACAGGCCCCCGGGTGTTGCCGCACCATTAACGGGGGCTTTTTCTTTTTGTATTTCTTTATTCTTTTTTTGCGTTATTTGCTTGACTATCAATATATAACATGATACAATCCGCACGCCGTCCGGGACGGCAAATCCCCGGGCGGCTTTTTTGCAAATGAATACAAAAAACACGGAAAAGCTGCCGGTGGTGAGCCCCTGGTTCACTGAGTACCTGATTCAGTTGCTGATAATACTGATGGAGGTGCTACGGTAAGTAAAAAGCCCGCATCCCGCAAGGGGTGCGGGTGATTTGTTGAAAAAGGGGCTTGACTTTGGACAGCGGTGTGGAATAATGTGGGCACGCAAGCGGGGAAGCCCGCAAGCGTGTTAGTTATCATAATCAGCCCCCGGGTGTTGCCGCGCCATTAACGGGGGCTTTTTTATTGCAATTATTTCGACTTTTTTTGCAGAAAAAGCTCGCATTGTATATCTCTTTGTAATACAATCATCGCGCCGTCCACGGCATAGAAAGGAGGTGATAAGCGAATGAAGCTGACTCCTAGAAAGCTCTGGAGCGTGCTCAAGTGGCTGATAGAGGTAATCCTCTTGCTGCTTGACTAATCCGGCTAGCCCCGTATTGCCTCAAAAAAAACAGTCACCGAAAAGTGGATGCCTCAAAATTGCGGTCACCGAAACTTTAGCGGATGATTGACTCAAAAACAAGGCAAATCCACCATTTTTCTGCCCCAAAATGACAGCGAGCGTAGCGAG
>JAFQEY010000082.1 GCA_017398765.1 Akkermansia sp.
AAAGGCGTGTTGCAGCCGCGCTCCGTTGTTCCGCCGGCATAGCGACCAGAATTTGTTGGGCAACTGCGGTGTCGGACACATAATCAATGAGCTGCCTGTTGCCCTTGTTGCGTGCAGAAGTATCAGCCCCTGCCGCCAGCAAGAGAGAGACCGTTTCCGCAGACTGGGCGGCTGCAGCCAACATGAGCGGAGTGCGCCCCTTGCCGTCTTGCACCTCCGTCGAAACACCCTGTGTCAAAAGCTCTCGCACAAGCGGCGGGTCTCCGCACCATGCGGCGTATAGTAATTGAGCTGACTGTGCTAACATGGGTAATTGCCGGGTTGAGGCGTTTTTTTGGGGGGGGCGGGTTCAGGGGTGAGCTCGTTCTCTGCGCCGCTCCAGGACGAGCCGGAAGCCTATGGTGTCACGTTTCATGACCGGCGGGTGCGGTATGCGGCTGTGGGAGGAGAGCTGCCCGGGGCGGAAGGAGAAGTAGTCCCCGCCGCGGGTGACACCGTAGTGCCGGAATTGGAAATCCTCCGGGCCGCCATATTCATCACTGACCCATTCCTGCACATTGCCGGAAAGGTCATGAATCCCCAGAGCATTGGCAGGGAATGAGCCTACGGGAGAGGTGAAGGGAAAATCATCCCTGTATTTCGGCAGAATGTGGTCGGCGGGTCGATTGCCCAGAGTGCTCATGTCGGCATAGTTGCCACTGCCTCTTGGGGGGGGCCAGATGTTACCCCAGGGGAACCGCCCGGCGGTGGTCACATGGTGGCGGTGTTTATCATAAGGGGTGTTGCCCTTTTCCGCACCGCACCCCACCAGAATACTCCACTCTGCATCCGTGGGCAGGCGGTAAAAATCCGTCGGTTCGATGAGGCCGTTGTCCTGCTCGCTTTTAGTAAGCCACGCGGCAAAAGCCTCTGCATCTTTTCGGGAGACATTGACCACCGGGTGGTGCTCATTATGCTCAGCGGTTGGGTGTTCCGGAAGCCGGGTCCCGGTTGCCTTGCAGAACTCTCGGTAATCGGAGACACGCACCTCTGTTGCAGCGGCCATGAGCGAGGGGGCAACGGGCAGCAACTTCATGCCCAGGCTGTTAATCCACCGGCTCCCGAATATCAGGGAGTGATTCGGCTTCAGATTCAGATTGAGCACCAAGTCACGGGGGGAAAGCCCACTGCGACGAACAGTAGTGTAGCCCGGTAATCTTACCTCAAGCAAATAGGGGGCCAGCGGCACTTTCATGTCCTGCATGGGGGTGACACCCAAGGGAAGCCCGTTGAGCGTAACTCGGGCTCCGGGGGGGTTGGAATAGATGCTGATGGGGGTTTTCTGCACCAGCATGGTGTAGAGCCGGTAGCTGCACAATTTATTTTCCCCTTCCGTACCGGGCTCCGGGCGGGCAATGAGAGAGTGGTCTCTGCCGATGGTGCCGGCTTCTTCGCATTGGCGGGTGAGCCAGAGAGTGAAAGCACTGATACCCTCCTGGGTGGTGCTGACTGCCTCCCCACGTTTTTCGTAGGGAATGGGGGCAAGGTGCTTGTCACGGGAGCTCAGGAACTCCTCAAACTGTTCTGCCGTGACCGGCTTTTCCGCTTTGTGTAACCCGCCGGCGGGAATATAGTTTGTTTGCTGGGCATCTTGCCATGGCTGACCGGTAACAGGTGGGCAGTACGGACGCAAAGCGGGAGTCAGGGATAGCATTTTGCCGTTCGGAATGACACCCTCCGCGTAGGCATCGGCAAAACCATCCTTGCGTATGATGAATGATACCTGCTTACCGCTTTTGACGGTGATAGGGCCATACGGGGTTTCATCCACATACTCGCCCTCCATGGTGTAAATAGAGGCACTGCTGGGTACACTGCCAATGAACAACTGACCGCTGCCTGAGACCCCCGAAGCAATGGCTATGCCACCGGACGGTGCCGGCAGGGTCGGCAAGCTCGGCAGGGTGGGCAGCTCCGGCGTATCCAGCGGCTCCAGCGGGGGAAGAAGTGGGGGTGGGGGCGTACCGGCCAGCTCTGCCAAGGCTCGGCGCACGCGCTGATGCATGTTATCCGGCAGGAAATACATCCCTATAATCCCTGCCAGAAAAACACTCAGTATAGCCACTGCTGCGTAGCTTAGGCGGAAACGGGGGGCTGCGTCCCGCTCTGTGCGGCGTTGTTGCCGCCGCCGGCGGCGGTGGGGGACATCGTCCCGCAAAGCTTCCAGACGCTCCGCAAACACCGGAGCCGTGGTGATACTGGTCTTCCCTACTGTGGGTTCTGCCGCGCTACAGATTAGTCTGTTGAACTGTATCCAACGCCGGTGAGATGTCCCCTCCGGCAATTCATCCGGCAGGGTCGGAAAGCTGAGACGATCCATGCCGGTCCCCATTTCATAGAGCACCTTGGCGAGCGCATACACATCTGCTCTGGGGCTGCCGGGGCCCTCCGGCGGTATATACCCCTCTGTGCCCACATACGCCCACCGGTTGCCGGTGCTTACCAACCCGGCATCTGCCAGTTTCGCACGCCCGTTTACAAAGATGATATTGGCAGGTTTCACATCGCGGTGCGTCAGCCCCTCCGCATGCAGTGCTTCCAGTGCGCGCGACAGCTGGCAAGCTACCTCAAGCACATAATCCAGCGGCATGGCTCGTCTCCCGTAGAGTTTCATATCACTCTGCAGAGTGCGCGGGGTGTAGTCCTCCGGGTCCAGGTGAATGCCCGTGTAGGCATCATCTGCCGGTTCCATGACATAGTAATAGTAAGGATTGTCGCCCCCATGCCGCCCGACATGCAGAATGTGAACCAGGCCTGCGATATCCCGCGCAATGGGTTCATAGTTTAGTATGCCCTCAAACTCCTGCGCAAAAAGCGCATCATCGGCAAAGTCCTCTCGCCAAACCACTTTGACTGCTCTATAGGCACCGGTAATAGAGCGCGCCAACCACACTTCGCCGTATGCACCTTTGCCTATGATACGCAGTATTTCATGATCCGGTATCGCAGGTCTCGTACCTTCCGGTCTCCGTGGGGTAACAGCGGTCTGCCGCATGGCGGAGTTGCTACTATCCTCTGGACTTCCTATATTCATCCGCAGTCATTATACCACCGCTTCTGCGCCTCTGCAAGCTGCTTCGCACTTCCCTTTTCCCCATTTTGACGATTTTTTTACTTTTTTTACAAATTTGTCTTGCATTTATGTGCAAAATGTGATTTAATGCGCCCGCACCAAATCCAAATGCGCACGTGGCGGAATTGGTAGACGCGCTAGTTTCAGGTTCTAGTGATGAGAGTCGTGGAGGTTCGAGTCCTCTCGTGCGTATAACTGAAAATGAGGGAGTTACGATAAAAAGTAACTCCCTCTTGCTTTTG
>JAFQEY010000014.1 GCA_017398765.1 Akkermansia sp.
GCAGCATTGTTCGCGCTTGTAAATGGGCAGCAAATCTTCGAGGGTCAATGGTTCAAAATAAAGCTTGTCAGAAGTGTCGTAGTCTGTTGAAACGGTTTCGGGGTTGGAATTCACCATGACTACTTCATAGCCGGCCTGCCGCAGAGCCGCAGCTGCCTGGCAGCAGCAGTAATCAAACTCAATGCCTTGCCCGATGCGGTTGGGCCCGCCGCCGATAATCATGATGCTTTGCTTCCCGGAGGCCACTCGCGGTTCTTCCCCCTGCGTGTTGTATGTGCTGTAGTAATAGGGGGTGAGAGCCTCAAACTCTCCAGCACAGGTGTCCACGGCTGCATATCCCGGCTGCAGGTTGATGCGCTTGCGGGCTGATAGCACATCCTGCTCGCTGCAATTCAGCAGGTGAGCAATCTGCCTGTCACTGTATCCGATCTCCTTGGCCTGGCGGAAAAGCGGAATATCTGCCTCTAATCCGGACAATGTGCCAGCCGATACCAATTCATCCTCAAAAGCGGCGAGCTCTGCAAGATGCCGCAGGAAATAAGAATCAATCCCGGTAAGTTCCTGAACGCGTTGCACAGACCATCCCCGGCGGAATGCCGCCCGAATGTAGAAAAGCCGCCCATCATTCGGTCGGGTTAATTCGGTCTGCAACTGAACGTCCGAAGCCTCTTCAAAGGGGGTGTCCTTACCATCTGCGCCGAATCCGAAACGGCCTGTTTCCAATGAGCGTAAGGCTTTTTGCAGACTCTGCTTCAGGTTACGCCCTATGGCCATTGCCTCTCCCACGGATTTCATCTGTGTGCCAAGAGTGCTGTCCGCATTGGGGAATTTCTCAAAGGTGAATCTCGGTATTTTGGTGACAACATAATCCAGAGCCGGTTCAAAGCAGGAAGTCGTGTGCCCCGTGATATCATTCTTCAGTTCCGGCAAGTGATAGCCAATCGCCAGCAAGGCCGCTATCTTGGCAATGGGGAATCCGGTGGCTTTGCTGGCAAGCGCGCTGGAGCGGCTGACCCGCGGGTTCATTTCAATAATGATTCGTCGTCCCGTTTCCGGGTGAACGGCCCATTGCACGTTGGCCCCTCCGGTCTGTACGCCAATGGCTTTTAACACGCGCAGGGAGTCATCGCGCATGGACTGGTACTCCGCATCGGAAAGCGTCTGAATGGGGGCAATGGTAATGGAATCGCCGGTATGCACCCCCATGGGGTCCAGGTTTTCGATGGAGCAGACAATAACGCTGTTTCCCGCACCATCTGTCATGACTTCCATTTCAAACTCCTTCCAACCCAGCAGAGACTCCTCGATGAGCACCTCGCTGTTCAGGCTGGCATCCAGACCGCGGCGCACAATATCTGTAAACTCCTCCGGAGAGTGAGCAATGCCGCCGCCCGTGCCGCCCAGAGTGAAGCCGGGTCGTATAATAAGAGGCCAGCTCCCAATGACCCCGGCCACGGCTTCTGCCTCCGGCAGAGTATGGGCCGTTCCGGAGCGGGGCATGTCCAGCCCGAGCCCGCTCATCGTTTCCTTGAAAAGCTGCCTGTCTTCCGCGCGGCGTATGGCCGCAGCCGAAGCACCGATGAGCTCCACGTTGTAGCGTTTCAATATGCCGCTTTCTTCCAGCTCCATGGCCAGATTGAGCGCCGTCTGCCCGCCAAGTGTCGGCAAAAGAGCATCCGGCCTCTCTCTCCGTATGATTTCATGTACAATACCGGCGGTCAACGGCTCGATGTATGTTCGGTCTGCCATGTCCGGGTCAGTCATGATGGTAGCCGGATTGGAATTAATCAGCACAACCTCATAGCCTTCCTGCCTCAGCGCCTTACATGCCTGAGTGCCGGAGTAATCGAACTCACACCCCTGGCCGATGATGATGGGGCCGGAACCTATGAGTAGAATCTTGTGAATATCTATTCGTCTGGGCATAAGAATGTATCGTTAGTTTTGCGGGGATGCGACAAAATTGGGGAAAGGGAAGAGAGGATGCGGCATCTGCACAATATCCTGCTTGAATTTGTTTGTCCTGTACAGATGCTGCACTTTTTTTCTGAACGCAGCACTGCCTGCGTTGCACCAGATGAGGCGGTCGAGTTCGGCATAAGAAAATCCGAGCCGCTCTTCATCTGAGCACAGCTGTAAGCCGTCAGTCGGTGTTTTATGAACCAGGTGAGTCGGCAGCCCCAGCCAATCACCCAGAGCCCGAACCTCGGTGACAGTAAGGCTTTGTATGGGAGCGTAGCAACCGGCATTGTCTCCGAACTGGGTTGCGTAGCCCACGATATCTTCTGACAAATTGGAGGTGTTGATGACAAAGGCATCTGACTCACACTGGGCTACGGCAAACAGAGTGGCCATGCGCAACCTGGCCGGCAGGTTGATACGGCATGCCTCGCTGATGGCACACCGGGGGCTGAGCTCGTTCAGCAAGGCTGTAAAACAGGGGTTGATATTGATTTCCAGACGGCGAATCCCCAGCAGTTCCACAACTTCGCGGGCGTCATGGATATCACTTTGCCTGCCATTGGGCAGCAGGACTCCCAGCACGTGTTCCGGGCTGAAAATGCGCGCCAGCAGGGCGGCTACAACGGCGGAATCCTTGCCTCCGCTTATCCCGACAACAAACTGTTCAGCCCCTGCCTCTGTCGCCCATTTTCGGAGATGAGATTCAATATGCTGAAACGCGGCCTGAGCATTAAAATGATATGTGGATGCGTTCATGAGTTTTCTATCAGTATTCGGAAATCGCGGAAGAGGGAGTCAGCATCGTGCGGGCCGGGAGCCGCCTCCGGGTGGAACTGAATGCTGAATGCCGGTTCCGAACGGTGGCGTATTCCCTCAATGCTGTTATCATTGAGGTTGATATGCGTGAGCTCCAGGCAGGATGGTAAATCCCGTAAGGCAAAATTATGATTCTGGCTGGTGATAGCTACGCGTCCTGTCTGCACATTCAGCACCGGATGATTGCAGCCGTGGTGCCCGAAGGTAAGCCGGTGGCATGTTGCACCGCATGCAAGCCCCAGCAGCTGGTGTCCCAGGCAGATTCCCATCATGGGTACTCTCCCCAGCAATTCGCGGACGGCTTGCTGCGCGTAGCCCAGTGCAGAGGGGTCGGCCGGGCCATTGGACAGAAAAACACCATCCGGCCGCATGCGCAAAACCTCTTCCGCAGAAGTATGCGCCGGGACAACCATCACTTGCATATCCTGCCGCTGCATACTCCGCAGGATATTGTATTTGATACCGAAATCATACGCCACAATTCTGTGCTTTCCCTGTGGATTTCTGGCGTATGCGGTCGGTGTGGTCACGCGCGAAGCATAGTCCCGGCCGTCCAGACCTTCCCATGCTGACGCAAGCGCAATGGCTGAGGCTTCGTCCATGGGAGTATCAGTGACATGAAGATAGGCTTTCTGGGTACCGTGCTTGCGAAGATGCAAGGTGAGCGCGCGGGTGTCCACTCCGGCAATGGCCGGTATACCATGGCCTTGCAGATAGGTTTCCAGCGCTTCTTCTGACCTGTGGTTGGCGGGAGGATTCAGCTCCTGCACGATGAGTCCGTTCAGAAAACAGCCCCGGGATTCAGCGTCCTGCTCAGTGCATCCGTAATTTCCGATTTCCGGGGAAGTGAGGGTCACCATCTGCCCGGCGTAGGAGGGGTCGGTCATGATTTCCTGATAGCCGGTCATGCCGGTATTAAAGACCACTTCCCCCGGTGTATCCACAGGGGCACCCACAGAGTACCCCCTGAACACGGTGCCATCAGCAAGAGCAAGAAAGGCGCGCCGTTCCCTTTTTTCTTTCCATCTGTATTCCATATCAATAGGTTCGTTCATTCTTGTTTTCTACAAAATTAACCAACGCCCGGTTGGCTACCCGGTACCCGCCCGGAGTAGGGTATCGCCCCGTAAAGTACCAGTCACCGCTGTGGTTCGGGCAGCATTCCCTCAGCGCGGTGCAGCTCTGAAATACAACTTGCACCTCGGCTCGCATGTCTTCCGGGGTGAGCAGTCGTGCAATTTCTGCAATCAATTCATCTTCCGGAATGGCGGCATATACCATAGCCATGCCATTGGTTTGACTCTGTTTGCGTTTCAATTGCTCGCGGGCGCAGTCATAGGCCTGTATCAGCGTCCGGGTATCATTTTTCTTGCGTAGAACGGACACCGCCGCCCGGAACGCAATCAATTCTCCGGCGGTGGACATGTCTATGCCATAACAATCCGGGTATTTGATGGGGGGAGCTGTGCTGGCAACAATGATTTTGACCGGATCCAGACGGTCAAGCATGGGGAGAATGGCATCTCTCATGGTGTTCCCGCGAACAATGGAGTCATCCAATACCACCAAGGTATCTTCACCCGGTTGCACCAGCCCATAGGTAAGGTCATACACATGCCGATACAAATCCCGCCGACTGGCAGCATCCGCAATGAACGTCCGCAACTTGGCATCTTTGACGGCAATCTGCCCGGAGCGCATGCAGGTTCCGCGCTCGGCGGCAAGGCGCATGAGCTCCTCCTGCAGGCCGAAAAAACCGACTCTGGCAGAGTTGGGTATATAGCTGAAGAAGGTATGTGCCAGATCATTTCTGACAGCCTGCAGGAGTTGCGGCATGAGACTGCGTCCCAGATTGCGCCGTTCCCGATGAATATCCGCATCATTCGGTCGCGAGAAATAGATGCGTTCAAAGACGCACCCACGGGGTTCGGCCTCGGGCAGACAGTCAGAGACCTCCAATTGACCGTCTTGTGTCATCACAACTG
Organism: Akkermansia sp.; assembly: GCA_017398765.1. Classification (GTDB taxonomy): domain Bacteria; phylum Verrucomicrobiota; class Verrucomicrobiia; order Verrucomicrobiales; family Akkermansiaceae; genus Akkermansia. The sequence continues at coordinate 4,764 of JAFQEY010000014.1, forward strand.
CCTTACCGGGCGGAAGTTCCATTACTTCTCGTGTCGTGCAGTTGAATGCAGCCTGTATGGCCGGTCGTTCACTGGCTACCACAAACACCTCATCATCGAAATAATAGTAACCCGGGCGAATACCATGGGCATCACGTATGGCAAAGACGGCTCCGGCTCCGGTCATGCCGCACAGCGTGAATGCGCCATCCAGAGGCTGCAGAGCCGCCCGCAGCACCCCGGAAAGGTTGACCATTCCGGGGGTGCGGGATTCTTCTCTGTCCAGGTAGTGGGCTATGGTTTGCAGCAACAGATACCCATCC
>JAFQEY010000083.1 GCA_017398765.1 Akkermansia sp.
GCATTTAAAATGCGATGCCAAATCATGTAAGTAATCTGGAAGCTGTGGCAAATGTGAACCGCGCCGCATTCGGAAGCGAATGCAGCGCGGGAAAAGGGAAGGATTCCACCCGGTGGTTACTCAGCTTCAGCAGCGGCTTTTGCTGCCTCAGCGGCGGCTTTGCTCTCAGCCGCCTCCATTTCACGCTTGAGAGCGGAAATGTCCGTGGGAGCGGGAACGGAATCAAAAGCCTTGATGGTGCCGATGTAGGAGCTTTCGCGTGCGGGGGCGTATATCAGCTCAAACAGGTTGAAATCCTTCAGCACGGGAATGCCGGTCCAGCTGAAGATGCGGGCAACGCGTTTGTTGTACGCCGCTTCGTTTTCCACAGCCAGTTGGCTGGCCGTTCTGCCGTCGCGGTTCGTAGCAGCGGCATCCGCACCCAGAGAGAGCAGGGTGGTTACCACCTTTTCATTGCCTCGCAGAGCGGCGAGCATGAGCGGGGTGTAGCCGTTGCTGTCTTTGGCGTTGATATCCAGCCCGGCATCTATCAGCAGTACGGCGGTGTAGGGCATGCCGCTCCAAGCGGCCCAGTGCAGGGCACTGAAGCCATCCCGGTCAACCGCCTTGGCGTTGATACCGGGCGTTGCCAGCAGGGCGCGGACGTAGTACAGGCGGGAGATATCCTTTTTGAGAGCATCTTCCGTGTTGTTGAAGTTGCAGTAAGCAGCCCACATGAGCGGCGTGCGCCCGGTGTTGTCCGGGTGGTTCACGAAGTCTTCCACGGCGGCCATGCCGTTGTTCATCTCCTTGATAAAGGTTTCATCCTTTCCGTTGGTTACGGCACCCTTGCGGATGATGGAGACAAGCGAATCCGTGGGAGAGGTGTGCTCAAAGGGCACCATAGCCAGCTTGCAGAGATAGCCGAGCGTGGCCATCACGCAGACCAGGATGCACATATCCTTGATGATGGGGCCCCACTGAGTCTTGGGAACCTCGTTCTCTGTTGTCGTGTTGGTGTTGTCAGACATGGTATGAATGGTGGTTCCGGGTTATCAGGCTTCAGCAGGTTTTTCGTCAGCGGTCGGTTCTGCCGCCTCTGCTGCTGTTTCCTTGGCTGTATCTTCCTCCGGGTGGTCGGACACGAAGCTGTCCTTGGTGAGGATGATGGCGATGGGGGAGATGAGAGCCATGATGAGGTAGATGGTCCACATGAACTCCGGTGACTGCCAGAAGGAAATGTGCCCGGTGTCCATCTTGGCGGCAATGCCGTCGAAGCAGAGGTAGGAGACCAGCAGACCGCCCACCACGCCGTTAATCGGCTTGGCAATGAACATGGGCAGGGCGGAGAGCGACATGTAGGAGGCTACCTTGTCCTTGGGGGCAACACGCGCCACGTATTCGGAGAAACGCGGGCTGAACAGCAGCTCACCGGAGGCGAACACCACTATCTGGGTGAAAATGGCCACGAAATAGGCCTGACCAATGGTTTCTATACCGGGGATGATGAAGTACCACTGTGGCGGAACGGCCATGAGCACCAGTGACAGTGCTGAGATAGACATGCCGGAAATCATCAGCTTCACCGTGGAGAATTTGTTGAGGATGGGGATGATGAGAATCAGACCTGTGATGATGATGAAGGGGTTGATGGAGTTCATGAACCCGAGCTGGAAGTCATCACCAATCGTGCGCGTGTAATACTGCGGCATGATGAGGAATTGCAGCGTGAATACCAGACGCACGCCCAGCGTGAGCAGCAGGAATACAATCAGCTTCTGGAATGCCTTTTCGCGGGCTACCTCGCCGATGAGCTGCAGCGGGCGGCGCGTGGCTGTTTCCTTGCGGCTGAGCTTCTCTTCCGGCACGGCGTAGAAGTCATCATCAATGAAGCGGGTGAAGATGAAGGCAATCACGTTGCAGCAGGTGCCGAAGTTGATGACCCACAGCAGCCCGTCTACATCTCCCTTCCATTCCAACAGCGGGTCAACGATGGCGAAACCCGCCAACAGTGCTCCGATGTTCATGAACAGGTAGTAGAAGTTGAACCCGGTCGGGCGTGAGCGCAGCGTGGTGAAGCGGCGGATGGAGGTGGTGATACACGGGCTCATGAACGCCGTGCCGAAAGACATGATGCTGATGCCGGCCATCACAAAGTAACGGGAGGCATCCTGCGACAAGCCGCAGATATCCGTGCCGAAGTCCGTGCCCATGCCCAGAATCACGCGTCCGCCAATCAGCAGGATAAAGCCGATAAGGTAGGTGCGGCGCAGACCGATGATGTCGCAGATGGTACCCACGGCAAACACGAACATGGAGATGAAGAGCGTGTACATGCCCACCCAGTAGGGGGCATCCGCATCTTTGAACCCGCAGTACTTGTTCAGGAAGAGGGTGAATACGATGATGAGCGTGAAGTACGACAGCCCGTCAAAGAACTGGATAAAGTTCGTGAGCCAGAAGTTCTTCCCGCAGTCCTTCAGCACGCCGAACTCCGAAAAGTATTTGACGAGCGGATTGGGCTTGGTGGTGGAACTACTCATTGTTTGCTAATGGGTGTTTTACTATGTGTTGTCGGTGGGGTAGAAAGGTATTTACTCCAGCACGGCTCCCTTGCTGGCGTTGGTCGCGAGCTTGCGGTAACGCTTCAGCCATTTGCCGCCGATTTCCTGCATGGTGGGCTGCCATACGGCGCGGCGAGCGGCGATTTCCTCTTCGCTCAGCTCGGCAGAGAGGCTGCGGTTCGGGATGTCGATGGAGATGATATCGCCGTCTTTCAACAGACCGATGAGGCCGCCCTCTGCCGCCTCCGGTGAGACGTGACCGATACAGGCTCCGTGCGTGGCTCCGGAGAAACGCCCGTCTGTGATAAGAGCCACACAGTTGCCCAGCCCCTTGCCCATGATATAGCTGGTGGGGGCAAGCATTTCCTGCATGCCGGGACCGCCCTTGGGCCCTTCATTGCGGATGACGACCACATCGCCGGGTTTTACTTTGTCTGCCAGAATACCGGCGCATGCGGCTTCCTGGCTCTCAAAGATGACGGCGGGGCCGCGGTGAACCATCATTTCCGGCAGTACGCCGGCTTTCTTGACGATGGCACCCTGTTCCGCGAGGTTGCCGAAGAGTACGGCAAGACCGCCGTCCTTGGAGTATGCGTTATCGAGCGTGCGGATGACGGTGGCATCCTGCGTTTCCAGCCCGGCAATCTGCTCGCCGAGCGTTTTGCCGCTCACAGTGGGGACATCGAGATTCAGCGCACCGGGGATACGGCTGATTTCGGAGAGAATGGTCATGATGCCGCCGGCTCGCTCCACATCATCCATGTGGTAGCGGGAACTGGGGGCAACTTTGCAGATATTCGGGGTGCGTTTGGAAATCTCGTCAATGCGGTGCAGGTCGTAATCCAGTCCGGCTTCTGCGGCAAAGGCGAGGGTGTGCAGCACCGTGTTGGAGGAGCCGCCCATGGCCATGTCGCAGGTGAACACGTTGTCAATGCTCTTTTCCGTGATGAGGTCACGGGGCAGGGGACCACCTTGTTTGGCCATCTCCACGGCGCGGCGGGCAGCGGCTTTCCAGAGCTCCTTGCGCTCCTCGGAAAGTGCCAGCAGAGTGCCGTTGCCCGGCAGGGCAAGCCCCATTACCTCGCAGAGGCAGTTCATGGAGTTGGCGGTGAACATGCCGGAGCAGGAACCGGCTCCCGGGCAGGCGTTGCACTCCACAAAGTGCAGCTCTTCCTCGGAAATCTTGCCGGCGGTGCAGGCGGCCACGGCCTCAAACACGCTGTTGAGGTCAAGCGCCTCCCCGTTGCGCCCGCGTCCGGTGGCCATGGGACCGCCGGAGCAGAATATCGTCGGTATGTTGCAGCGCAGGGCACCCATCACCATGCCGGGCACTATCTTGTCGCAGTTCGGAATGCAGATGCAGGCATCAAACGCATGGGCGGAGAGCATCGTCTCCACACTGTCGGCTATCAGTTCGCGGCTGGCCAGGGAGAACTTCATCCCCTGGTGCGCCATGGCGATACCATCGCACACGCCGATGAGGTTGAACTCAATCGGGGTGCCGCCGGCCTTGCGAACCTCATCTTTGATGAGCTCAGCCACCTTGTTGAGGTGGATATGGCCGGGAATCACCTCGTTGAAGGAATTGCAAATAGCGATAAACGGTTTCCGGATGTCTTCATCCGTCATGCCTGTAGCACGCATCAGGCTGCGATGCGGTGCGCGCTCTCTTCCCAACTTGGTACGATCTGATAACATAGCGCACGCATTGTATCACATTCACCCCCCTGATGGCGAGCAGAAAATTTTTCCGCCGTCAGTACTGCCCCGGGAGCGTAAAAGTTCGGATATGGTTGATTTAACCCCTTGCGTTTGTTGCCTCTGTGCTCCCATGTTTGCGGGGGGATGTTTTTTTTCAAAAATGAATTGGCAGGAATGTATTATCTGAATTTTTTTGTTTGCCAAGGGGTGGCTTTTTTGGTAGTATTCACGATAAGCGTACAGGCTGGGTGCAGGATACCTGCGCTGCTATCACCTTACTTACTTTTAATACTCACAATACCATGAAATTACATCTCCCCACACGTCTTCGTGCAGCCGTTCTCGCCTGCTTTGCCGTTGTGACCTCATTCACTACCACCCTCGCCACGGGTGCTCTCGCAGGCGGCGCTTTTGTTGTAACAGCAACGGCACTGGTTGCTCCGCAGGCTGAAGGTGCTGCTTTCGATTCCATCACTTACGGCGGTGATTTCTGGATTAGCGATTATCGGTACAGCTTCATTCTGGATGATGTCGGCAGCAATGGAACAGTCGTGGCCGCCTACTGGGGTAATAGTGCTACGGGAAACCATGGTGCCAACGGCCTGAAAGTGACGGACAACGGAGACGGCACTTATTCCGTGGCTCTGGATAACTGCAATCTCAACAATACCGCCATTGATGCTACGACCACGCTGACCTCAAATCGAGGCACAACCTTTGATGGCCTGGTGCTGAAGACCGGCGTGGTGTATACGGTGACGGCCAATGGAATTGTCGGCGGCGATAACGGCGCGAAAGCTACTATTACTGATGTGGCCTCCGGCACGGCATCGGAATCCGGCACCTACAATTCCAACATGAACGGCAACCAGAATCCTCCTTACAACAAGGTGAATGATGCCTATGCCGTGAATGGAAGTACGGCGCTTGTATGGACAGGTGATATGGCAGCATGGAAAAACACCTCGGGTGAGGTGACGGCCCTCTCGGCCGATAAAGTGCTTTATTTTGATGCCTCTGAATCTGTGTCCAAGACGGCTGACGTTGGCGGCGATGTCAGCGTGGCCGGCATGAAGCTTTATGACAACTACACCATCAACGCCACAGCAGCGGCCAATATCGCGGCGGCAAACGGTGTGACCGTGGTGGGTGGTAAGACGATGACCCTCAGTGCTGCCGACAGCAATACGTCCACCAATACCGTTTCGGCGGACTTTAGCGGCGGCCTGGCTGTTTCCTCCGGTACCTGGGCTTTGAGTGGTGCGGTGAATGCTCGCTCTCTGGCCGTGAACGGCGGTGTGCTGACTCTGAGCGGTGCTGTGAATCTTTCCGGCATGAACTTTGCCGCAGCAGATGGTGACACGGTTGGCGTGTCTGCCGGTGCAGCTTTGACCTTTGCAGACTCCGCAGCCATCAATCTCGGCAATCTGGCGGCAGATACCGCCTATAAGATTTTTGATCTGGCAAGCGGAGCTTCCCTGAACGGCTGGGATGCCCTGACTGCCGAAAACTTCATTGTCAACGGTGCAGCCCTCAACTCTACGGTATATGAGTTGACGCTGACCAACGGTACTTTTATGTACAGCATGCTGGTGTCCGACCTGACCTGGAACGGCGGCGATAGCGGTGTGTGGGATTTCACTACCGCCTGTTGGACAACCGGCGACAGCGGCAGCGTTTTCGGTAATGATGTGAATGTCATCTTCAACAACACCGCTTCGGTTGAGGTTCAGGGTGCCATCAATGCCGGTAAAATAACCGTCACTTCCGGCAACACGCTGACTCTCAGCGCAAGTGAGGGTAACAGCATTTCTGTCACGGATTTGGATATTCAGGGCAGCCTGCAGAACAGTGTCGCTATTGCCGTGAGCGGTAATGTGACCATGGCGGATACCGCTTCCTGGACTCTTACCGACGGCGCCGCTCAGGTGCTCACGGAAGCCCAGTTTGCCAATGTGAAGAACATGGAGATACAGAACGGGGCTTCTCTGGCCCTCAGTAGCATCACCACCGGACAGAATGAAACGGTGGATGCTACTCAGCTGAGCGGTGCGGGCAATGTGATTCTCAAGCTGCGCGGTGACAACGGCGTCAACTTCAATCTGGCCAACTTTGCGGGCGATATCCGCGTGGAGAAGGCCGATGGTCAAGCTTCTGCCCGTCTGCAGTTGAATAATTCCGTGTTCCATGCAGATTCTACCATTATCCTGCAGACGAACGGTGATTTGGTGTTCAATGGTACCGGTACTGAGATTAACAACGATATTGTTGCAGAGGGTACTACCAAATTCTTTGTCAACAGCGGCAAGTCTGCCACCATCAATTCGGATTTGAGCGGTGCCGGTACCATAACCAAGACAGCTCCCGGAACGCTCACGCTGAACGGCACGGTGACGGTTTCTGAGTTTATCTCTGAGGGAGGTACCACGAATATCTCCGGCGGCAGCATTACAGCATTCAAGACCCAAGATGGCACAACAAATGTTTTGACCGGCTCCTTTGGTGATATTCGTACCTCCGGCGGCACAACGAACGTACATGGCGGCACAGTGGCTAACTGGCTGGATGTACGCGGCGGTACGGTTAACCTGAGCGGCGGTACATCTGCACATCTTGGTGTGGGCCAGGGCGGTACGCTGAATGTTACCGGTGCCCACACAACGGGGCAGCTCCGTATGTCGGAGCAGGGTGTGGGAAATGTCAATATCCGCAATGGTGCTGATTTGGTTATCACCGGAAGTGAGAACGGAGTCAATACAAGCCGCACTATCCTTATTTCTCACTGGGGACACTCTTCCACGCTTCTTCAGGAGGGCGGTATCATGACTGCTGAAGACGCTGTGGTATTCACCAGCTGGACCGGTACCGGTACATATAAAGTCACCGGTGGTACGGCTACCGTGAAAGGTATTTCTTTCTTTGCTCAGAGCAACCAGATCAGAGGCAGCTTCCTGCTGGGTGAGGCAGATACCGGTTACGGCCGCGTCAATATCGGCAGTGAGGGTATCAGCAAGGTGAGCGGTGATGCTGTCGATGTTAAACTGGGTAACGGTACTCTCGGTGCCACGGCAGACTGGACCATGGGTTTTGATTCCGGTGCCACGAGTGCTAATGTTCAGTTGATTGGTACTGATGGCGGTACGGTATTTGACACGATGGGGCACACCGTTACCGTTAATACCACCCTGGGCGGTGATGGTAAGCTGGTGAAGGAAGGCGAGGGTACGCTTGACCTGATTGGCACGGTTACCAGCACCGGTTCCGTCATTGCCAAGGGCGGTATGCTCAATATAAAGTCTGCCGGCCCGAATAGCTTCTCCACCATGGAGGTTGCTGAAGGCGGTGCCCTCACGATTGAAACGGATGCCGTGGCTAATGTAGAGAACCTGAAACTGGTGGCACCCCTTACCAATAAAGGTACGCTGACGATTTCCGGCTCACTGACGGTGGATTTGTCCGGATTCACTCCGGAAACCGGCAGCGGTGCCATTTCCTATGTGGACTCTGCGGGTAATACCTCCGACAACGGTTACCGCACCGGTAATTTCACCTACAAGCTTATTGATAACACCGGTACGCTCAATGACGATGCCATCACCTCCGTGGTCGGCTCTGACGGCACCTATGCAGACGGTATCCTGACCACTACCACGCCGGATTATTCCAATTACTGGGTGAATACGACTGTAAATGCCGTTGCGTTGGGAGAAGGTAAGAAGTACCGCCTCAACGGTGGCTTGCTCACGGTGAGTGTGGATGCCAACAACATTTTACGCACTGCCGAGGGGGCTGATGGTACCATTGATTTGACAACGGATGCTTCTCTCGGGAACAACGAATCCACTGTAGTTACCGGTAAGCTTAAAATTACAGGTGCTACGCTTAGTCTGGGAAGCAATAAGGCAGACATTATAGATATTTCCTCTTTCTCCTCTCTGGAACTGGATAACGGTACTATCGACTACCATGGTGCCAATACGACGTTTAACAATGTGACGGTTGCCGAGACCGGTGGCACTATCGCCATTGAGGATATGAAGGGTGACGGTGGCGCCTGTGATACCATGACGCTGGCGGGAACTACTACGCTGAGCGAAAACGGAACACTGGCCATCAAGAGCACAGAGTGGAAGTATAAGGTTAATATAGAAGCTCTCACAGGCAACGGTAATATCAGTATGGCCAGTAGCAGTGAACGTGATAATGCTGCCGTCCTGACCATCAATTCTTTCTCCGCAGAGGTGGATTCCGTTCCCACCTCATTCGGAGGTGCCATCACGGTGACGAAGAATACCGGTTCTGCTACGCTTAATGCAACCATTGACAACGCGGTCAGTTCAAAAGGTCTGAATCTGGTGAACGGTGCTGTTGCCAATATGGCCATCCAAACCGGCGGCAGCTGGAGCGGTGCGGTGAATGTAACAGGCGCCGGTAACTCGCTTACCTCTACCACCGGCGGTATGAACCTCAGCCAACTGAACGTGACAGAGGGAGCTGCACTGGATTTGAACGGCTCCGTGAGTGCGCTGCTCATGAATCAGGCCGGTACGGTGGATATTGCCGACATGGTACTGACGGACGGTGCTGTGCTGACCTACGGCAACGCCGCTAATCTACTGAGTGTGACAGATGGCATGCTGGCAGGCAGTGTGGTGATTGCTTCCGGTCTTACACTCACGGATTCCGGTGTAAATCTTGGCCTCAGTTCCGCGATTGCCAAGGAAAATATCGATATATCGGCCTATACGGGTGCAAATCTGACAGTAAAGGGTGAAAGCTGGTATTTGCAGATGGTAGGTGTGCGTTATTACTGGGAGGGTGATAGAGACAACAGCATTGGAACCAGAGACTTCTGGGGGGAGGCTAAATGGTCTCAGACGGATGACTCCACGGACAATCTGGTAAATCTTCCCGGCACTCTTGATGATGTGGTGGTGGTCTTTTCCAATGGAGGCGAGGCAGATAGGAATAATACGATGATTTTAAATGGCGCCAAGACTGTGGCCGGGGTGGAGATTAGCAATGGCTATTATCTTTTCCGCTCTGTAGATAGTGGGAATGGAAACCTTGTCAGCCGTGGGGATTTACTTCTGGGGACAAATGCTCATCTGACTCAGGAGTTACGCATGAGTGCCAACAATCTAATGATGGATAGTAACAGCTCTCTTGTCATTGGTAATGAGTTTGTTCTCTCTGAGGGGGGGGATGTGGTGGTTGTCGGAGACTCGGCCGCCATCACATTGAAAACCGGTCGAAATCTCACTGCCGATACATTGGATATCAGCACTGCCGGAGCTTCTCTGGCTCTGAGCGGCGGCGGGGACGCGAATTCGACCAACGCTGTATCGCTGAATAGCATAAAACTCGGCAGCGGTGCCACCCTGTCTCTTCTGAACGGTTCGTCAAACCTTACGGCTGCAGCTTCCTCGTTATCTCTGGGGGCAGATGCTGCTATCCTTATCGAAGAGGGGCAAGTGTTGGATCTTACCGCTATCAATTTCGGTCTTAAGGGTGAGGAGTTCGGGCAACTGCTGAATGCTGCTTCCGGTGCCGGTACCTTGAAAGTAAAGGCGGATGCGAGTGACGAGGCTAACCCGACCATCATGATGGTTGGGGATATTAACGTTTCCACCAATGTGGAAATGGGGCAGCTGAAGCTCAATAGTAATGCCGGTTCCGGAAACTATACGCTGACTATTGGGGCGAACGGAAGTCTGAAGGTGGGGGGCGAACCGAATGCCGGGGAAATCCCTGCCATCGGAGATGATGCCGGTCATCCCGGTGTGCTCAATATTGAAAGCACTGCAACAGTAAAAGTGGATGGCGGACATCTCAGTGCGGAGCATATCAAGCTTGGACATAGTGTGAGCGGATACACGGGAACATTGGAACTGTCTTCTACTGAAGGCGGCAGTATAATAACCGGCAGCATTACTTTGCGCAATGACAGCGGAAACTTCACCATGTCCGGCGGAAAGCTCACCATTACTTCCTCTGCAGGAATCGGTGCGGGGGTTGATACCACTATCACCGGTGGCATTCTGGAGGCTTCTGATGCGTCCGGCTGGGGGGTGACAGGCGCAAGCGTGGGCGGTGCAGCGGTATATGCTGATAGTGTCGGCAATGTGACTATGACCGATACGACCATCACAGGTGATATTTTCGGTAATGGCAAGCTTGTGTTGGCAGGCACGGTCACGACCACGGCTCCTGCCACGGTGAGTACCGCCACGGTGGGTGGCATTACTCTGACAACGGCTGATGCCAATGCGCTGACGCTGTCCGGAGTTACTCTTACGAACAGCATAGACAACGCAGGGGGTAAACTGGTGCTCACCGGCACGATCAATGTGGTATCGTCTGACTTCACAGTCGGCGAGAACGGCCCCGGGACAGGCGGTGGTAACGGCTATATGTCAGCGGTGCAAGTTTATCAGTTGGTGACGCACAATGCGAATCTGGATGCAACGGGAGCCACCTGGCTATTGGATGGAGCAAGCAGCGGATTCTCCTATGCAGACGGTTCACTGACCGTGACCGGAGAACTGGATGCCACTACCTATTGGGTAAATACGGGTACGGTTGTTTATGCTGATACGGATACGAGCTTTGATACAGCCACCACCATCAAGCTCAACGGTAACTCCGCAGACGGTGTTGATACGCTGCAGCTCAACACCTCCCCCGCAGAGGGGCTGAGCATCGTTGCTACGGAGGGGTCGTCCACTGTCATCAATCTTAACGGCAAGGATGTGGCACTGGATGCCGCGCAATTGGGAAACGGTGTTTCTGCCGCAACTGTCACGCTGATCGGTTCCGGTAAGTACTCTCAGTCGGCTTCCGGCAATGCTCTGTCTCTCAAAGTGGGGGGCGTGACAGACAGTGCCAACTGGACCGGTACGGTGTCTGTCTCCGGGAGAATTAACGGGTTGGATGCAGATGCGCTGGGAAATGCCAATTCATGGGTAGAGCTTAAGGGCGTTTCCGGTTATCCGATTAAGGCAGATACCATTAATACCAACATCCTTCTGACAAACAACGGAGATTCACCCGCTCTGAGTATTCTGAACGGATGGACAGGTTCTGTTGTGACCTTTGCCGGGCAGGTGTCCGGCAGTGGTGATATTGCGCGTAGTGCCGGTTCTGGCGGCACGCAGACATACGTCTTTGCCGGAGATGTTTCAGAATGGGACGGCTCATTCAAGAATACTGTGACGACGAATGGAACGATTGTCAAGTTTACCGGGGGTAGTGATATTAACGCAAGCTTTTATCGTTCCGGTAATTATAACCTTCAGGTGGTGGTTGACACCTCCGCTATAAGCGAACCTGAAACGGTAGTGATGAGTGGTTCTGTTACCGCCACGTCTCTGACTGTGGCGGAGGGAACAACGGTTAAGCTTACCGGCTCGCTTGCATTGGGTGGTGCATTGACTAGCAACGGTACCACGCAGCTGGCAGGAGATGCCGTCAATGGCGTGACTCTGGGGCAGGTGGGCGGAACCGGTGCTCTGGAAGTGCTCTCGGGAGATCTGACCATGACTGCCAAGTCGGAAATCGGCACGCTCAGGATGGCTGCTGATGCCACCCTGAAGCTGGATTTGACCGCGCTGGGTGTGACTGACCTGAAGAACTGGAGTGCCGGACCGATGCTGACCCTGGATACGCTTGAGTCTCTGACAACAGGCGGCGGGCTGAATATTTCAGCTCTGGTAAGTGAAGCTGCTCTGTTGACCCTGACAGATGGAGAATCAAAAGTACTGGCCAATATCACCAACTGTGGAGTAGAAGAGTTACATTTGTTCGTGAACGGTGACACTAGTTCTGTGCTGCCGCAAACAGATGGTTTCAAATATGAATACAAGCTTGTGCAGGAGAACGGTGACACGCAGGTGCTGGTTACTGCTACTCGTGTGGCTGAAGGTTGGGCGGCTCAGGATACCGACCCTGATTCGCTTGCTGATACCACCTGGACGGATGCCGACAGTGAGGGAAGCAGCAAGTGGGGCGGCGCGGGCTCAATAGGTAAGTTCTATGGACACGGTGTAGACACGGTGTATATTGAGCGTGACGGCGTGACTACGGCGAGCTCCGTGGTGGTTTCGGCCTCGGCAGGCACCACGGATTACACCTTTGCCGGTGATGGTCTGCTGAACGCTGCTTCTCTGGGCGTGAATAACGGTTCTCTGACCATTGATAACGTCGGTGTGACGACCACGGGTGATGCTGTTCTGTCTGATTCCGGTAAGCTTAAAGTGAATGCCGATAAGTCACTGACGGTGGGGGGCGATATGGGGGTTCTGGATACGGCCACCCTGGAAAACAGCGGTACGGTGACTGTAGACGGAACATTGTCCGTTGCTGCCGGAACTGAGGTGTCCAATGCCGGCACGCTGATTGTCGGTATGCTGGACGCTTCCGGTGCCGATATCAACAGTACAGGTACTCTTCAAACCGCAGGCGGGACTATCGGTTCACTCAGCGGTAAGGGTAACCTGGAAAACAGCGGTGAGCTGACGATTCAGAACTCCACCGAATTGCTGTCACTCAAGAACAGCGGTAGTCTTTCTGTTCTGGGGGATTTGGTGGTGAACTCACCCGTCACACAGGGGGGAACTGTACAGTCGGATAGCATTACCGTTACAGGTTCGGCTGCTTTCACCGCCGTGACCACCGATAGGTTAACAGCTGAATCTCTCAGCCTGACGACCGGCAGTATTACCACGCTTGATTCGAAATCTCTGACAGTGACCGGCAATGTAGCCGTGACTGAAAATCTGAACCTGAAGAAGCTTGCCGGATCCGGTAAGCTCACGGTGGGGAATAGCCTGACGCTGGAAGGAGCAGTCAGCTCAGAGGTTGATGTTGCCGCTGCGCAAGTTGTGCTGACCTCCGGTGCAGACCGCCTTGGCAGTGTGCAAACAGATATGGTGAGCATGGCAGAGGGGACTACGTTGAGCCTGACGCAGGCTTTGCTGGAGGTGGAGGATATTGCTGCCCTCAGTGGGGAGTCCGTCGGCATTTCCGTGAGTAACTCTGCCTTTGCCGCTTTGAGTAAGGATGAAGAAGGACGCTATACAGCGGCTGATTATCTGATTATAGATGGAGCATCATCGGACGCTGCATTTACCTATGCCAACTCCGGGCAGTTGCAGGCAATCCTGTCAACCGGGATGAGTGCCGGTCTTGAGGTGACGGATGGAGTGCTTTCCTTGAAAATTGCTGCCATTACAGATGCAAGCGGCAAGGAAGAGAGCATGATTTGGGATACCCGGCATGAGGCTGCCAACAATGGCTTTGTTATCAGTAGGGGAGCGGGCTTCTACAGATCATTGGACTATGTGCAGAAGGTACAGGTGCGGGAAGATACCATTTTTGACCTTTCCGCCGCCGCCGTGGGTGATTCCGTGGCAGGAAATACCAGTGAACCGCTTGCCGGGGTGTTTGTCCGCAATCTGAGCGGCGGTGGCAAATTGACCATCAAGGGTAATTCTGCCGAACAGGATGTGGCCACCCTCATGAATACGCCCGGAAGAGCGATTGATGCCGTGGCCCTGACGGCTGATGCCGCTACGGTCAACCTGGGGCTGCCGAAGGGTACCATAGGCTATCTGGAGAGCGATGCTGCCAGTGTGGGCCCCACTCTGGACGCTTTGAAACTGGTGAACCGCTCCGTGGTGAATGTGAACAGCAATACGGAGGTTCTGGGTGACACCGATGTGGCAGACTACACCCGTCTCAGTGTGAAGGAGGGCAACATGCTGACCACCGGCATGCTGAGCGGCACGGATGAGGCAGAAATCAGCGGTGTCATACGCGTGACCAGAGGTGGTGTCTACACCGGTACCTATGATGAGGCCTCCGTTATCGCGGCGGCCGGCAGTAAGCTGCGCCTGCGCACGGGTGGTCGCCGTGGCTTGAGCATTTTGGCACAAAACGGTGGCTCTATGACGCTGGATTCTGCCGGACAGGATGGCCGGATGGATCATTTCTGCGTAGGCGCGAATCCCTATGCCCGAATGGCAGAGAATGGCGGTGCCTCGCTGAAATTGCTTAACACCTCGTTGAGCGAAGGTGCCATTCACCACAGCACCATCACGCTGACGGAAGATGAGGGCAACTACATCAACGAGTCTGAAGTGAGTCTGTCGCTGGGTGCAGCGGAGACTGCTCGCACCCTCAGTACCCCCGGCAGCCCTGTGGTGATTGATGGTGTGGTGGATGTGCTCAACTCCTCCATCACGGTCAATATGCTGGGTAACACCGTGAAAGACGGTGTGCTGGAGGTGAATACCGCATCTGATAAAGATCTGACGCTGGCACGGCTCGTGACCGCCGGCACGGTGGAGGGCAACACGGTGACTCTTGCCGGAACGCCGGAGGTAATGGCTCTGCTCAGCAAGTATTACACCAATGTCCGCCTGGAGAGCAACGGGGCAATCTTGGTTGACCGCGTGACGGACTACTACGGCTCGCGCCTCTCTGTGAGTAACAATGCCCGGGTGGGCATCTCCATGGCTGATGCCGCTCTGGTGAAGCTCAACCCGCAGGCAAACCGCGCCGAGTATACCGAGCTGAGCGGTGTGCTGGATGCTTTGGATGCCGCTGTGGCTACCGGTAACAGTCAGGCGGCGGATGAACTGGGGGCTGCCGTGAGCGGTGCTTCCGTTGCTGCTCTGGGGGCTGCTGTGGCCGGTGATGTGGAACGCCAGTTGATGGGAATCCGCAACCGCACCACCACCATGGGCGTAGACCAGACGCAGGTGAACGAAAACATGCCCTACTTCAACGCCTGGATTAACGCTGAGGGCGACTTCCGCCGCATGGATGAGGATGGCACGGCTGCCGGCTATGAGCTGAGCTCCTGGGGCGGTACCGTGGGCTTTGATGTGGACATGACCCCGCGCCTTACCGTGGGCCTGGCTGCCACCGCCATGTATGGTGATTTCACCGCCAAGTCTGCTGACCATGCAGAGGGCGATCTGGACACCTACTACGTGACGGCCTTTGGCCGCTACGCTACCAACCGCTGGTCGCACACCTTTGTGGCCTCGGTCGGTATGGCCGATACCTCGCTCAAGCGCACGGTATCGCACGCCGGCGGCAGCTATAGTGCAGAGGGTGATGCAGAGGGGATGAGCTTCGGTTTCCTGTATGAGTTGGGTTATGTGATAGCGATGAACGAAACTGCCACCGCCTGCCTGCAGCCCGTGTTCAACGTGATGTTGTCCCACAGCTCGCTGGACGGCTACGCGGAAGAGGGAGGAGATGCCGCACTCAAGATGGGCGGTGTGGATATGACCACCGTCACCTTCGGCATGGGTGCCCGTGCTCAGGCCATTGTGGGTACGAACCTCTACAACCGCTCCTCCATGGTGGAAGGCCGCGCTCTGCTTAAGCTGCGCACGGGTGACACCGAGGCAGAGGCTGAGAACTCTCTCTCTGCTGTTCCCGGTGCCATGGGCAGTGTGCAGTCCGCTGAAATAGGGACCATCGGTGTCGAACTCGGTGTTGGTATCACTATCCCCATGGGATTGGAAGGCGGAGCTGTCTTTGCGGATGCCTCCCTGGAACTCGGCGGTGGCTACACCAATATCAACGGAACGGTGGGTTACCGCATCAATTTCTAACCACTCACAATTCACTGTCCCGCCGCCGCATGCGGCGGCGGGACGCGTGCGTGATTCCCACCTGTCCGTTGGTGGGATTTTTTTTCCCCCGGTGCTGTTCACTTCTGCAAACGGATATTTGCTTTTCAATTGATTCCGCGTTTTTGGAGCTCTCTTTCGGAATCCCCGAAAGGTGGCTGATTTTGCGCTTGCGTGGGAAGCGGGGATGGGGTATGATGTAACCCAGAAAAACAAACTTTTTTCCATGTCGAGCCAACAGGAAGCAGTAGCGGAATTCACCACGGTGCAGGCGGTATTTGTGCGGCAGCGCAACTGTCTGTTGCTGTGTGCTGATATGTCACCTCTGTATGTGGATTACTATCTGCACCTCATGCAGCACGGGTTGCGCCATGCGGAGACGGAGGATGCGGTAGTGAAGAAGTTGCTGGCGTATTTCACGCTGCATCTGGTTTCTCGCCCCTGGCAGGAGTATCATGCCTGGACCTTTAATACCTGTGCTCCCAGTTGCGCCAATTATTTCATCTCCGGTTCCTCCGTGGATGAGGAAGTGGTGTGTCGCGCGTTCACCGAAGGAGTGAGAGAAACGGAGACCAACATGCTTTTTGCCCAGAATCTGGTGGCAAATAAAGCACCGCAGACCTCTGCCATTACGCTGGGTAACGGCAGTGTGGAAGACTGGGTGGAGGCATACTATCGCCAGAGTGAGCAGCGGATGGCGCGTGCGTTTGATTTGGGTAATGACCGCTTTGCTCTGCTGACGGCACAGCCCGGTGCTGACCACGATTGGCTGGAAGCACTCACGGCAGAGGATGTGCAGCGCATCGATGCCGTGGAGCAGACAAAGCTGTTGGAGTCCCGCAAGTTCTATTTCCGCTGCGGGTGTACCGTGGATAAGATTTTGCCGATTATTCGCTCCATGCGCCACAGCTTTGCCGACCAGCTGTCTGAACAGGGCTTTGTGGAGGCCTCCTGCCCACGCTGCGGGGCTGCCTACAAGGTGACCTGCGAGATGCTGGAGGGAGGTGCTGAGCCGGATTCGCCTGAGACTCCCTGAATGCCCTTTTCGCTGACGATGAAAGGACTTTTTCCACTTCTGCCGCTTATGCTGCTGGGCGCGTGTACCCCGGTGCGCACCGTCTATGACAAGTACGGTGAGGAAGTAAAGGAGAGCGATGGTGCCACGCAATCTGACCTCAATTCCCGCTTTGAAAAAGAGTTCGAGTCCGCGTTCATGGAAAAAAAGGGGAAGGACGGTGTGCCGCAAACCTCTTCCAACCGCGTCAGCTCTTTCCAGAAACAGTTGGATGAATCCAGAAAAATTCAGGATGAATACCACACCAAAAGCTACGGGGCCATCCGTGAAAACGATTCACGCTCCGTCATCTACAGCGGTGCTGGCGCGGATTCCCGCTATTCCCGCGATTCCGACCGCCGCGAAAAAGATAGAAAGATGGCATACGGTAGTGATATGCGCCCGGATTTCATGAATCCTACCCACGGTATCAGCCACTCTTCCCGCTATGGGGCGGACAGCTCCGACCGCTCTTCCATGGATGGGGTGCAGGCTCCCCGGTATCATGACTCATCTTATGCCACCACGGGATCCGCATACAGCACCGCTGATTCTGATTGGTACACGGAGGCTCGGCGTAACAAAACGCCGCAGCCGGATATCACCAACTTCCGTGATTATTACCGACAGAGTATCAAGAGTACGCGCGAGTTGCTGGGGCGGGACAAAAAAGCGGAGGAGGGAGAATAAGCATTCTACGGACTCAGTATGCTCAGGTCACTTCTCCTTTGTTTTAGTGCTGCGGCGGTAACGTATCCCGGTTCGGTGGCAAGCGGGGCGGAAATAGATTTTATGGTGCCGGAGCCGCAGCCGCCCGTGCATGTGTTGCAGCTGCGGTCTGAACCGCCCGCCGGGAAGCAGTGGACTGAGCTTCAGCAGCGGGAGTTTCTGCGTTGCGTGGCAGAGCGGGTGCGGTTGCTGTTGCCCGGGGAGCCGGCTCCGCGTCTGGTGAGGAAAGAGCATGAGGTGTTCCTGCATCTGTACGGTAAGAGCCGGCCCCGGCAGGCTGATGCGGTGGCAACACTCTTGCAACATAGTCTCAACCGCCGTGTGCAGACATATTTTCTGCCCGTTCATCCCCATCAGCAGGAGCTGTTGCAGCGTCCGGTAATCAGGACTCTTATTGCCCGTTATGAATCAGATATCACCGCGTGGATGGAAGGTGACCGCAGCTCCCCGCCTCCGCGGCTTCCGCAGTTGCCGGATTCCGGAGACACTGCCGGATATATGCTGGCGGAGCAGCCCGGGGTCATGGAGGGCGGTATTATTGCTTACGGCTATCTCATTGTGCGCGCTCCGGAGATTATCCGCAGTGAGGGCTTGTTAGTCAGCAATGAAGATGTGGAAGAGGCGGAGATTGCCGCCGGAAGCGTTATGCAGCAGCAGCAGGGGGTACGCATTTGCCTGAACCCCACAGCAGCACCCCGTCTGCATAAGCTCACGCTCCCACTGGCGCGCCGGGGTGGGCAGATTGCACTGGTGAGTGATGGCGCGGTGCTGGCTGTTGCCACGGTGCCTGCTCCGCTTAGCCGGGAGTTTATCCTTACCGCAGTGGACGCTCATGATATGGTGTTTGCCCTGCTGCCGCCATTGCCGGCTAATGTGAAGCTGGCACCAACCAACACTCAGGGCAGCAGATAAGGCAGCGGGTCAATGCCCAGCCCAAGCCGCACCGCTACATACAGCAGGCACACCACGCAAAGTGTGCCTGCCAGCGCACGCATAACCTTGGTTAGTAGCCAGATGCCCAGCAGAACTGCCCCGATGATACCTGCCAGGGATGCATCTGTGGCGGGTAGCATGTTGTTAAGTTCCGGCAGGCTGATTCCCCCGAACAGGCGGGAGCACATTTCACTGAAGTCAAACATGACTACTCTTCATCAAACGTGAGCGTTTTTGTCCACCCATCGCGCGGGGTGAACGTGTTGGGAAAAATGGCGCGGGCGGTATCGCGGAATGCTTTGGGGTTGGGCAGAGAGGGACTGTAGTGGGTGAGCCACAGCTCGCGCACGCCGCCGGCATCTGCCGCCAGCCGGGCTGCCTCACTGAACAGCATGTGGCGGTTTTCCTGTGCCTTGGGCAGCATGTCATCCTCTCCGTACATCCCCTCGCAGATGAATAAATCCGAATCTGCAGCGGCGGCGGCGATGCCCGGTGTGGGGCGAGTGTCTGTGCAATAAGTCAACTTCAGCCCCCGGCGGGCGGGACCAAGCACCATTTCCGGAGTGTAGGTTTTGCCCTCGTGCTCAATCGTTTCTCCCTTTTGCAGCCTGTTCCAAAAGGGCAGGGGTATGCCCAGTTCTCGCGCGCGGGCGGCATCGAAACGCCCGGCTCGCGGCAGCGTAAAGCTGTAGCCATAGCAGGGTACCCCGTGGTTGACGCGGAACGCGCGGATATCACATTCCAGAAAAAACATCAGCTCTTCCTCTGTTTCCAATTCGCTCACGCGGATACCGAACGGCAGATTGGGGGCGATGCTGCGCAGTGCATGCACCGCCCGCTCCGTACCCACCGGCCCCACGATGGACAGTTCCTCTGTGCGCCCCTGATTACCCATGGTCAGCAGTAGTCCGGGGAGCCCGGAAATGTGGTCTGCATGCAGGTGGGTGAAGAGTATTTTATCTACCGGTTTGAGCGTTACTCCTGCCCGCTGGGCAGCAATCTGGGTGCCTTCCCCACAGTCTATCAGCACGGAGTGCCCCTTGTAGCGCACCATCAGAGAGGTGAGCCAGCGATTCATCAGCGGCAGTGTGCCGCCGGTTCCCAGCAGACATATATCCAGCACGCCGCTAGTGTCTCACAACAGCTCCCGTATTGTCAAGGCTAATCACTTTCTCTGACCTGTAAAAAGAAACGCTATCCCGCCCCGGGGGCAGCTTCAGCTCAGCTTTTGTGTCCAGTATTCCAGGCGGCGGCGTGTGTTGTCCGGATTGGGAGCCCCGGGGTTGGTGCGCAGTGCAAAGGCTCGCTCCAGGTTGAAGACGCTGTGGACATCATCTCCGTAATCCGGGGAGATTTCGCGGAATTGCTCCGGCGTGAGCTCATTGAGCGGGGTGCAGCTGCCCACGGAAACCGCCACGGCCTTACCGACAAGCTCGTGTGCCTTGCGGAAGGGAACCCCGCGGCGCACCAGATAATCAGCTAAATCAGTAGCCAGTAGCAGCGGGTCAGACACAGCAGCCGCGCAGCGCTCCGGGTTGATGCGCATGGCGGCCACCATCTCCGCATTCACGCGCAGTGCCAGACTGACTGTTTCAAAGGAATCAAAAAGCGGCTCCTTGTCCTCCTGCAAATCACGGTTGTAGGTGAGGGGCAGTCCTTTTACCGCCACCATGACACTTACCAGATTGCCGTACAGCCGCCCGCTCTTGCCGCGGGTCAGCTCACACACGTCCGGATTCTTCTTCTGCGGCATCAGACTGGAACCGGTGGTGTGGGCATCCGACAGGGTGCAGAAGCCGAACTCTGAGCTGCTCCACAGCACCAGATCCTCACTCATGCGCGACAGGTGTGTACCGATGACGGACAGGCAGAAGAGCGTTTCCATGATATAATCACGGTCGGCTATGGCATCCATGGAGTTCTCCGTCACACCGTCAAAGCCCAGTTCCTCTGCTATGCCGTGGCGGTCAAGATTGATGGTCGAGCCTGCAATGGCCCCGGAACCCAGTGGGCTGACGTTCACGCGGCGGCGGCAGTCGCTCAGGCGTTCGGCATCACGCCCCAGCATCTCCACATAAGCCAGCAGGTGGTGGCCGATGGTGACCGGTTGGGCGCGTTGCAGGTGCGTATAGCCCGGGATGCGGATATCTGCGTACTCGGAAGCCTTGAGAACGAGCGCGCGCTGCATGTCGCGCAGCAGCTCCTGGGTAGCATCTATCTGCGCGCGGCAGTACAGGCGCGTATCAGTAGCCACCTGGTCATTGCGGGAGCGGGCGGTGTGCAGCTTGGCCCCGGGGGCACCAATGCGGCGGGTCAGCTCACTTTCTATATTCATGTGCACATCCTCCAGCCGGATACTCCAGTTGAACCGCCCCTCGCGGATATCGGTCAGAATCTCTTTCAACCCGGATTCAATGGCGCAGAACTCCTCCTCCGTGAGCATGCCGGCACGCAGTTGTGCCCTTGCGTGAGCGATAGAGCCGGCAATATCGTGCTCATACAGCTTCCAATCATAAGAAACGGATTCACCGTATTTTAACACGAGATCCGCCGTTGGCTGGGAAAAACGTCCTGTCCACATAACAGGTGAAGCTTACACCATTACGCCCTGCGGTGCAAGCCCTGAGTGCGTATCATACCGGGGATTTTTTTCGCCGTGTATCCTCATGCTCCTTGTGTGATATGTATCCGGAAAGTACGGAGATTCACCCGGCGTTTCTCTAATTGTGAGAGGGTTAGATTGCATTAACGGGTGTTAGCTGCTAATCTTGGCGGCACAAGGGAGGCGGTATCACGGTGATGCCGGAATCCCACCTGAATCCAAACAGAATGAGAGAGATGAAATACAGCATACTACTGACAGTTGCAGCAGTGGCTTTTGCCTCCTGCTGCCAGCAGCAACAGCAGACCCCGCCCCCGGCTCCCGTGCCGCCTCCTGTTATCATTGAGAAATAATGGTGCGCTCTGCTGATTTCTGACCTGAAAAGTGCGTGTGCCTGAGCGGCATGCGCACTTTTCTCTTTGTGCTTGCCAATTTGGTTATTTTGTGCTACAACCCGCGCCATGCGTATTTATATCACTTCCATTATCGCTGCTCTGGCGTTGGCTTCCTGCTCACTGATGCCGGTGCAGACTATCACCCGCAAGGAACTGCTTACCCCCTCTACCTATAATCTGGTTGACCCTTCCTCTTACACGGATATGATGTATTATGGTGCGGATGCCACCTATGACTACTTCTCCCGCAACAGCCTGCGCTACCGCGTATTGCGCACGGAAAAGGCCATGCCGGAATCCGCTCGCTTCACCTTCAACAACTGGCAGGGCGGCAAGATGTATCGCGATTGTCTGGTGGGGGCTGCTGTCAATGCCGTTATCCCCGGAAATACGGCCGGCAACGCTGCCTCAACTCCCGCTGCCAACACCTATCAGCCCAAGACTCAGACCGGGCAGAATATCATGAACTGGCTGCAGAACAAGGCTGCCAACGCTCAGTAAATAAATCACATTCGTTCGTAACCGCCGCCGGAGAAGTCGTTTGACCTCTCCGGCGGTAGTTTTTCCTGTTGTCGTATTCGGAATGCGATGACAAAAAGAGGCACTGAGACTCTTCGACTTATGGGGCAGAAGCGAAAGAAATTGAAAAACAACTTCAAACTTCCACAAATAACTACAAGCTTCTCTTTGACGGGGGCAAATAACGCTTTTTTGTTTTCAAAAATCCAGCTCTGTGCTTTGCATGGCGTCCTCGCGGGTGATGTAGGGCACGGTTCGGATGTGGCTGTTTTCAAAGCCCGGGGGTAGAAAATTCTCTGTGAAGATACAGGTAGGAGATATTTCCACGGTGTGGGGTGCCAGGGCACTCAGTGCCGCCGCGGGGACAATGGCGAGAGTCTGCGCGGAGGCGTAATCTGCAGCCTGTACCCAGTGCGCGCGCAGGGGGGATTCAAAAGCAGCGGCGTGTGCCCGCAGTGCCGGCGGGGAGATGACGGCGGCATCCGGTTCCAGGCGGCGCAGGTAGTCCTCTGCGTTGTCGGTGCGGAAGAGCCCGCTTTCCTTGTCAAGAGTGCCGCCCGGGCAGATGATTTCGTGCGGCAGGGTTGCGGCGGAGAGCTGCCGGAGCAGGGAAAGGGAGGGGGTGATGAGGGTGCAGGGTTTGTCTCTCAGCTCTGCTACCAGCGCAGCGGAGAAGGGGGAATCATCCAGCCAGAGTCTCATGCCGGGCAGGAGCTGCTGTGCTGCGAGGGCGGCTAGCCGACAATCCGGCCGGGCATTTCCGGCGGGCAAATCTGCACTGAGCGGCAGCAGGTAGCGCGCCCCGCCGTGGGTGCGCTCCAGCAGCCCCTGTGCCTGTAGTGCCACCAAATCGGTGCGGATGGTTTCATCTGTCACGCCGAGTTCCCGTGCCAGGGTTGCGGAGCGGATGCTGCCGCGCTGTTGCAGGAGGCGGAGGATATAGGCGCGGCGTTCCTGTGCAACGTACATGGCTCTGGAAAAATCAGCGGCGGCGCAGGCGGGTGTTGAAATCTTCCAGCCGCGTTTGCAGGGCGGAGGCGGCTTCCTGCAACAGCGGAGCTGCTTCGCTCTGAATGAGCTTGGAGCCGCGCCCGGAGAGTGCCTGTACGCGCAGGATGAGGATGCTGATGCGTTTGCATGCCAGCTCCAGAGAAAATTCTTTCTGCCGGGTCAGCAGGATGGTGGCCAGAATATGGCTGACCAATCCGGCATAGTCGTTCACAAACTCCTCCGTCGTTGGGGTGGGCTGCTGGCTCAGCAGGGTCTGGTGGATAATGGAGGTGAGGTGGGAGGTCTCCAGAAAAAGCGGGTGGTGCAGAGCTCGCTTTACCTCTGCGGCGTAGGCGGGTTCCACAAAATCCACCACTTCCCATTCCCGCGTGTTTTCTTGCGGATCCGGCGGCATCTGGGCTTCATCTTCCGCTGCTTTCTGCGCCAGTATGTCGTGCCGCCCCATGACGTAGGCCAGTGAGTTGTAGCCGTTGATTTGGTAGCGGTACTTATCGCGTATGGTGGGGAAGATGGCCATGGCCGCCTCTGCGTGGTTGAGCCGTTTGTCCCACTCGCAGGCGGGGAAATCCGTGCGGCGTAAATCTGCCATGCCCGGGCCGTCAAAGTGCTCCATATTCCAGGCAACGTGCGCCCGCAGTGCCTCCATGTTGAGGAACATTTGCGCGTTGGCTTCTGCCCAGCTCATTTGCCACTGGGGCAGGGAAATATCAAACTCGAAGTTACTCATTTCAATGAGCACTCGGGTTTCCGGTACAAGGAAGAACTCCAGCGAGAGCACATTGGTGATGGCGCGGCGGTTGTCCTGCTCTGGCTGGCGGCGGGAGAGCGTCATATCCCCGGTACAGGTGGCTCGGGTGTCTGCTCTCAGGCCTTTGAGGACGGGGTGTTCCTGCCCGGGGTGGGGCAGGGGGCTCTTGTTGGTGAAGCTCACGCGGCAGCCGGCAATATCTGCCAGGCAGTTGCCGGTGAGCAGTATCTCAATGGGCTCTCCTTCATCTATGCCCCAGAGCTTCAGTTCAATGTAGCCGGGTGTCGTGTTGTCCACAACACCGCGGGTAATCAGGGGGGCAATTTGAGCCAGCATAGGGGGGGGGAGAGATGTGTGTTTGTTTTACAGAGTGGGGCAGGGAAGCTTGGCGGCCAGTGCGGCGACTTCCTGCGGAGCATTCATCAGCTCCACCACGGCATCCCAACGTCCCTGCATGAGTGCCTCACGCGGCTCTGCCGGCATGCGGATGGGGTAGGTGGCTTCTGCGCAGCTCAGCGTCATGCTGTCTAAATCCACTGTCCAGACGGTGGCCGGTTGTTCTGCCGTGAGCGCGGTGGCTGCCAGCAAGTCCTCCCGGGCGGCACAGACGCAGGGCAGACCAATTCCGGAACTGTTGCCGAAGAAGATTTCGGCAAAGCTTTCTGCTACAATGGCTTGAATGCCGGAACGCTTGATGGCCTGTGGTGCGTGCTCGCGGGAGGAACCGCAGCCGAAATTTTCCCCCCCCAGAATAATGCAGGCTCCAGCATGCTGCGGGGCATCAATGGGGTGCCCTTTGGGGGTGCCGTCATCGTTGAATCGCTCGTCATGGAACATGGTGCCGGCCAGCTCATCGAAGGTGACACACTTGAGGAATCGTGCGGGGATGATGCGGTCTGTGTCCATGTCCGCTCCGGGAACGGGAACGGCCTTGCCGGAAATGGAAATGACTTTGTTGAGAGGCATGTTTGGTAAAAGGGTGTTAGCTGTTCACGTCAGGCAATGTCGAATATTTCGCGAGGGTCGGAAACTCGGCCGGTGAGGGCGGCTGCGGCGGCCATCAGCGGGCTCATCAGCAGGGTGCGGCCTGTGGGGCTGCCCTGGCGTCCTTTGAAGTTGCGGTTACTGGTGCTGGCGCATATCTGATCACCTATCAGGCGGTCAGGGTTCATGGC
Source organism: Akkermansia sp. (assembly GCA_017398765.1). Lineage (GTDB taxonomy): Bacteria > Verrucomicrobiota > Verrucomicrobiia > Verrucomicrobiales > Akkermansiaceae > Akkermansia. The sequence continues at coordinate 25,059 of JAFQEY010000083.1, forward strand.
CAGACACATGGAGCAGCCGGGGAGTCTCCATTCAAAGCCCGCATCACGGAAAATCTGAGCAATGCCCTCTTCCTCACACTGCTGCGCGGTCATCTGGGAGCCGGGTACTGCCAAGGCTTTCACCCCCGGTGCGACTTTTCGCCCGGCGATGAGCGGCGCGACAGCGCGGAAGTCGGAAATGCGTCCGTTGGTGCAGGAGCCGATGAAAGCCACATCCACCGGCAATCCTTTTATGGGTTGACCGGGGGTGAGTTTCATGTACTCCAGCGCGGTGATGTATGCCTTGCGGCTCTCGGTATCGCGGGCATCATTCGGGGAGGGTACAGAGCCGGAAATGCCTATGTTCATGTCCGGGGAGATACCCCAGGTGACGGTAGGCTCAATCTCCTCTGCCGGGATGATGACCACATCGTCATACTCTGCATCCGCATCGCTGGCAAAGCTCTTCCAACGTTCCACCGCCGCATCCCAGTCTGCACCCTTCGGCGCATACGGGCGGCCTTTCAGGTAGGCGAAGGTCTTTTCATCCGGGTTGATATAGCCACAGCGAGCAGCCCCTTCAATGGCCAGATTGCAGAGCGTCAGACGGCCGTCCATCTCCATATTCTCAATGGCGGAGCCGCCGAACTCATACGCATAGCCCAGACCGCCGTTGGCTCCCAGTCTGCCGATGATATGCAGGGCCACATCCTTGGCCGTCACGCCGGGACGCAGCGTGCCTTCCACGCGCACATTGCGCACTTTCAACGGGCTCATGGCCAGTGTCTGCGTGGCCAGCACATCGCGCACCTGCGTGGTGCCGATACCCATGGCCACAGCACCCATGGCACCGTGCGTAGCTGTGTGGGAATCTCCGCACACAATTGTCATGCCGGGCTGCGTGATACCCAGCTCCGGACCGACCATGTGGACAATGCCCTGACGCCCGCTGGCCAGGTCAAACAGGCGGATGCCGTGTTCCTTGCAATTGCGGCGCAGCGCATCAAGCATCGTCGCGGCGCGGGGATCGGCAAAGGGCTCACACTGATTATCCGTGGGGATGATATGATCCACCGTGGCAAATGTGCGCTCCGGGTGCAGCACGGGCAGGTTCAGCTCGCGCAGCATGGCGAATGCCTGGGGTGAGGTCACCTCATGCATCAGATGAGTAGCGATGAACAGCTGCGTACGACCGTCCGGCAGTGTGCCGACCGTGTGCGCCTCCCATACTTTCCGGTATAATGTCTTGCCCATAATAGTTGCTTATCCGAACTGTAACATGTTCCCCGCAATCCGTCAAGATGCCGAAAGTGTCGTGCACCGCGTCATGACAGGGAAAAATGCACTTTTTCTGCAAGATGCCGATTCCTGCCCGTGTCTTGCCTACAAAAATTTGCCTTTGCCAATTTTTTAATTTGTACTGCCGTTCTACATCCCCCGGTCAGGAATTTGAACATACCAATGTAGTGTAATCGGATGATGGAGTTTTGGGTGGGTAAAGGGAGTATTGATTGCCCGGCAAAAGAATTCCCCCACAGCTGCCGGGGGCAACTGCGGGGGAGTGAAAGTTGGGGTTGAGGAGCCGCTTTAGCCGAGGACTTCGGCGCGCTCTTCGAGGAGCTCCTGGCAGGAGGCATCAATCTTCTCGCGGGAGAAGGCGTCGATGGGCAGACCTTCCACGATGGAGTAGGTGCCATCTGCATTGGTGCGGGTGGGCTGGGAGCAGATGATACCGGCGGGCAGACCGTACTTGGTGCCGTCGGTGAAGGTGCAGACGGAGTACCAGTCGCCCTCCGGGGTGGGGGTGGTCAGGTTCTTCACCGTCATGAGGGCGGCATTGGCGGCAGAGGCGGCGGAGGAAAGACCGCGAGCCTTGATGATGGCCGCACCGCGCTGCTGCACGGTTTTGATGAATTCACCCTTGAGCCATTCCTCGTCGGCAATCATGTCCGTGGCGGGTTTACCGCAAATCTTGGCGTTGGTGAAGTCCGGGTACTGGGTGGCAGAGTGGTTACCCCAGATGGTCATGTTGGTCACATCGGAGACAGCCACGCCGGCCTTGGCAGCAAGCTGAGCCTTGGCGCGGTACTCGTCCAGCATGGTCATGGCGAAGAAGTTCTCCTTCGGCATGCCGGTGGCGTTGTGAAGGGCGATGAGGCAGTTGGTGTTGCAGGGGTTGCCCACCACGAACACGCGGCAGCCGGGGGCTGCGTTCTCGGCAATGGCCTTGCCCTGACCCACGAACACCTTACCGTTGATGCTCAGCAGATCCTTACGCTCCATACCGGCCTTGCGGGGTACGGAACCCACCAGCATGCACCAATCGGCATCCTTGAAGGCAACGGCGGGATCGTCCGTAGCCACGATTTCCTTCACCAGCGGGAAGGCGCAGTCCTCCAGCTCCATCACAACACCCTGCAACTTCTCCAGACAGGGGGTGATTTCCAGAAGCTTCAGGATAACGGGCTGGTCGGCACCCAGCATCTCACCGGCTGCGATACGGAACAGCAGGGAGTACGAAATGTTGCCGGCAGCGCCGGTCACGGTAACTGTAACGGGGGTCTTCATAACGGGACATATTATGCCTGTCATCCCGGCCGCGGTCAATCCTAAAGTGTGTTTGCCAAGGGTGTGCTGCGCGCTTTGCGGTAATTTTTTTTGAAACAGGCGCATTTTCCTGTTGACGAAAGTAAAGTTTACCGTTATACTCGCCCCGCAACAAGCGTTGGAGCGGTGGCTGAGAGGCTGAAAGCACCCGTTTGCTAAACGGACGTACGGCTTTAAACCGTACCGGGGGTTCGAATCCCCCCCGCTCCGCTGAAAGCCCTGCCGTGTGCAGGGCTTTTTTGTTGACCGGGCACCGCATCGTGCACGCGCGCGCAAATACACAGACATCTGAATGAACATGAGATTAATGATACGGTACACTCTCCTGGTTTTGATAGGGCTGCTGGTGACGGCCTGCGGTGAGAGGGAGGTGCAGAAAAGCCTGACCATGGTGACGGAGGCAACGTTCCCTCCCTATGAGTTTTATCGTGGCAGCGAGATTGTGGGCATAGATGCCGACATTGTGCGCGAGGTAGCGCGCCGCAATAACCTGAAGCCGGTGATAGAGGATATGAGTTTTGATTCCGTCATCACCGCAGTGCAGAGCGGAAAGGCGGATGTGGCCGCCTCCGGTATCACGGTGACGGAGGACAGAAAAAAGCAGATTGATTTCACCCGCAGCTATGCCACGGCTCAGCAGGTCATTATCGTGCCGAAAGATTCCCGCATCTGCGGGGTGGAGGGATTGCAGGGAATTCGCCTGGGGGTGCAGCACGGAACCACGGGCGATTTGTACGTGACCGAACACATAGGCCAGCCGGAGCGTTTCTCTAACGGGGCTCTGGCCGTGGCGGCTCTGGCTGCCGGCAAGCTGGATGCCGTGGTGCTGGACAGTGCCCCGGCAAAGGAGCATGTCTCCGGTAACCCGAATCTTCAAATCCTGCCGGAGGCCCTCACGACGGAGGAATACGCCATGGCTATCAGCAAGAACCGCCCGGAACTGCTGGAGATGTTCAACCGCACACTGGAGGCCATGGAGGCAGACGGTACGCTGGCACGTATTACTGAAACATACATGAACGCCTCTCCGGAAAAGGAGACGGCCGGAGAACATGCCGGGCTTTGGGAGCGTATCTGCACGGCATTTTATACCAATTTTGTGAAAGATGACCGCTGGAGCTATCTGGTGAACGGCTTTGTGGTCACCATAGAAATATCTCTGGCGGCGGTGGCACTGGGGGTCATGCTGGGTTTTCTGGTGGCGGTTATCCGCAGCACACATGACCTGACAGGGCGTTTTCGGGTGCTCAATGTGCTTTGCCATGCGTACCTGACGGTGATTCGCGGCACACCGGTGGTGGTACAGCTGCTCATCATCTACTTTGTGATTTTCGGCTCTGTGGATGTGAGCAAGGTACTGGTGGCCATTGTGGCATTCGGGGTGAACTCCGGCGCATACGTGGCAGAAATCATCCGCTCCGGCATCATGTCTGTGGACCGCGGGCAAATGGAAGCCGGGCGCAGTCTCGGGCTGAGCTACGGCTGCACCATGCGCAGCGTGATTCTTCCGCAGGCTCTCAAGAATGTGCTGCCCGCGTTGGGAAATGAGTTCATTGTGCTGCTCAAGGAGACGAGCGTCTGCGGCTATATCGCGCTGCAGGATTTGACCAAGGGCGGTGATATTATCCGCAGCCAGACCTATGATGCTTTCCTGCCGCTGCTGGCAGTGGCCCTCATCTACCTGATTCTGGTGGTGTGCCTGAGCTGGCTGCTCAAGAAATTCGAACTGAGACTGAAGAAAAATGAGCGTTGAACCCATATTGGAAGTGCGCGGACTCTGCAAGGCGTTTGCCGGAGTCACGGTCATGAATGATGTGTCGTTGCAGGTGCGCAAGGGCGAGGTGGTCTTTCTGGTGGGCCCCTCCGGTGCCGGGAAGAGCACCGTGATGCGCTGCACCAACTTCCTGGAAACGCCGGACGCGGGCGAGGTGCTTTTCCACGGTGCCCCGGTGGACCGCAGTGAGAACGGGCTGAACGATTACCGCGCTCGCGTCGGCATGGTGTTCCAGCATTTCAACCTTTTTCCGCATCTGACGATTCTGGACAACATCACGCTGGCACCGCTCAAGCGCGGGCTTCTGACCCGTGAACAGGCAGAGCAAAAAGCGCACGCTCTGCTGAAGCGCATCGGGCTGGAGGAGAAAGCGACCGCCTATCCCGCCCAGCTTTCCGGCGGGCAGAAGCAGCGTGTGGCCATTGTACGCGCCCTGGCGATGAACCCGGAGGTACTCTTATTCGACGAGCCCACCTCTGCGCTCGACCCCGAAATGGTGGGCGAGGTTCAGGAACTCATGCGTGCCCTGGCTCAGGATGGCATGACCATGATGGTTGTTTCCCACGACATCGGCTTTGCCTGCGATCTGGCAGACCGCATCGTATTCCTGGAAAAAGGGCAGGTGGTTGAGGTTGATACGCCTGAAGAGTTACAGAACTCTGCCAACGAGCGCGTTCGCGACTTCCTCGCCCGCAGACAGTGAGGCAATCCCCCTGTTTTGGGTTTGTCCCGTTCTTTGATAAATCAATAATAAAAAATCCCTGTGTTTCTCATTGAAACACAGGGATTTCTGTTGCAAGAGCCGGTTGTCAGGGTCGAACTGACGACCGTCCGATTACAAATCGGGTGCTCTACCACTGAGCTAAACCGGCGAAGCGGGAGTATTCTATATGAAGAATGCTCCCTTGGCAAGTCTTTTTTTTAGAATTTGATTCCCATGTCAATACCAACGGTAATCTGGAAGTGATCCACGGGGCCATATCCGGTGTAGTGGTCAAGCTTTCCGGCGTTGGAGCCGGACCATGCACACTGAATCCACGGTTTAAGCTGAGCGCGACCGTCTCTCCCCATGGAGCCATTGTGGGTGAAGGGGCAGAGCGCAGCCTTGATGCGGTAGGCATCCACTCCTTCCACTTTGCTGCCCCAGTATTTCACGGAAGGGGCTATGCCGGCGGAGAGTTCCAAATCCGAGCCGAAGTTGCCAAGGTTGATGATATCTGTAAACCGGTAGCCGATTTCGGCATCAAAGTAGCTGCCGGTGAGCCCCCATACTCCCAGCCCCCATGTGGCACTGCCGAAAAAGCCTTTCTGGTGGTCGTTGTAGGTGATTGTTAAATCAAATTCCCATGTGGCACGGTGGCTGGTTCCGTCGTGAAAGTGTGCCAGGTACCCCTCTATGCCGCCGCGGCGGAAGGTGGTGCCAAGTTCTATGAGGCAGTTAGGGAATACTTCCTTGCCCATGGCGTAGTGTACATTGGCCATGGGGGTGTCACCCAGCGGGCACCCGGCATCCCAGATAATGCCGAACTCGCCGGAAACGCGCTGCTGGATACCGCGCCCAAAGAGGTTGCGGTTGGGCATGGTGTAGCTGCCGTTGACGGAGGAGAACCCGTGCTCCGTGATATGATTGCAGAACCCCATTCCTCGCACGTTGTAATTGGTCGTGTAAACATTCAGGTTCAGGTAGCCGTTGCGCTCTGAACTCGGTGCGTACATGGGGGCTGTTGCCGGTATATCGTAGCCCGGTGTCTCATAGCCGCTGGGTACATAATCCTGCGTGGCTGCTGACGGTTCGTAGGTCATGGCTTCGTACTCCACCGGACCATCAGGAATCATAGGGGGCATCTCTGTTGCCAGGGTGGGCACGCTTGCCGCCAGTAGGGTGAAAAGCTGCTTTTTCATATCCGCATTTTACCTGTTCACTTTCTTCTCCGCAAGTCAAAAATGTATCTATTACATAAATAATCAGAAAAAGTTAAAAATTGAGGATTTATTCCTTTTTTCAAGTGTCAATGGGGATAGGAGTCGGTTCTATTGGCATTGTTGCTGTAATTTCTTTGTTTCTGTAGCCTTGTCGATGGGTGAAAACGGTTATCATCAGTGCTCGATAGGGGTGCTTCATTGTGCCGATTTTTTTCTTTTGAGAATGGGTATACTGTGTTTTTTGGTTCGGATGCGGGGTGTGTGCGGAAAAAAAATGTGCATAACGGACAGATTAGGCTTGCAAAATGGTTGGTAGCGTAGTAGTCTCCGCTATGGCAGAAATTCAGCTTGGACTTACATTTGACGACGTGCTCCTGCTTCCTTGCCTGAGCACGATTCTTCCCGGCGAGGCCGACCCCTGTTCTCAACTTTGCGCGGGATTTCCGCTCCGCCTGCCCATACTTTCCGCACCCATGGATACGGTGACGGAGGTTGATATGGCTATCGCCATGGCTCGGGAGGGCGGTCTTGGTGTGATTCACCGCAACAATCGTATTGATGATCAGGCCGCTATGGTGGCCAAGGTGAAGCGTTTTGAAAACGCTGTTATTACCAAGCCGCTCACCGTTACCAGCGGCATGAGCCTCAGCCGCGTGAAAGGAATTATGCTTGACCATGGCTTCTCCGGCCTGCCTGTGGTGGCAGAGGAGAATAAGCTGGTGGGTATCATTACCGGGCGTGATATGCGTGTGGTGGATGGTCATGATTTGGATAAACTGACGGTGGCGGATGTCATGACTCCCATGAGCCGACTCATCACCGGTACTCCTGCTACCACGCAGGAGGAGGCTCGTAAGATTCTTTATTCCAATCGTATTGAGAAGCTTCCGCTTGTCGATGAAAATGGTTGTCTGGTCGGTTTGATTACTGATACTGATATTCGCAAGCGAGAGGCGTTCCAGGAATCCACTAAGGATGATATGGGGCGCCTGCGCTGCGGTGCCGCCGTGGGACCGGGACCGGAGTTCCTGGCACGTGCGCAAGCGGTTGTGGATGCCGGCGCGGATGCTCTGTTTATTGATGCCGCCACGGGGCATACCAGCCGCGTGCTGCATGTGATTGAGAAGCTCAGCGAGCTCGGAAAACCCGTGGTTGCCGGTAATGTGGTGACTCAGGACGGTGCTCAGGATCTCATCTCCGCCGGTGCCAGTGCCATTAAGGTGGGGGTGGGTCCCGGCTCTATCTGCACCACTCGCATTATTTCCGGTGTGGGTATGCCGCAGTTCTCCGCCATTCAGGAAGTCGCCAAGGTGGCGCGCCCGGCTGGTGTAACCGTGATTGCCGATGGCGGTATCCGCTACTCCGGTGATGCGGTGAAGGCTCTTGCCGCCGGGGCTGACCTTATTATGATGGGGGGTATGCTCGCCGGTTGCGAGGAAAGCCCCGGTGCCATTGTTCACTATCAGGGACGTAATTTCAAGACTTACCGTGGTATGGGTTCTCTGGGTGCCATGCGTGCCGGTTCCGGTGACCGTTACGGTCAGAACGGCAGCGGCAAGCTGGTGGCGGAGGGCGTGGAAGCCCGTGTGCCTTACAAGGGTATGCTGGCAGACGTCATCTTCCAGCTGGTGGGCGGTCTTCGCTCCGGCATGGGCTATCTGGGTGCCAAGAGTCTTCAGGAACTCCGTGAGCATGCTCGCTTTGTGCGCATCACTGCCGGCGGCCTTCAGGAGAGTCACCCGCATGATGTGACGATTACCCAGGATCCCGGGAATTACACGCGCTGAGTTTAGGGCGTACATTTAACAAAAGAAGAGCTGATATCTCCACTGGTGGAGTGTCAGCTCTTTTTGTTTCCGCAGCTCTTTCTGAGAAGCAGAACTCCCTGCCGGCGGTGGTGCGCCGGCAGGGAGTTCATGCGCCGGGCAGCTCCGGGGCGGAGCTGCCGGACTGCTACGCCGTTCCTTATTTCCTGCGGCGGCGCATGGCCAGGGCAGAGAGAGCCAACAGGCTCAGAGTCGCCGTAGTAGGCTCGGGAACAGCGGCCGATATCATGGTGATGTTGAGACTGCCGTTTTCCGTTCCGGTGTAGGAGAGCACGTAGTTGTTGCTAAGATTACTGAAGTAGGGATTGGCCAGGATGGAATCTTCTGTTGAGATGGTGGTGTATTCCGTGTTGCCCAGGGTCAGGCCGTCCACACCGCTGAAGAGGGTGGTGGATTCACCCTCGCGGAGGCTCTGCACGCGAGCCAGGGTGGAATCCCCCAGTAACACTCCCTCCTGCAGGGTCAGGGTGCTTCCCATGGCAAGACCCCCGTCTGCCACGTTCAGGACAGCACCGGTAGCCAGCGTCAGGTTGGCGTTCAACTGTGTCCCGCTGCCAAAGTCTGCGGTGCCGCTGACGCGGACGGCGGCTTCCGTTTCCTCATTATCGACAGCTCCGGCGTAGAAGCTCAGGGATGCGGAGGTAGCAGCCTGCAGGTTATCCAGATCATAGGCCTCTGCGCCGTGAACTTTCAGCTCGCCTGCGTCTACGCGGATGTTGTCGAATCGGTTTGCTGCATTGTTGAGCTGCAGGGAACCGGTGCCCATCTTGACCAGATCGCTGCGGGTCTCTGACGTGATTTCACCGGTGGATTGCAGGGTGGCTCCCCCTGCCACATCATAGGTCAGTGTAGATTCATTGGTCAGGGTGGTGGCGGCGGTGATGGCGCTGTTGCCGCCCGTGGCGCGGATGGTTGCCGCATCTGTCACGGTAATGCCGCTGCCGCTGACTACGGCTGAATCCAGAGAGATGCTGCTCTTGCGCAGTTCTGTTGCGGCGGTGAGCCCATCTTCAGCTCCGGAATCCACTGCCAGGGTAGCTCCCTCCCGTACACGAATGGCCGTGGCGTTGTTGAACGCGTCCTTGTGCCGGAGTGTACCGCTGCCGATGACCTCCACCGCAGTGTTGCCCTGCAGGCTCAGGCTGCCGGTCATATCCACGGTCACGCCCTTGGTTTCGCTGCGGGTCAGCAGGAGGTTGTCATCTGCCGTGGTGGCGGCGGTATCCACGGTGAAGGTGCCTTCCTTGCCCGCTGTTCCCACAGTCATGTTGTTCTTGAAGGTGACGGTGGAATCAGCCGAGCCGATGGCACCCAGAGTGGTACCGGATGCGAGGGAGACGACAAGCTCGCTGCGCTGCGTACCGCCGGCGGCATACAGCTGCCCGCCTTCCTGGACCTGAAGATTGGCATTCATGGCCCCCAACCAATCATTATACGCTGTGCCTTTCAGTACCAGACCTTCAAGTAAATTCATTCTGCCCCCGTTCTGAATGGTGACATCAGCTGCTTTGCGGTAGAGTGTCATGGCGGTATTGGATGTCAGCGTGCCATAAATGTTAATTTTATTGGCACCGACAGACAATTGTGATTGTTCTCCACCCACTGCCAGTACAAAGTCTGAACCCGTTGTCCCGCTGGTTTCACCGGCGATAATCAGGTGCGCACCGGAGGATACGGTAAGCTCGGATGTTGCAAATCCTACATCATTGGGCATCAGACAGAGCCCTTTCACGTACATGGTGCCATTGGCATCACTACCGCCTATGGTCAGCGTTCCGGAACTATGGTTGTAGTATGACAGACGACTATCCAGACTTGCCCCGTTTTTCAGGTTAATCGTGTTGTTGTTCCAACTGCGCGTCTGTGCAGAGCTTTCGGTAATGCTGAGTCCGTCGATGGTGACGCTCTTGCCGCCGGTCAGGTTGAAGTTGCGGACGCTGAGGTTGCCCGTGCCACCCAGAGTGGCGGTGTCAGTATCCAATATGAGATTGCCAATGGTAGCTGTTCCATTGAAATGAGTGGTCGTGCCGGTTTCTTCAAAATCAAAGGCAGAGAGGTTGACCTTACCATTAAACACAACGTCACCTTTACCACGGCGAATCCATGTTCCGCTCGTTCCCGTCACTTCTCCATTGACGGTGAGTTTATTGTTGTCTTCAGGGAAGAATCGGCTGCTGCCGTCTAATTCAATATCAGCATCAATAGTGGTAGAAGACAGAAGCCGGAAGTTTACCCCGTCTCCCATGCGGAGTTTCTTACCGTAGGTGCTATTTTGGTTCAGCGTGAAATAACCGGATTTCACATGTGTAGTTCCGTCAAAATCGGCATTTACGGCCAAGTCATTGTCATAGCTTTGGGTTAAGCTCAAGCTTAATGTACCCGTGCCAGAGACTCCATTCACGGCCACCTTACCACTTCGATTGCCGCTGAGTTCCAGCTCTCCGTCTGCAGCAACCACTATTTCGCCTCCTTCGGTGGATATGTCCGCCGCTGTCAGCTTGTTGTTGAGCACCAGCTTGCCGCTTTCCACATTCAGCTTGCCGCTCAGCGCGACATCGCTGCCGGAGAAAGTGTACGTTTCGGTGTTCGTGAAGCGCAGGCTGCCCGCAGTGGTTGCGCTTGCGAACTGAAGGTTTTGGGCAGGCTCGTGGTCGCGGAACAGGACGGTTTCTCCTGCGCTGAACACGGCATAATCGTCCTGCCATTCCGTGAAACCATCGGCTAAGCGTATGGTTACTTTCAGTCCGGTGCTATCGCCGTCAAAGATACTGCCGGAGAGGTAGTCCGGCATATTGTCGGCCAGGCTGGCACTGTGTGTACTCCAGTCACCGGAGAGCAGGGTATAGGTAACGCCGTGCTCAAGCGATTGGTGGTTGCTGAAGCTGATGGCCTGGGTGGTAAAGCTAGTGCCGTATTGGGTGGTGGCGTTTAACAGCGGGGTGTTGGCATTCAGCACGGTGCTGTCAAATTCCAGTGTGCCGCCGTTGAGTACCAGGGTACTTGTCAGCGTGCCCTGCGTGCCGTTCCCGGCTATCAACGCCAGCGTCACTCCTTCGTTCAGGCTGTAGCTCTCACCCAGTTTCAGCGTGGCTCCCTGAGCGATGCTGATAGTGTCTGCCACCGTGGGGGCGTTCGTGAACTCCAGGTTGCCTTGCAGGGCCGTGATATTCTGCGCCTTGATATTGTTGCCGCTGAAAATCTGGGTGCCTGTGCCGTCCATGGCGATGTTCAGCCCGTTGACGGCACCTTTGTAGTCGTATCTGTCGCTGCCGATGATGGTCAGCGTGTTTTTGCCATCACCCTCGCGGGCGCTGTCAAGTTTGATGTCGGAGGAGGCGCCGCTGTAAGCATAGGCGTTTTCATCACCTGTCAGCCCTTTGATTTTGGCATTGCTCGTATTGATGGCCAGTGCCATGGTGGATCCGGAGATGCTCTGCATGTCCAGAGTGGCATTCTTGAGTGCGTTGTCATGCGCCAATTCTACAAAAGTACTGAAACCGCTGCCGTTGGCTGTACGTTTGGCCACCACACTGCCGCTAAATTGGTTGTCTCCATTCAGAATCAGACGTGAAGCGTTGGTAACGGTTGGGTATTGTGTGATGTCGGAGCTTTCTCGGTCGGCATATTGCGCTTGATTGGATTGGCTTGCTTCCCAGGTGAGCGTAGAACCGGACGCGGTTCCGGAGTCCAGATTGCTGATAATCCAGGTGGCACTCTTGCTCTTTTCTTTCAATGTCAGATTCTGACCATTGAGCTTGATTGTCTCAAATGTCATGTGTTGGGAGACTTTGTCAGACGCAGCCTGAAGCGTTTGAATGTCTGTATCCAAATCAAGTATACCTCTCATGATGTCAAAGGCATCATAATAGGTATAAGTCCCCTTGTTGCCGTAGGTGAAATCCAGCTGAGTAGCATCTTCAATACGCAGCGTTCCATCGGAAGAGTTGTAGGAGGATGCTGTCAGATTCCATTTGCCGGAGCCGATGAGTTTCAGCGTGGCTCCGTTGGTCGCACCTGCATTACCCCCAAGGGTGACGTTATTTCCGCCATTGTCCAGCGTAACCGTGCCGGATGTGGCTCGAAGCACACTAGTGCCTGCGAAACCGGAGCCGGATACAGAGGCATCAATATAAGCGCCATCTTCGGCGTAAACAGTCCCCAGCGTGAGGTTTTTGCCGTTCATGTCAAGCTTGTTGCCCCTGATGTGGAGGTTGCCAACGTAGGAGTACTGCTGTGTCAGTTTCACGTCCCCTTCTTCCACATACAGATTTCGGTACTGCAGGTTGCTGGTATGGGTGGTGCCGTTGTTCAATTCTAACACATTATCCCCGTATTTGTGGATGACTTCCACTTTAAGCTGCCCCTTGAGATCCGCCATGGAATCGATGGTCATGTATAACTCGCTGGCGATGGGATCTGAATTGTTTTCTCTGTAGTTGCCGATGAGGGCACTGCCTTCTTCCAACACCAGTTTGTTTAATTTCTGGGTAGTTGAAGCAATGTTCAACGTGCCTCCGTCTTTCAGGGTAATGCAGGAAACTGAGTCCAGCGCGTTGTCCTGAGTAACTTTGAGAGAGATTGCACCACCGGAGATTAAGTTGTGCTCTCCATCATTGCCCATAACGGTGATATTTCCGGAGAGCTCGTTGAGATTGGAGAGATGGACAGTTCCTCCTGTGTAGCCTTGAGCATCTACGATGAGGTCGTGGTTTCCACCGATTTCGGAGTTGACTGTAAATGTGCCGTCAGCCGCAGAAAGTCTGTAGGCCTGGTTGTCTGAAACGGTTATGTTTCCGGAGTAACTCAGGTTGCTTTTTGCTCCGAGTGCGAGATGGTGATGGTTGCTGAGGTCGGTGTCCTGAGTCGCCTGATTTTGCAGCAGGATGCCTTCTGATTCCGTTTTGACATTGGAAAGCAGGTTGGCCATGGTCATTCGGTTACCATAACTCAGATTCAGGGTGACGTTTCTGATGGCATCCTCACTCGTATACTCCAGCGTCACGCCGCCACCGGCAAAGTCAACCCCCCCGGTGAAGTCGTTGAGAGTGTTGGTGAGGATGACTGTACCCTTTGCATAGTTGTTGCCGAGAATGAGCGTGTTGTTACCGGTGAGGTGATAGTTCACCACTAATTCACCGCCGCCGCCGCCCAGTCGCCAGGCGTTGTCGACCGCCGCCAACTGCTCTGTGGTGCCTTGTGCGCCATATTGGATGGTTTGCCCTGCAAGCGCACCGGTGATGAGGTTCTTGTGCCCGGAGGTGTCAATCCGGGTAAGCTGGTTCTGCGAGAGAGCCAGCACGCCGTTGGATTCGCTGTCAATATAGTTCAGCGCCGTATTCCCATCGGCATTGTCGGCAGCCAGAGCTCCCTTTTCGCCTACAAGCCATTTTTGACTTCCGGCAGCGGCAGCGTCTTCCACCATCAGCGTGCCGCCGATGACGCTGCGGGAGCCGGTGAAGGTGTTGTTACCTGTCAGGTAGAGCATGCTGTTTGCCGCATCCACGGTGACGGTGCCCTCTCCGGTGATGTTGCCGCCGTAGGTGTGAGTCGCAGTCGTCTTGTCGGCAAACTCTACCTTGAGCGAACCTCCTGCCAGCTTGGTGTTACCCCGGTGACCGTAGTAGTCAGCCCATTCCTGCGTATTTTCCTTGATGATACCGCCTTCGATGTATTCCATTTGGTGGTGAACACCCTCATTCATCACATAGGTGCCGCCTGTATTGACCGTGATGTCACCCTTGACTCGGGCGTGTGTGCCCAGTCGGAAAGTGCCTCCGTCTTCCACCGTGACGTTCATCTTGGCATCGGCGTAGTGCCAGTCATCCTCAGAGAAGAAGATATCGTTGCTGTACGGAACGGAACCGGTACCGTGCTCCGTGTTAATGCCGGCCAGCACCACGATGCCGCTCTTGACGGTGAAGGAGCTGGCCGCATTGTTGCTGAGGTCGGTGCAGATGCTGTTCATGGTCCATACAGAGCCTGCCCCCATGTCGGCGATGACGCTCAGCGAGCCGTTGGAGGTATCCTTCAGAGAGCCTTTCCAGACGCTGTTACCGGCCTGTTTGTAGGTCATGGTGGTGCTGCCGCTGCTGTTGATGATGAGGGCATCATCCGTCAGGGCGTTGATGCTGAAACCATCGGCTTCAATATTGGAATTGGTGGTGTACCATTCCATGGAGTTGCCGTTCATGTCCAGCGTGCCGCCGTTGAGCCCGAAGGTGAAGTCTCGCTCAATCTGGTTGGTGTCAGAGATGACCACTGTAGCACCGCTGCTGGCCAGCACATTGTAGGCGGCGTGGCCGTTTGTCCGGTTCAGGTAGGTGGTGCCGCTGCCGCCGACTGCCAGCAGGATGTTGTTGTCACCCTCGCCCTCAATGTACAAATCGCCCGCACCGTTCTTGCGCCATTCGCGCATGTAGGTGGACGGGTTGGTCAGCTGCACGTGGACTTCTGCACCGTCATTAATCACGTAGCCCGCTGAATTGAGAGTGTAATCGCCGCCATCGGCGTTTTTGACGATGAAGCTGCCATTGTTGAACTCCAGGTAGCCTACACCGGTGTCAACCGTATCGTTCAGGATAATTTCATGCTCATTCTCACTGCCGCTGCCGGTAAATATCAGGTTCTGGGTGCTGCCCAGACCGCTGATGCCATTCTGGTAATTGTTTCCGTAAGCGTACCAGTTATCGTTGTTTTTGACGGCGGAAAGATCTTTCCACATGTGGCTGCCGGAGTTCACAGCCAGATGGCTGTACTTGGTATCTCCCACCGTGAGTAGTCCGCTGCCATTGGAGACTGCGCCCAGCTGCGCCGTGTTCGTTGTACTCATGTCCACCTCTACGCTGTGCTTGTCCAGAATCTCGTTGGCATAGTCGATGGAGCCATGCGCCACGGAGTAGGTGGTGGCGTTGCCGGCACGCAAGGAGAAAATATATTCATAGCGTCCGGCTTCCTTGTTGTAGACGTAGATGGGGGAACCTGAGTCACCGCCTTGCGCGTTGGTCGGCAGGGGCGCGGTTTCATTGACCCAGGAGGATTCGGGTTTCATGTTCCAGTCGCCGAAGATGAGCCCCTCTTCCGTGATGGCAATGGCTCGGATGGAAGAGATGCCTCCCAGTATGGTGGTATATGGAGAGCCTGCACTGATAAGCTCTCCGTTTTTTTTCCAGACTGCAACGGAACCCGCATATGCGCGGTACATTAATTCACCCTCGAGCTGTTCCTTGATGTCGGGTATGCCGTTTTCGTTACTGTCCTGCTGTTCGGAAGATACACCGCTGTAGTTATATGCACCGACAACGTCTGTAAATATCTTATTCTGTCGGTATAGTGCCCAGTCTCCCGCGCTCACCAAATCTTTTTCCGTGATTTGCACCGTGCTGTATTTGATGGTATGACTGCTCCCCAGTTGAGTTGTTCCGAAAGCCGCGCTGAATCCGGGATTGTGCGCGACGGTGACCAGATAGTTGGAGCCGAACGCGGCAGCGGCACCGTGACACTGCGTTCCGGTGGCACCGTAGTCCAGGCTGCCCGCGAAGTTAATCATTCCCTGTTCTTCCGGAAGTACCCAAGTGACTTCTCCGTTCGCTTTGGGCATGGCAATGCCGCCGTCTTTGTCGCGGATGGCCTGCAGCATGGAGCTGATGCCCGTAACGCGGAAACGTCCCTTGTTCTGTCCGAAGTCGGAGTAGGTGCGTTTGTCTACATCCTCATGCATACCACCGCCCCAGGCCGTGGTGGCAGCAGTGGCGGCGCAGATGAGAAGAAGGCACTTGCGGAGGGAAAGGGGGAGATGCAGTTTCATGGCGCGTGAACGATATCTTCTGGTATGAATAACGATAAACTGTCCGAAAAATCCCCTAAAGAATAGCGTATTTGAAATGCTATGTACAGCAAAAAAATAAGAATGTCTCTAACATAAGAGGTAATTTTTTTCAGAGGGAAGGAGAGTCGAGTCTATTTGAGGAGAACTATATTGGCATCTGAATCTTTAATTGTGCATAGCATTTCAAATGAGATTCGCAGAAAATGGCGTCTTACGACGGCCTGTGAACGAAATGTCGCGAGAATTGAAAATTTGGGTACTTCCTTGGGAACGGTGCAGAAATTTGAGATTGGTGGCTCGTTTTCTGTGGAACATGAAGCTCTGTCTTAATTCCTGGTGTGATGGGGATGATGGGTTTTGCTGTTTAGCTTTGTTGGAAAATTATGATGTTTGTTGAGCTTTATCCGGTAGGACTATGTGATATATTGACTGGTTAAAGTTAGGAGAATATGATAATCTTTAATGAATGTGTTAGATATTAGCTGGAAAATCAGCTGTTGAAAGGAGTGGAAAAATAAAAGAAATGATAATAGTTGTAGAAATTAAACAAGCGCTCGATGAGTTTGGAGTGTGGGATAGAAATACAAAGTTGTGGCGGTAAGTGGAATGATGGCTTTTTTTGTTTTGCGTGTTGTTCAACTTTTTTGTTTGAAAAGAAATATGGAGGGTTTATTTTTATTTGATGAGTTCCATACATGGTGTTTTTTTATTTTCTGAAAACAGTGCACCTCTTATTGCTTGATTAAGGGGATGAGTAAGACGAAAAATGGGAAAATATGTAAAAAGCGAGTAAAAACAATTAAATGGGAGTAAAGTTAAGAAATGAGAACTAATGGCGAAGTGTGCTTTTTTTGCCAGTTATGAGTAAGGTGTGTGTGGTGGGTGCGGAGTGGTCGGCAGAGGCGTTCTTCAGAATGTGAAAAAACGCTGTTTCGGGGGTGCTGTGAGAGGGATGTTTTGAGGAAATTGTCTTTCCGGTTGAGAGGAATGCTTGCTTGGTACTGCGGTGTGGGGGTGGGATCAAAAGTATCTGGTGAGTACTTTGAGTGTCTTCTTGTGGGATAGTTGGCGGTAAGTTAGAAAGAAAAGAAAAAATATGTGCGGGATGTTAGTTGCTTTTTGTCGCGATTTCCGATTGGGTGAGAGCTTGCAAGTTGAGGGATGTTGGGTGTATATATGAAAAATTAATTTTTTATTTGTTGTTTTTTTGTTTTGTGCTAATGAATATTTGTATTTATTCTGCTTTAATTTTTTTTGTGGAACAATCAGAGGGGATGGCTCAGCGTATTCTTTTCCTGGTTGGTGAAATTTATAGCGACGTGCTCTAAGTCATTATCACTAAGTAGTCAATAAAAAAATAATCAGATTTGGCATTCGCGTGAGGCGTTTTTTGGCGTGGAATGCGGGTAAAAACAGACGGAAATGCACTCCAGGAGCAGCTGTTGGGTGAGCAGAATGTTGGAGAGGGTGTTCCTGAGCTCGGGGGAAGCCGTGTCGGAATCGTGCGCGCGTCGGAGCTGAAATTGAGTGTGCCATTTCAATAATTCGAGGGGCGAGGCATGCATCATCTGCTGTTTTTCGACATCAATCATTCCCAGTTCCAAATCGCGTTCCTCATCGCTCAGGGAAGAATCGTTGAGGACGGGGTGCTTGAGGAGGGCTTCCAGCAGAATGAGAAGAGGGCGTTCGTTCGCCTGCTCAGATTCGGTGAAAACGGAATTGATGAGGGCTGCGGCATAGAATTTTTCCTGCTCGCTGCGGTAGGGGCAGGTTCGGATGCTGAGCAGGGCAATTTCTCTAAACTTATTTTTTTCCGGAATAGGCATAATAGGGCAGGGCGATGAGGTGTAAGTAAAGATGCAGCGCCTACGCGTTCATTTTTTGTCAGGAATGAGCATAGTAGTGCAATCTTAACTTGCAATTCGGTGAAAAATTGATTAGAATGCAGCAGTTAACCTGATTTTTTTATCATGAAAGTACTTATTACCGGCGGTGCCGGCTTCATCGGGTCTCACATTGCTGAGCATTACCAGGGAATCGCAGAGGAAATCCGCGTGCTGGATAACCTCCGCACGGGCTATAAGAAGAATCTTGACGGGCTTAAGGTGACCTTTATCGAGGGATCCATCACAGACCGCGAGGTGGTAGCCAAGGCCGTGGAAGGTGTGGACTACATTTTCCACATGGCAGCTATGGTTTCCGTGCCGGAGTCCATGATTAAGATTCGCGAGACGCTGGATCTGAACGTAAACGGTCTGCTGACCGTGCTGGAGGAGGCATCCAAGGCCGGAGTGAAGAAAGTGGTGCTTGCCTCCTCTGCCGCTATTTACGGTGACAACCCCATCGTGCCGAAGGTGGAGACTATGTACCCGGAGCCCAAGAGCCCCTATGGTATCACTAAGCTGGATGGTGAGTACTACATGGAGATGTTCCGCACCACCGGTCAGATTAACACCGGCTGCTGCCGCTTCTTCAACGTGTTTGGTCCGCGCCAGGATCCGAAGGGTGCATACGCTGCAGCTGTGCCGATTTTCATGGAGAAGGCCATTAAGGGTGAGGATATCACCGTGTTCGGTGACGGCGAGCAGACCCGCGACTTCATCTATGTGAAGGATATCGTCGGCGCTCTTGTCTATGTGGCCGAGCATCCGGAAGTGACCGGCGTGAACAATGTGGGTTACGGTGGTCAGATTACCATCAATGACCTGGCCAACATCATTATCAAGGCTGCCGGTTCCACCTCTAAGGTGCTGCACTTGCCGGAGCGTCCGGGCGATGTGAAGCACTCCCGCTCCTGCGCGGACAAACTGCGCAGCGCCGGTTGGGAGCCGAAGTATACGCTGGAAGAAGGCCTCAAGACTACGCTTGAGTATTTCAAGAGCGTGACGAAGTAAAAGTTCTGCATTATGGCGGCGGGTCGGGCTTGTCCGACCCGCCTTTTTTCATGTGGCATGTGCGGATACGAGGATCAGCCCCGCCTGAAAGCCGCCGATCTGGAACGGCTGGCGCAGCAGCACCGTGAGCAGTTGGTGGCTGCGGGTGTGGAGCTGCACCCCGTGGTGAGCCGCTCCCGAAAGTTGGCTACCCGCTTCTGGGGCAGCGCGTGGATGCGGCATCTGAGTGTATGTGAGAGTGGCGGGTGGAGCTTGGCTCCGGGGCGCACCTTGTTGCGCCATGGTTGTGTGCATGACATCCGCGTGGCACCCGGGCTGGTAGAGGCACTGGTAAGTGCGGATGCGCTGTATGAGATTCAGCTGCGGCTCAGACCGCCGGAGGCGGAGCGGGTGGAAACGCTTGCCTCACTTTGTTCCGGGAGGATTGATTCCCTGCTGTCATTGTTGGAGGGCAGGGCGGACGAAGCTTTGTTGCAGCAACTCTGTGACCCGGAAAACGGCTTGCTGCCGGAGGCTCGCGACTGGTGCATCTCCTGCAGCTGCCCGGATTGGTCGGAGCCCTGCCCGCATGCCGCTGCTGCCATGTATGCGCTGGGTGTCCTGCTGGATGCTCAGCCGGAGTTGCTCTTTACCCTGCGCATGGTTGACCCCGCTGCGCTTCTCCGCAAACCCGAAGCCCCGGATGGCGTGTTTGAAGCGTCTGCGTTGGGATCCATGTTTGACATTGAATTGGATGTAGAGTAGAGCGTTGCTTTTCCGCGCCAGAAACGTTTCGCCTGTTGGGTACTGACCGGGCTTACATATCTGGTGCGCAGGAGTGTCTGGTTTCTGTGCCCCATCTCCATTTGAAGAATGCCCGGCTCGTTGAAGTAAGCTGCATGATAGCTGGCAAATGTATGGCGGCAGGTATCAGGTGTCCATTGGTGAAATCCGGCATCCTTTCGGAGCGCTTTCCAGCGCCGTTGCCAATTTCCCGGGATTTGGGTGAGCTTATTCTTTTTCCAGCCTCTGAGCGAGACTAATCTTCCGCCGCCCGTTTTACTGATTTGTGAGCGGATGAGTATTTTTCCCTGTTGCCAGTCAATATCTTCATTTTTCAGCCGTTGCACTTCAGTAGGGCGAATGCCGCAATAGAGCATCAGGTGCACAGAGAAGGCCATTTCCCGGTGCGGAATCCGGGCTGTGGCGGAGATGAGCTGCTGACTTTCTTCCGGCGTGAGGGGTTTAATGTATTTTTCACGAATATCCGGGCTTTCGATGCGGTCTACCGGATTGCTGTCCGCCCATTCGCGGCGAATTCCGAAAGCAAAGATGCTGTGAAGAATAGCCCTTCCTTTTTTGTAGCTGCTGGCACTGCTGCCAAAGGCTGTTTGCAGCAGTTCTCGGCATTCCCGGGTGCTCATGTCTCTCAACGGTCTGTCTTTGATGCCCTCCACACGTAGCATACGCCGCACGTAGTGGCGTAAATCCCGCTTTGTTGTCGGTCTCCGGCTGTCTCGTGCGGACACGCTCTGCCATGCTGCGGATTCAAAACTGACGGTGTTTTCTCTTGCCTGCAGCGCCTGCCATCCTTCCTGAATCATGCTTCTTATCAGCACTATCAGCTCCCTGCGCTGCAGCTGCTGAGCTTTCTCTCCCATCATTTCCACTCCTTCCAGAATGAGGCGAGCGGCATCCGTCGGGCTCAGGTGGGTTTCTCTGAGTAATTCTGTTGCGGTTGATGTATTCATGGTGTTCATCTTTTCAAATGCTGGTGCAAGCTAAAAAAAACGGTTAATGATATTTTTTCGTTTATTTTCAGACTTATACTGCGAGTCAGTTGTACAAGAAAACCCATTACGTACTTGTTATCCGTATGTTACTTGATTGTCGCCCATAATTGAGCATAATGCTTTTAAGGATTACGAGGGAAAATTCAGCATTTGAAATGCTGTAGAATGACTGCGTTAAATGCGGGGAGTACTGTGCCCCCGTGTTTTGACGTAACGTAAACACTCATTCCAGAATAGAAACAGAATTCCTATGAAACTGCATTTGCCAGTCAAATTGCGCGCCAGCCTCATCGCCGCTGTCATTGCGGTGCCGGCTCTCGTGTATAACGCCTTCGCAGGCGAGAACTACACTGCGCCTTCAGATGCCTTTGGTTGGGACAATAATGATATTGAGTTCACCGCCAAGCTGATGGAGACCGCAGGTAATACGTACACAGCCCGTGAGGATGTCAAGTACGCCTTGTATCCCGGGACCAATAAGCCTGTGGGTCTCATTGAAGAAAATGGTACAACTGTTGAGCTGACGTATGACGCGGCATCCGGGAAGTACCTGCATCCCACGGAGGTGGATACGGAGGGTAATCCCATCCTGGTTACGCCGACTGCTTACAAGGTGGAAGGTTCGGATGATACGCCCGCCGAAATCATCGTTGCCACGAAAGACTATGAGAAGGTCTCCTATCTGGCAGGTGATACCACCATGGATGCTGACAGTGTGGATATCCGCAATTCACTGGCATCTGTCACGGAGGCAGCCGGCAGTGCTACACCGTACGCCGGTGATGTCAGTATTACGACGGACGACTTGAAGGTTTCCACGGATAATACCCGTGTGGTGCTGGAGGATGCCAATGTGGAGGTTTTCGGTACAACGACTGTTTCTGATGATTCTCAGCTTGTTATCCTGAACGGAACAGGTGCGGCGGATCAGTTCTCTACGGTAGAGCAGGGCTTGCTGGGTATTGCCGGCATTCCCGTGAATGATGTGAATGACGGTGATTCCAAGACCGTGGCTCTGGGTGCCGTTTCCGGCGGTGGTTCCGTTACCGTCATCGGTGATGGCAGCAATGTGGCAGCCTCGATGGATTCCGTAAATCTGACCGGTTCCCTGAATCTGGGTGATGCGGATGCTTCTGTTTCCGGAGATGTCAAGGCAACGGAAATTGCGCTCATTGGCAGCGCGACGGATGTCGGCGGCGATGTCACCTTCGACGGTATCGTGGTGGATGCAGATTCCGTGCTGGATGCTACCGGTAATGTTTCCAATGCCGCCCACGGCGGTGCCGGTTATGTGGATGTAGCCGGTGAGGTGTATGCAGACGGTAATGTATTCCTGGATAACGGTAAGGCAGACAAAGACCTCGGTATCAAGGACGGCGCCGTGGTGGATGCCGGCGGCGATGCCACTCTCCGCAATGTGGATGCCGTGAAGGCAGATCAGATTACTGCCGACGGCGACCTGACGCTTGTTTCCGGTTCTACCATTGAGGGGCTCAAGGAGACGGATGGGCGTACGGACAACATCAGCGCCGGTGGAGATCTTGTTGTCGGTGATGGTTCTTCCATTAAGGATGCAGAGATTTCCGTAGGCGGTAATGTGGTGGTGTCCAATGATGCTCCCGGCCTTTCCGTTGGTTCTCTGGATTCCTCCTCCATCACTAACACGGATATCACGGTCACGCCCACGGGGACTTCCAATGTGACCATCAACGGCGGTTCTTCCATGACTTCTTCCTCCATTGTCGGAGCGAATGGTCAGATTGATATTACGGACGACTCTACCGTGACGGACAGCCTGATTGACATGGATCCGGATGCCACTGATGGCGTGAACCATGACCTGACGGTGTCTGATTCCACCGTGACGAATTCTTCTATTCTGGATGTGGATGGCTCTGCAACGGTGACCAACTCCGAGCTGGACAAGGTAACGGTGACCGTGGCCACGGATACGACCGCTGCTCCCAGCGATGTGACGATTGCCGACTCCACCGTGACGGAATCTTCCATCACCGGCGCTACGGGTGCGGTTTCCGTAAGCAATTCCACCGTGACGGACAGCACGATTGACATGGATCCGGATGCCACTGACGGCGTGAACCATGACCTGACGGTGTCTGATTCCACCGTGACGAATTCTTCTATTCTGGA
>JAFQEY010000084.1 GCA_017398765.1 Akkermansia sp.
ATATTGCCGCCGGGAAAAATCTCATCGGCGCATTCCACCAACCCCGGCTGGTGATTGCTGACCCCACCACCCTCACCACGCTTCCGCCACGTGTGCTGCGTGAAGGTATGGCTGAAATGGTGAAACACGCCGCCATCCGCAGGCCCGGCATGCTGCTGACTCTCAGACGCCTGGCGGATGAGATAGATTTAGGCTTCTCCCTCTCCACCATTGAAAAACTTCCCCAGATTATTGCTGACAATATCAGCATCAAAGCCCGCATTGTGGAAGAAGATGAAAAAGAAACGCTCGGTGTGCGTGCCTTCCTGAATCTGGGGCACACGCTCGGACACGGCATTGAGGCCAGTGTACCCTATGGCAGCCTGTTGCATGGTGAAGTTGTAAGCCTTGGGCTGAGAGGTGCTCTCTACCTTTCCCGCAAGCTCTGCGGGCTGAGTGCCCGCGCGGAGCGGGAAATCCTGGAGGCTCTGGAGGCACTGGAACTGCCACTGCAGCTGCCGGAAAGTGTCAGCGTGGAAAAGGCACTGGAGCGGACCCGGCGCGACAAGAAGTTCCGGGGCGGCTCTATCCGCTTTGTTCTGCTGGAGGATTTGGGCAAGCCTGTTCTTTCCTCCGCCGTTACGCAGCAGCATCTGGAAGAAGCCATGCAGCTGCTGACCACCCCTCTGCACTGAGAAACCTTTTGACCATCCATACTATACTGACCATGACTGATTCCCGAACCACTCAACTGGCACAAAACCTCATCCGCCACTCTTGCCGCGTGCAACCCGGCGAGCATGTCCTGCTGGAAATCATCGATGCGCCTGATGAAATCGCCATCGAGCTTATACGCGCCGTGCGGGCTGCGGGCGGACACCCGCACATCAACCTGCGCCACAGCCGCGTGAGCCGTGAGATGCTCTACGGTGCCACGGAGGAACAATACTCTGCTATTGCAGAAGTGGAGCTGGCGGAAATGAAAAAGATGGATGCCTACATCGCCATCCGCGGCGGGTTCAACAGCTTTGAGAACTCCGGCGTGCCTGCTGATTGCATGACTCTGGCCATGAAACACATGCGCCCCGTGCACAACCGGCGCGTGAATCAAACCAAATGGTGCGTACTGCGCTGGCCCACACCCTCCATGGCACAGGGTGCCGGCATGAGCACAGAGGCATTTGAGGATTTCTACTTCCGCTGCTGTCTGGCGGATTACGCCAAACTCCGCGTTGCCATGGATAAACTTGCCGAGAGGATGATGCGTACCGACCGCGTGCACATTGTCGGCCCGGGTACAGATTTGACCTTCTCCATCAAAGGCATGCCGGCTATCCCTTGCGCGGGAGAGTTCAATATCCCGGACGGTGAGGTATTCACGGCCCCGATTCTCGATTCCGTGAACGGCACGGTCTCTTATACCGCCCCCACGGTGTTCCAGGGAATCCCGTTTGACGGCATTAAACTCACCTTCAAGAACGGCAAAATTGTGGAGGCCCACTGCAACGGCAATGATGAGGCTCTCAACAAGATTCTGGATTCAGATGAGGGGGCCCGCTACATCGGTGAATTTGCGCTGGGGGTCAACCCGTTCATCCTGCAGCCCATGCGTGATATCCTCTTCGATGAGAAAATTGCCGGCTCCTTCCACTTTACCCCCGGTCAGGCATACGAAAACTGCGACAACGGCAACCGCTCTCAGGTGCACTGGGATATGGTCTGCATTCAACGCAGAGATTTCGGTGGCGGTGAAATCTACTTCGACGGTGAACTCATTCGCAAGGATGGTATCTTTACCGACCCTGAACTCGCTATCCTTAACCCCGCTCAGGACTGACTGCCATGACCGACCCGCGTTACAAACAATTGGCTGAGCAGATTATCGGGTACTCCTGCCGCGTGCAGCCGGGGGAGCATGTGAACCTGCGCATGATTGATATCCCGGATGCCATGGTGGTGGCTCTCATCCGTGCCACCCGAGCTGCCGGGGGGATTCCGCATGTGGATTTGTACCACGCCGTCATTTCTCGTGAGTTGAGCATGGAAGCCACGGAAGCGCAGTATGAGCTGGAGGGCCGCTACAGGCTGCAGCGTGCGCAGGATATGGATGTGCATATCTGCTTTTACGGCGATTCCAACAGCTTTGAAAGCGCAGACGTGCCCTCCGAGCGGATGAAGATTGTGAGCAAATATATGCGCGAGGCCAGCAACTACACCTGCAACAAACGCAAATGGTGTGTGCTGGCCTGGCCCACCCCCGCCATGGCTCAAGCCGCCGGCATGGCCACGGAGGATTTTGAGGATTTCTACTTCCGCTGCTGCCTGGCAGATTATGCTCAGATGAAAGCCGGAATGCAGAAAATCAAGAGCATGATGGAAAGTACGGATAAGGTTCGTATCGTCGGCCCGGGTACGGATTTGACCTTCTCCATCAAAGGCATTCCGGCCATTGTCTGCTCCGGGGATTGCAATGTGCCCGACGGTGAGGTATACACGGCCCCGGTGCGAGACTCCATCAACGGAACCATCACCTACAATGCCCCGTCCATCTACAATGGCATCCCCTTTGACGGTGTGCGCTTCCGCTTTGAAAACGGCAGAATTGTGGAAGCCCATTGCAACGGCAATGAGGAAAAGTTACTGGCACTGTTGGATTCGGACGAAGGAGCCCGCTTCATCGGAGAGTTCGCACTGGGGGTCAACCCCTACATCCTCAAGCCCATGCGAGACATCCTCTTTGATGAAAAGATTGCCGGCTCCTTCCACCTGACCCCCGGGCAGTGCTATGATGAAGCTCCCAACGGCAATGAATCCTCCATCCACTGGGATCTGGTCTGCATTCAACGTCCGGAATTCGGTGGTGGTGAGATTTATTTTGATGGCAAGCTCATTCGCAAGGACGGCATCTTTACCGACCCGGAACTTTCCATCTTCAATCCCATCTGCTGATAAAATGAAACGGCCCCATCCGATAAAGTGGTTTCGGCGGCAAAGCCGCAAAGTCAAGTATACACTTCTGGCAATTGCCATACTCTGCGGGTGGGGAATACAGCAGTTCGGAGTATATTCCGCACAGCAATTACAATGCAACACCTACGCCCTGCCCCCCGACACACTGCCGGGGGTGGGGCCGCTCAGAATTGCTTTTTTTTCAGATATTCACGGCAATCAGGAGCTCTTTAAATGTGTGGTTGATGAAATCGTCAAAGCAAAGCCTGATTTGATCATTTTCGGCGGTGATTTAGCGACGGCAACAGAGCGGTTCCGCCGTACGCGTTGGGCGATAGAAGGTTTCCGCCGCCTGGCAAAAACGGCTCCCTGTTTTGCTGTATTTGGTAATCATGATTACGAAAAACAGGAACAGGTGGAACGGGTCCTGGGAACCGCCGGTGTCAGTCTCCTCCGCAATGAAGCCCGGAATTGGGTCACACCCTCCGGCACCACGCTCCGAATCGTCGGTCTGGGAGATTATAATGAGGGCGATGAATCGCCCCGGTTATGTCTGAAGAAAAACGGTGAAGAAACAGGTGCCGTGCTGCTCATTTCTCACGACCCGGAGAGCCGTTGGCTGATTCAGAACTATGGGTGGGATATCATGCTCTCCGGGCATACTCACGGCGGGCAAATCGGCAACCCATTTACCGGAAAAAGCATTTCGTTCCGCAGCTCCATGCCTGCCGGGCTTTTTGAGTTCACGGGAAATCGGCACGTGTTTGTGACTCGCGGAGTCGGCGCGATTTTCAACATGCGTTACTTCTGCCCGCCGGAGGTCTGCATCATTGAGCAGAAGTCCTG
Source organism: Akkermansia sp. (assembly GCA_017398765.1). GTDB lineage: Bacteria > Verrucomicrobiota > Verrucomicrobiia > Verrucomicrobiales > Akkermansiaceae > Akkermansia. The sequence continues at coordinate 3,775 of JAFQEY010000084.1, forward strand.
ATTCCGCAGCGGCGGCAGCAGTCCTCCCAGCTGACAGGGTGGGTAAGCTGCTCCGTCAGCCACGGTTCATCCGGCAGCCTGTGCGCCTTGCCGAATGCGGCAGGATTGATGATGCGCGTAAACAGTACCCGTTTCATGGCACTTTTCGGAATGCTTCGCACACCGTATCCACCGGGTTTCCCATCTCTCGCCATGTGGGAGGACCACACCAGAGCCGTATCCCCCTCATCCTTGACCAGCACCACCAAATGCCCGCGTTCTCGCCCGCCGATTTCGTCCGTCCACCAAATTTTCAGCACATCTGCCGGGCGAGCAGATTTCCAATCCGTGAAATTGATACCGGCCCCCAGGCGGTGCACCAGCAGTGCAAAGCCCGGTCCATTGGCATTGGCATACCCCCACGGGCCTACCCCATCTGCCACCATCTGCGGCAGCAGCGCACGCCACGCTGCCTCCGGGATGACGCGCCGGCGGTTATTTTCCTCCCACCGCAGCAGCCCGGAAAGAAGTGCCACATATACAGCCCCGGAACAAAATGAAGGACGCGCCGTCTGCGGATTGAAATCAGGACGCTTTGTCATTTCATTCCAACAGAAAGCCTCCACTAATGCCTCCTTAGCCTGCTCGCTTGTGCTGTACCCTCCGGCACCGCCTCGCTGTATTTCCGTTATCGCACCCTGAACCGCTCTCCACCAGGGACTTTGCTTGTTCGCTGTATCTTTCATTTTTGCCCCTGATACAGAACGCCTGGTTCTTAACACCGGAGCCCCCTCTGCCGTCAGCGAGCCTTGGGTCACCAGTAGTGTGCAGAAAATAGTCAGCAGTCTTAGCATCCCCGGCAGTTTAACCCTTTATCCTCTTCCCGACAAGCCCATTTTTCTGTAATGCCATAATTTTCAATACTACAAATCATATTTTCAGAAATAATTACCCAAATCTCACATTAGTGACAATTCACTTGGTCGGAAAATCAAAAACACTAAATACCAGTATTTTACGAGAATAAAAAAATAGCATGTCAAAAATTTCCCCGCTTTTTATTATCATAAGGGGTCATGAATAGTGCCATAGAAAGAAAGTTGGTAGAGGGAATCCTGAGAATCAAGCGTCAACTACTGGGAAAAGAGGCATGTTTGGAAGCAGCTGATGCCGCTGATTACGAACGAGGTCTGATGCTGAGACTGCAACTTGCTAAAGCTCCGGGGCTGCGGGAAGGAATCCACAGATTCCTAGAGGCTAAATCAGAACTCAGCAAACGCTCACGAGCAGAATACGGAACCTATCTGAGAAAAATTCTACGGCTTAACAGGCAAATGGCAGAAACGAATCTTGCAGAAATAAGCCCCCAACAGTGGGGGGAAATATTGAAAAGTGTCTATCCCACTGCCGCCGGGAGAAATAAGGCACGGCGGCTTCTGCACGGGTTATATGCCTATGCCGCAGAGCAAGGGTGGACTCCCTACAACCCCATCGCCAGACTCAGCCCGGAGCATGCCGGGGATCGCGCCATCTGCATTCTACAGCCGGAGCAGGTCACGGCTCTGCTGACAAATCTTCGGGAACCCGCATACGCCGGTATTGCTCCGGCCATCGGTTTCATGCTGTGGGAGGGAATAAGAGTAAGCCGCCTCAAACAGATGTATTGGGAACATGTTGATACAGAACATTTGAGCCAACCGCTGAAAAATTGGTTATCACTATTCCCTGCACATTACAGCGGCTGTATTGTACCCCGCAATTGGATAAGCGCATGGCGCAAACTGCGCAAAGATACAGGAATATCAGACTGGCACAATGATACGCTGTTTCATACCTATGTCGTTTACCACCTCAGCTACTTCAAAAAACCTGCCTTATTGACTGAAAAATTCAAAAATTTAAGCCGGGAGAATATGGAGAAACGCTACGGCAGTATTACGAAAATCAGCAGAAAAGCTGCGGCAAACTACTGGAACCCGGTATTCTGATTTTAATCCTGACGCTGAATCCTGATAATACGGACGGGTTGCGGAGTAGATTCCAACACCTGTGTGCCGAATCGTGTGCGCAGTATGTAGTGCCCCTTGCGGGGAACCGGTATCGTAGCAAACCGGCGCATATCATCACGCAGCGTTGGTAGCGTGGTCCGGTAAACACTCTTCCCGGATGCATCCAGCACCTCCAGAGGCTCCGCCTCTTCACTGCGGGGAACAATATCCACTAAAATCCGTTGGTAATCCTCCCGGAGCCCGCTTTCAGCATACCACCGGCGAGCCAGGCTGAGATATCGGTCAGTCACATCTTCTGCGAGAAGAGAACCCGCATCGGAAACATGAAGCGGCATGCCCGGTAACCCGGCTTCTGCTCCAACAGCATATACCCGCTGCTGGGGCAGAGTCGTATCCAGCATGCCTATACCTTCCATGACCCATGGCGTATTGAAATCCTTTTCATTGAACTCAATCATCTGCCATGCTCCATCCACCCAGGCTTCTGCCCAGGTGTGATTGCCGGGAACATGATTCCACGTCATCACCCACACCACGCGAGCCGGTATACCAACGGCTCGCAAAGCACACACCAGCAGGATACTTTGTCCGGTGCAGGA
>JAFQEY010000085.1 GCA_017398765.1 Akkermansia sp.
AAACAAAGGAAGCTTTATATATGTATATATAGGAGTTATTGACGTTAAAATATGTCATTTTGGGCATGTTTATTATTATTGATATATACAGCCTGCATTATGACATTATGAAGCGTCATATTTGCCAATGCGTTTGCCCTGTTCCCTTCCCCAAGTCGACTTGACATCCTTAACCCTTGTGTGGTAGAATCCGGTCGTTTTTATGGCACACCTGAAGTTCATAGACTTGTTTGCGGGTATTGGTGGCATCAGGCTCCCTTTTGATGAATTGGGAGACGAGAATGTCTTTGCTTCGGAGTTCAATGAACCCGCCTGCGATACCTATGAGGCGAACTTCGGGCATCGTCCATCAGGGGACATCACCAAGATAGCGGCAAGTGACATTCCGCCGCATGACTTGCTTTTGGCAGGCTTCCCTTGTCAGGCATTCAGCATTATGGGACTTGGAAAAGGGTTTGCCGATACAAGAGGGACTATGTTTTTTGAAATTGAGCGTATCCTTAAGTATCACCGTCCGCAAGTGGTATTTCTGGAAAATGTGAAGCAACTTGTCACCCATGATAAGGGGCGGACATTTCAGGTGATAATTTCATCCCTCATGGCTCTTGGGTATCATTTGCATTGGAAAGTGCTCAATGCTCTTGATTTCGGACTTCCTCAAAAGAGGGAGAGAATTATTATAGTGGGGTTTCAGGATGAGAGGGCAGCATACCACTTTGATTTTAATTTCCCCAAAAAAACATACAATTTGGCAGACATTTTGGAAGATGATTCCGAGGTTGCCCCCTCTCTGTTTGCCTCTGAAATGATTCGCCATAAGAGAAAAGAGCGGGTGAAAGACAAGGAGGTATTCTATCCCTCCATTTGGCATGAGAACAAGTCCGGCAACATCTCTGTATTGAATCACGCCTGTGCCTTACGAACAGGTGCGTCATACAACTATCTGCTTGTGAATGGAATCCGCCGCCCCTCTTCGCGAGAATTGCTCCGAATTCAAGGTTTTCCTGACAGTTATAAAATCGTGGTATCCCATCAGGAAATCAGAAAACAAACTGGTAATAGTGTTCCGGTGCCCATGATTCGTGCCGTTGCAAAAAAAATACACTATGCTCTTGACCGAGCAGAAACAGAAAGAATAAAGAATGGACAATACTTTCAGCAACCCGAGATTGAGAGATTCAGGGAGACGCATCAGCCGCTCTCCCTATAACCTCAACGAAATCCCCAATGACCTTATAGTCAAATTAGGTGGATACCTTGTATACCTGATTTACGCAGGCAGAAGAGACATCACAGGTGATGACTTTGGTGATGCTTTTGCCTATGCTCTCAATGGCAATCATTTGGCAAGCCCTTTGGGGATAGCCGATGTAGAACTTGACAGATTGGCATGGTCAGCAAAAACAGTCAAGCAAAGCAGCCCGTTCAATGCAAAGACTGTTCGCTTGATTTCAGGAAGATGCTCTCCTGATTATTCTTATGGTATAACAGACCCTCATGAAGATGTGCAAAAAACAGGCACAGCAGTCCTGAACATCTGGAATGAACGAGTAAACATTGCACAAGACAATTATGCAGCGGTGCGAACAGCCATCCTCATTCGTAGTTATGACCTGCTGTCCTATGTGCTCTTTGAGGAAGAGAATCACAGATACAGGACATCGGACTACACATGGACTACTAACAAAAACGGAAATCTGATTGGCGTCTCAAAAGAAACTGGTGAACAATGTTTTACATGGCAGCCTCACGGTTCACAGTTTACTATCCACACATCTGTCCCCGAGTCAGCCAGGAGGTTCCGGTTGAAGCAACCACCTTCCATTGATGTTTGTGGTGTGCTCAAAGATCTCAATTTTGATGATTCATGGATTTCTATCTACTGATTCATAGATAATAGCATACCAATAAGCCCCGCGCCATTGATGGTAAGCGGGGCTTTTCTTTTCCGAACAAGCACCGTTCAAGAGGTATTTACCGCCATGGATTGAGCATTTTCATACAATCAATGCTGTGGATGTATGCTGGAGCAAGCGGAATGCTTGTCCCTGGTGCTTGAGCTCTTCCGCCCCGTTGTCGGTATTTGGAGTTAATTGTAACTTTTGCTTATGCTGAGGCATTTGCTGTGTCGATGGTGTGTGATTATTTGAAGGAGTGTAAACGCCTTTACTGTCAGTGATTATTTCCGCTTTTAGGGGGGGCATGAAGAGAATCAGGCCGCGGCAGCGTTGACTCTGTGCCGAAAAGAGGGCAAGCTGTTGTCATGGCAATACAAATCAAAGAATGGGGTATGCTATCATACCCCGGGCGTGGGGTGCAGGTGCCTTTGCAGGGCATCGCCGGTATGGATGAATCGGCAGCGCGGCTGGGGCGTGTCATTGAGGGCGCGGCGCAGCTGGGTGCACAGTTGGCAGAGCAGCAGGAAACGGTCACAACGGCAGGAAATCTGGCGGAGTTTGCCGGGCGCCTGAGGCAGGTGGAGGATGAAGCACGCGCGGAAATTGATATGCAGAATGTCCGAGATTGGAAGTATGCATGGAATCAGGCAACGGAGGCGCGGCTGGCAGAAGCGGTGGATGAGCTTCCGCGTGAATCCCGCGCAGCGGGCAGGCATCTGGCGGCGGTGTATAGTGCGCAGGCTTCTGCAACGGCAAAACGCGATTATGAGCTGGGCAGAATCGGCCTGGCGCGTCACCGCTGGCAGGCGCGTGTGGATGAAGCGGTGGAGCGCGGTGATGCTGAGGAGGCGGAACGCTGGCTCCGAGCCGGGGAGGGGCTGTTCGTGCCGATTGATGAGGTGGAGGATCGCTCGAAAAAGGCACGTAGTAAGAGTGTTTTGAATCAGTGGAAGGCTGCTTTTCTGCAAAATGCACCGGAGACTCTGGCGGCTTTGCAGCGTGAGGATGCCCGGTTGCCACAGGAGCCGGCTGACAGGGAAGCTCTGCTGGCTATACGCGAATCTCAGTTTCGCGCCGTGAGCCGCGAGGTGGCAGAAGAGATGAGCCGGGCGGCGGAGCAGGGGCAGCAACCACCGGCGACTGTGCTGCAAAAAGCTGCTGCCGCCGGTGTGCTGACGCCGCAGCAGGCGGAATCAGCCGGGCGGTTTGTGGAGCTTTCCGGGCAGGTGCCTGCTGCGGTGTGGAATTTGCGGGTGGATGAGTGCCCGGATGATGAGGATGCGGAAATGCGGCTGAAGCTGGACATTCTGTCGGCGGCAGTTCCTACGGCTGAAAAAAGGACTTTGTTACAGCGGCTGAGGCGCAATAGGGAGGTGCCGGTGTCTGCTCGTGGGGGAATCAGTCGCCGTTTGTGGAATCTGTATCTGAGCGGAAGTTTTGGTTGCCCGGAGGATGCGGAGGCATGCCATCATCTGGCTCGCTTGCAGGCTCAGGTGCCGGAGCTGCTGCGCCGGGGGAATGCCCGTGAGACGGAGCGTTGGCTGGAGCGTGTCTCCCCCAATGAGGAAACTTGGATTTGTTATCAACCCAACTGAAAAAATGTGACCTATGAATACAATTACAGCAATGGAACAGAAGGAAACGGTGCTGAATGCACCGCAGAATAAGCAAGCTCAGGAAACGGAATCCCCCCTGCCTGATACGGTTTTGTGGGTGAATTGGGAAATCCCGACCCCGCCGCCCCCGGGTGATTCCCGCCCTGATACGCCGGAGCGGGAGACTCCGGAGGCTGAGCCGGATGCTTTGCCGGGAGAGGTTAAAGCTCTGGCTCCGCCGCCTGCCCCGCAGGAAACGGTGAGTTGGTATCAGGTGGAGCGCGGGAAGTACTGGAACCGCATTCTGACGGCTGATCCGGATACGATACCGCAGGATATCAGAGCCGCAGCCGGAGCGGAGGATGAAACCCAATCCCCGGAGGAGCGGGAGTACCACTTGCTGCGCACGGTTAATCGTTCCTGGGCTGCGGATCATCTGGGGTACACGCGTGAGCAGGTGCGTGCGGACTGGGGTAATATCCGCCGTGAGTTGGCAGACAGATTAGGAGTTGCCGGTAATGAGCAGGAGGTGTTCACCTCTCTCTCCTTGCGCGCGCAGGAAGCTCCGCTGCGTGAGCTTGCCCGCTCTGCCTATGAGCAGGAATACCTGCGGGTGCTGGAGGGCAGGGAGGATGCACCGCCGGATGCGGCAGAGGAACGCTCCCTCCATGGTGATGCCCGACTGGGGGAAATTCGCCGCATGGCGCGAGCCGCTGCGGAAGCGGACCGGGAGGAATGTATGCAGCATGCGGATGCCCTGCAGCATGTGGTGCGGACATTCTCCCAAATGGAGCGGGGACCGGTGCAGCAGGTGCGTGCTGTTTGGAACAGTCCGCAGTTCCTGCAGGCGGTAGATGAATTGGCAGAGTTGCCTGCGGAAAAACGAGCAGTGCTTTACCGGGTGGTGCAGGCGGAGTGGAAGAAGAACGGTTATACGCCCCTGCCGGAACCGCTGCCGGTGGCTATGCTGCACAGTATGGTGCGCGGTGGGGTGAATATGAGCCTGGATGTGGGGCAGGCTCTTGGTAATGTGGCGGTGGCGCAGCTGGGGCAGCTGGGCGAGAGCCTGGGGGTGTCGGCTCTGAGCCGGTTCAGTGAGTGCCAGGATAAACGCTTGCAGATGCTGGAGGAGCTGCGGCGCGTGGCTCAGCAGGAGGTAATTCCCATACACCCGGGGCAGGATGCCTCGTTTGCTGAGGAGCTGTTGGTGGATATGGCGGGCGCGGTGCCGGGGGTTGCCCTGGCGTTTGCCGGGGCACCGGGTGTCTCTCTGCTGGCGGCAGCGTCTGCCGGGGCCTCTGTGGCAGATGCTCGGCAGCGTGCACCGGAGGGCAGCCAGAAGCTGCAAACGGCGGCCGGTTGTCTGGCGGGGGCTACGCAGGCGGCTATCTTCAGGGGAATGTCCGGTTTGGGGCAGCGTCTTATCAGCCGTACTATCAACCGCTTTGCCGGCAGTGTGGGGCAGGGTGCCAGGAAATATGCTCTGGCAGCGTTGCAGGCTGGGGCGCAATTCACGCAGCATACCGTTAATCTGCTGTTGGCGGGCAAGGCGGTACAGGCGGCGGAGTTGGGGTTGCAGGAGCTTGCTGCCCGGGCGGATGAGACGGCGTCTCACATTGATTGGGCGGCTTATGGTGATAATTTGCTTGATGTTGAGACCAATATCCGCGAGGCGGCCATGAATCTGCCCTTCGTGCTTATTGCCGGGGGAAAGGCTGCCTTGCACCATTTCCGGTCACCGCGTACGGTTCTGGGGGACGGTCACCGGTTGGATGCCTGGGGGGTAGACCCGGCAATGAAGGAGCGTGTGATGAATGCGCCTACCTTGCAGCAGCAGAGCGAGCTGCTGCGGGAGGCTCTGCGCAGCAGTAAGTGCTGGTCCGGTGCCGGTTTCCTTTCGGAGATAGCGGCAAAAAGTTTGCGCCTGCTGCAAACAAAGGATTTGCACCTCTTTGATAACGAACAGGTGGTGGCGCAGTTCCTCTCTCACCCCGGTGAGCAGTCTGTCTTGTCCGGGTTGCTGCGCAGGAGCGCGGAGCCCGGCAATGGTGCGGCTGCTGTGCCTGAGCCTCCGCATGCGCATCTGCGACCGCGTAAGGGGCTGCCGGCGGGGAAAGCCCCCTGGCTCAATGCTATGATGCAGAGCTGGCTGGTGAAAGCGGGCATGCTTCCCGGACAACACATAAACGGTAGAGCTGTGAATCTGACAGACTCCCCTGCGGGCAGGCAGTCGGAATTATCACCCCTGCTGCACCAGAAGGGGTATTATCTGCCGCAGGCAGAGAGGATTCGGCGCGGTAAGCTGGCTGAGTTGGTGCATGCTGTGGAGCAGATATCCTATAGATTCCTGCTCAATACCTACACCATTGATACGCTGCACCGCAGCTTCGCCTCGGAAAAACAGGCGCAGGAGCGCACGGAGACACTGCGCCGCCGGATTCCGGAGCTGGCGGCGAGGGCAGTTCTGCAATGTGTTTTGGAGGGAAATCAGGCTGCGGCCAACAGCTCGCTCAAGTCTCATTTCAGTGAGTTTTACGGGAAACGCCGCTTCAATTCCATCCGTGAACCGTGGTTGCAGAAGGCTTCTTCCGCCCATTTCCGGGAGATGGTCGACATGGTGGATAGCTCTCAGCGTATTCCCCGCCGCTACCCGGAAGAAGCCGGGGAGATGCGGCGGCAGTATCTGGGGCTTACCTCTGCGGTTCGTGAATTGGCTGAGCTGATTCCGCACATGGAGGATTTTCACACTTTGCTGTCGCGCGGGTATTCCCCTCTGGGTGCTTATGCGGCCATATTGGAGCGTGAATTTTCCCTGTCACCGGAGTCACCTGATTGGAAACCGGACGGCTGGGAGGAGCCGCTTTCCCACCCGGCAGAGGCGGCTCTGCAGCAGCAGACGGATGCGAATATGAAGAAGATGAAGCAGTATGAGCTGTTGACGGGCAGAAAAGCGGAAATGGTCACCAAAAGCTCCGGTGAGCAGCTTTGGCGGATTCGCCGGCCGGATGGTACACCCACCCGCTGGCATGAGTCTGCGGAGCACGTGGCCAATGATATGGCTTATGTATACACGCTGCGGCTGGGGATGCCGTATGCCAAGGATGTGTATGCCGCGCGGCTGGCGGAAAATATGCGGGTAAACGGGGTGGATTTTGCCGGCCTGCTGACACCGCAGCGGCGCCGTATCAGCACGCATGATGCGCTGGGGTGTATAGCACTTCAGGATTTGCATGAGCAGTGGCTGGGGAATGCGGCGGTTATGCAGCCCGGTCTGGGGTATCACCGCCGGGAGTTCCCCGGTCTGTTCGCCGGACTGCAGTATGACGGCGTAGCTGCGATGCTGCGGCCCGGGGAGAAAAACGAGCCGCCACGGCATTACCTGTTGGACCCGAAACGGACGGTCAACCCGCTCAATCTGATGTTTGCCCGCGCTCAGGTGTATTGGCAGAGAATGCTGGATTCCTCTACCATCTCTCCCGCGGAGGCTGCGGAGTTCCTGGAGAAGCAGGGAGAAATTTCCCCGCGGCAGCGGCAGGAGTTACTGCGCATGCCGGAGGTGAATCACCGGCTTTACCGCTTGCCTGAGCTGAGGGAAATGACCCGGAAGCGCCGGCACCGCTATGTGCGCCACCTGCGGGAGCTTCTCCGCAACCGGGAGCATGCCGATTTGCGCTCCGCGCTGGCTGAGCACCTGTCCTATTTCTCTGTCAACTGTCTGGTGGCAGACATAGAGCGTGCTCCCCTGCCGAATTCGGTAAAAGAATGGATAGCCGCAGCACCGTTCCGTGCTCAGGAGCATGGGGGCTCTTATCGCCGCCCTGCATTGATTTCCAAAGTTAGAGGGTCGGGAGCCCATGCCCGTGATTCTGAGGAATTCCTGGTACGGTGGATGAATGATAAGGCCTCTGAGTATCTGCTCAGTCATGGTGAAAGGATAGCGGCGTTGCGTGATGCCTTGCAGGACGAGCATTCCGAGTTGCGCCAATCACCGTTCTATGGGCGGCTTCGTGAGCTGTGGGAGCCCTCTGATGCTCAGCGCAAGGAGCAGAGCTGGTGTTATCTGCTGGGCGGAGACCGCTATTACTTCCACGCCGGGCAGGAATTGTGGAATCTGCTGAGAGAACCGAATAAAGCCTGGGAGCGCATGCCTGCTGCTCAACAGGAGTTGCTGCGCCGGGACCTGCTCCCGGTGGTGCGCGAGCACCCGGCCCCGGGGGTAAGCGCGGATGCCCCGGATGCCTTGGAGCAGAATTTACTGAATCTCCATACGCTCCTGCAGGAAAAACCTCAACTGCGCGAGTTTTCGCTCAATCCCCGCATGCCGGGTGAAATTCTCCGCCTGCGGACAGACTCCCCACCGATGCCGCAGTCGTCTCGGCAGCATGCGGAGGTTCCGGGCAGGGCAGAGCTTTTTCGCCGTGCGCCGGAGTTGATGCGGGTGGCCGGTACCCCGGAATCAGTCTCATTGCCGCCGGAGTTGGCAGCAGATGCCCGGGTGATGCCGGCTCTGCACCTGCTCACAGCCCTGCGGTATCAGGTGGCGGACTACCCGACCGTGACTCCGGAGGGCATTCGTTGGCGTAATCAGTACTATGGCGGTGAATCCGGTGTTCGCCCTAAGGGAATGACGGAGAACTGGGTGCCTGAGAAACCGCTTGGCGGTTTGCTGGACGCGCTTCAGCGGCTGGAGAGCGGTTTGGCGGAGCAGGGGAGTGAGCTGGTCGGTGAACAGCTCAAACCGCTTTCCTCTGAATTGGATTTGTCCCCGCTTCAACATGTAACCGTTTACCGCAATGACAGATTCCCGGCTGTTCAGGTCCGGCTTATGCCGGGGGATTTTGCCTCATCTTCCGTTTGCCGCAGCAGACCTTATGTGGTACACTCTCTGGCGGGTGCGCCGATGGGTAATAAAACGGGCTGGCGGCCTCATGATGACGTAAGTAAGGTGTATCAGGATTTGGTGCATTTTGACAGTAATCCGGAACGTGGGCAGTATGACGAGCAGGCTCACCGGGCCGGCGGATTCTTTGCCATGGTGTTCAACCAGCTTCACACGCGGTTGATGAGTGCTCAGGCTCTGCGCCTTGGCCGGGATGCCGATTTGTCCAATCGGGAAATCATCATGCATTTGGCTCAGGATACCGGGTATTCAGATAAGCTTGCGGGGGTTGATATCAGTACATTGACCCCGGATGAGGTGGTAACGCTTTCCCTGTTCCGGCAGCTGCTGGCATACGAATACGGTACTCACCCGGAGGCTGCGGAATCAGAGTTGCTCCGGCTCGGGGCTCGATTCCGCACAGATAATGACCTCTTTGAACAGGTGAAGGAAAATGTGCTTGATTCCGGAGAGTATGGCTTGGATCTGATTGATGCGTTGCGTCTGGCAGATGAAAACCTGATCCGCCGGGAGGACGGTTCGGTTATCCTGAAACACTACAGCCCCAACCCCAAGCCTGATTACCGGAAAACGGACCTCAGCCGCCCCATCACGCAACCGAGAGATTATGATGGATATCGCTAATCTTCACCTGCCCGGTCAGTTGGATGACCCGTTGTGGCGTTTGCAGCATCTGTATTGGATTGAGAACAAATCCGGCCGCATGCAGCGATTCCGCCTGAATACCGCCCAGCTTCGTCTGCACCGCGGGATGTGGTACCGCAATTCTGTGCTCAAGGCTCGCCAGCTCGGCATCTCCACTTACGTGGCGATGCTGATGCTGGACCGCTGTCTCTTTATCCCGAACTTTCACGCGGGAATCATTGACAAAACACTGCCGGATGCGGAGCAGAAGCTTGAAAAGGTACGCTTTGCCTGGGAGCATCTGGATTACCTTTCCCCCGGTGCTTCGCCGGAGGAGCAGGCTCTGGCTTATCTCGGCAGCCTGATTAAGCAGCGAACCGGTATCATGAAAAAAGGTGCCCGGCATCCTGCATCGGATGCCCGCGGCAGACTTTCCTTTGCCAATGGGAGTGATATTCGCCTGGGGACAACGCTGCGCGGTGGCACGCTCCAGCTGCTGCATGTGTCAGAGCTGGCACATGTATCCGTCCATTCCCCCTGGCGGGCTCGCGAAATCCGCACCGGGGCTATCAACACCGTGCCGGCAGAGGGCACCATCATCCTGGAAAGCACGCATGAGGGTGGCCGCTACGGCGTCAACTATGAGATGACGGTGCAGGCCATGGAAAACGCCGCCCGGGCAGAGCTCTCTCCGCTGGATTTCCGCTTCTTCTTCTTCAGTTGGTTTGATAACCCGGAGTATACGCTGAAAGGCCGCGGTAGTTGGAGCGATACCATGGCTGCCTACTTTGAGCACCTGGAGCAGGAGAGCGGGGTAAAGCTCAGTCTTGCGCAGAAGCTGTGGTACGCCCGCATGGAGCGCACCATGGGGGCTGCCATGCGTCAGGAATATCCCTCCACCCCGGATGAGGCATTTGCCATGGGCAATGACGGTGCTATCTACGGTTCACAGATTGCTCTGCTGCGAGAATCCGGGAGGGTGGGGGCTGCGTTTGAATACAATGACCGGGAACCTCTCTATACCTCCTGGGATTTGGGACTCAGCGACCACACGGCCATCTGGCTGGTGCAGTGTTGGGGCGGTCAGGTCTATTGGCTTGACCACTACGCCGCCAATCAGTTCCCGCTGGAACACTATGTAGGAAAAATCAGGGAGTGGGAAAACCGCTATGGGCGTATCGCCGCGCATTTCCTGCCGCATGATGCCGCCCGGCGTGACCCGCACGGGCAATCCTATGTGGAAAGCCTGGCTGCGCAGGGAATCCACGCGGTGCGGGTCGTTCCGCGCACACCGGATATCTGGCGAGGTATCAATGTGCTGCGCGGGCTGCTGAGCAAGAGCTGGTTTCACCGTAACACACTCAGCCAGCGGGTGAATCTGCGTGGGGAAAAAGAACCCTCCGGACTTTCCTGCCTGGAGATGTACCGCACGGCCCCGGCGGGAGCTTCCGGCACCTGCCGGGAAACCCCGCTGCACGATGCATCCTCCCACAGTGCAGATGCCGCCCGCACCTTCGCAGAAGCCCATTCTCACGGCATGGTTGCACCTGTGGTACACCGTGCCAAACCCCGGCGCGCCCTCATGTAGGGCGCGCCGGCTCGGCAGCTGAATTCGGTGGGTTTTCGGGGGAAAATCACAGAGCTTTGTCGGTAAAACGATGAAAAAATGTAAATAGCGTGACAAAAAACTTGACACGAACAGCTGTTTGGTGTATCTTGCCTGCCCGTTCCCGGACTAATTACTAACAACCATATCATTAATCATGCGTTCCGTCACCGTACGTAAAGGAGAACCGATCGATCGCGCCCTCAAGCGCCTCAAGACTAAGCTCGATACTGAGGGTATCCTCGAAGAGATGCGCCGTCGCCGCGCTTTTGAGAGCCCCATGGATGAGAAGCGTCGCAAGGCTCGTTCCGCCAACAAGCGTAACAAGGTAAAGTGGCACTTCACCAACAAGGAGGAGATTCCGGCTGCTGCCGTGACTCCCGCTGAGGCCTGAATCTGAGTGTTCGGGAATTTTTCTGAAACGAGTAAGCGATTTTTCGCTTACTCGTTTCGCTGTTGCTCAGGCGGTCCACCTCCGCTTGTTTTTTCAGATACCCGGTCATGAACATCATCCCCCTTTATTCCGCATCACAGATACAACAGGCCGTTTCCCGCACGGCGGAAGAAATAATAGCTGCTTTCGGGGCAGAGGAACCGGTGGTGGCACTCTGCCTGCTGAATGGGGCTATTTGGTTTGCCGCGGATTTGCTGCGCTGCCTCCCTGCCAATTTTGAGCTGCAGACCCTCCGCCTATCCAGCTATGAGGGGATGCAAAGCATGGGCAACATCACGTGGCACAGTGCCTTGCCGGACTGCCGGGGAAAGCGTGTGCTGGTGCTGGATGACGTGTTGGATACCGGGCGTACCATGTGCTCCGTCTGTGAAGCCCTGCGGGCATGTGGCGCAACCACGGTGCTCTCTGCTGTGGCCATCGATAAAAAAGGCTGCCGAGAGGTGGAATATGAGGCTGATTTTCGCGCCCTGACTTGTGAAGACGTTTTTCTGGTGGGGTATGGGTTGGATTTTAACGGAAAATATCGCAATCTCCCCTACATCGGGTATGTGAGCAGATGAGTAACGGAAAGCCCGTCGGAGCGGCGGCGGAAACGGATTGCTGCGCGCGAGTCGCTGAATAATGAGCAATTTTGCCCATTCTACTTGTCAATTGGTGTGCTGTGTGCTATTCTCTCTCCGCGAACAGTTACCATGATTCAGAACGCATTTATCAGCATCGATATCCGCACTGCCGGCAGAAGGTTTGCCGGGGTTACGGTGTGGGATAAAGTCAATGGCCGCAGCTATGAGCTCGGCAAGGATATTTTCAGCATTCTGTTACAGGAAGCTCTTACGGATGAGGCATGCTCCAAAAAGGAGTACACAGAGAAGTGCCTGCCGCTCAGCAGTTCAGATTTGATGTGCGGGGAGCTGACCGTAAGCCGTATAGCCGCAGATTCTTCTGCCCGCCGTCTGGTGGAGCACCGCGCCGGCACCCGTGCCGTACTGCCATTTGCCGTGACCACGGACGGCTACAAGCTGGAGTGGTGGCTGGAACTGCGGGAGGGACAGCCCTATTTCCGCACCGGGCTCAATATCACCCCCATGCAGTTTGCCATGCCAGCCCGCAAAATTACACTTTTGCAGGTGACTGCGCCGGAAGCTCGCGTGGAGGGTACGGTAAAGGGAGCCCCCATTGTGGCGGCGGGCAATCGCCTCTTTGCCGGGGTGGAAAGCCCCCTTTGCACCGGAGCGGTGACCCCGGAGGGCTTCACTTGCTCTCTGGAGCGCACCACTCATCTGCCCGCCCGTACGACCACCTGCATCTCTGCCGTCATGGGCTTCTGCCACCCCGGCCAGCTGCGCCGCACGTTCCAGCTCTCGTATCTGAATGAGGAGCGCGCCCGCCCGTACTTTCCCCTGTTCAATTACAACACGTGGTACGATATCGGCTACTTCACCAAATACACGGAAAAGGACGTGTTGGATACCATCCGCCTTTTTGGTGAGGAACTGGTAGCCAAACGCGGGGTCACCATGGATTCTTTCCTGCTGGATGACGGCTGGGATGACCCCGAAACGCTCTGGCAGTTCCACAGCGAGCTCCCCAATGAGTTCCGCGAGGTGCGCGCACTGGCAGAAAGTTACGGTGCAAGCCCCGGTGTGTGGTTCTCCCCCTGGGGCGGCTATGGTCAGCCCAAGCTTAACCGTCTGGCTGCCGCAGGGGATACGTATGAAACCAATGAGCGCGGCTTTGCGCTCTCCGGCCCCAAATACTATGAGCTTTTCCGGGAGATGTGCCTGCACATGATTCGGGAAAACGGTGTCAACCACTTCAAGCTGGATGGCTGCTCCGGCATGGCGGAACCCGCTCCCGGCTCCCGCTTCGGCTCTGATTTTGAAGCCGCCATCTCACTCATAGATGAGCTGCGCGCCGAACGCCCGGACATTTACATCAACCTGACCACCGGTACCTGGGCCAGTCCTTTCTGGTTCAGCATTGCGGACTCTGTGTGGCGCGGCAACTGGGACCACGATTTCTGCGGTGTCGGTACGGCGCGCCAGCAGTGGATTACTTTCCGCGATGCCATGATTTACGCCCACAACGTGAAGATTTCGCCGCTCTGCCCCATCAACTCGCTCATGACCCACGGCGTTATTTACAACAAAGGCGCACGCGGGCTGATGACCACGGAGGGAGACGACCTGGCAGATGAAATCTGGAGCGGGTTGGGGCTGGGCACACAGATGCAGGAGATTTATATCACCCCGTCCATGCTGCAGCCGCATGAGTGGGACACTCTGGCAGCCGCTGCCAAGTGGACCCGCGCTAACGCGGCCACCATGGTGGACAGTCACTGGGTGGGTGGCGACCCCGCCGCGTTAGAGCCCTACGGCTTTGCTTCCTGGAGCCCCGAAAAGGGCATTTTGGTGCTGCGCAACCCCTCCGATTCCGAGCAGGAGTTCAGCTTTGATCCCGCCGCCGTGTTTGAACTGCCGCTCGGTGCGCCTCTGCGCTATGCTCTCAGCTCCCCCAAGGGGGACACGCTGCCCGCAGAAGCCTGTGCCGGAACCGCAACCACGCTGCGCCTCAAGCCGTTCCAGGTCGTTGTAT
Source organism: Akkermansia sp. (assembly GCA_017398765.1). Classification (GTDB taxonomy): domain Bacteria; phylum Verrucomicrobiota; class Verrucomicrobiia; order Verrucomicrobiales; family Akkermansiaceae; genus Akkermansia. Next base: position 13,673 of record JAFQEY010000085.1, read on the forward strand.
TGGAAGCTGTTCCTTTAGATTAATTCTGTTTTCCCGCCCGGCTGCCGGTGCGGGAAAGCATCCGGATAAGGAGAGGGGTATCGGCTGATGCATAGAGGGCAGGGGAAGTCTCAAATGTTGACTCTGTTTTGGTGTCCGTACAGTAGACGATTGACTTTTTTTTATTTATGGGTAGAATAACAAGCGTGAAGCATGGAATGTTGACAGGCGTGCTGCTGGCGGTTGTTGCCGGCATATCTCAGGCGTTGACGGTGGAGACTCGTCAGACTCACGGCGTGTTCTATGCCGGAACTAATAGGCAGGCTATCATGCAGATAAAGGTGTGTGGTGAACCGGGAGAGCAAATCCGCGCTTTGGAATTTTCTACCGCTAAAACGAAAAATTCATCGGACATCAAATTAGCTCGCCTGTATTCTTCCGGCTGCAATAATGCATTTGCACCTCAGGCGACCGGAACCAACAGGGCTGTGGAATTGGCAAAGACAAAAGTATCTGATGATACGTTTATCTTCAACCCGAAAATAACGCTGGAGCATCCCACCACTTATCTCTGGCTGGCGTATGATATATCCCCGCGAGCCGGTGGTAACAACATCATTGATGCCGTTTGCAGTGTTGTCAAAACAGGCAACAATGAGGTGACCCCTGAACGGAAGAAAGGTGATGCCGTGGTAAAAGAGCGTGCTGCGCGTGTTTACCCCTTTACTCACCGCATTGTTCCTTATTACCGCCCACGCTGGGTGAAAGGCTGGGGTAATGCGCGAGAAGCCGTCCATCTTACCGCTGAGCATTTCAGGAGCTTCACTGATATTGTTCACTTTGCCTACTCTGTTGGTGCAGATGGTTCTGTGCAGCTTCAGTGGGTGGGAGAGGGTGCCGACCCGGTAGAGGTGGTGGATGATGCGCTTAAAGAACTGAAGCGGTTGAAAGGCAAAAGTGCCTCTCGGCTCATAGCAGGATTCGGGCACATGGATGAAGCTATGACTGCCGCTGTTGCCACCCCGGATACTCGACGTCAATTGGCTCGCAACATGGCTGAATGGGTGCTCAGCAGGGGCTACAGGGGCGTGGATATTGATTGGGAATACCCGGATACGCCTGATCAGTGGCAGAACTTCGGTGCCTTTCTGGCAGATTTGCGGGAAGAATTAGCCGGCTCTGCTACCTCCGTCAGCATCGCAGCCTCTGTCACCTACAAAATCCCCACCGTCTATGTGACCGACCAGCTTGATTTTCTCATGACCATGTCGTATGACGACTTGGGGGATGAGCATTCCTCCATGTGGAGATTTCAGAACGATGCCAACAAATGTCTTAACGATTTCAGGATGCCGAAGGCTCGTATAGTGGCAGGGCTACCCTTTTACAGCAATGAAAAAGGAAAACTAACTGTTCAGTATGGCTACTCGCAGATACGCTCCTGGTATCCTAATCTTCCCCCTACTGCCAACCATTTCATTGCTAAAAATGAGGATGGGTCTAACGGTCCGCAACATAGTTTCAACGGTCCCGCTCTCATCAAGGAAAAATGCTCCTGGCTGCGGAAGAATCGTTTCGGCGGCGTGATGATTTGGGCTTATGATACAGATATAGCACTCTCTCACCGTGCGTCTCTTGCTCGTGCCCTGTATTCCGTTCTTAAACAAAAGAAGCGGGGCAGCGGTCAGCGGGACAGAGAGAACTGACCACAGTATCCCCCAGGCCCACCGGTGCAGAACGCCTGTCTCAGCTACTCCTGCCAATGCGGGCAGAGCCGAATCCCCTCATCGCGTTTTCATTTCCCCGCCGTGGTGCGGACGGAGACGGAGGCGGTGTTGGGGAGGATGTATTTGTGGAGCTCGACGGTGGCGCGGGTGGCACCGAACTCGCGGACGCAGCAGGCGGCGAACTTGTCTGCCAGCGTCTCCAGGAGGATGGTGGGCTCTGCCTGTGCCAGTGCCGTGAGGCGTTGGGAGAGGGTGTCGTAGCAGATGGTGCGGGAGATGTCCTCGCCGGTGGCGGAGAAGGGGCAGGGCGGGGTGAGGGTGATGTTGGCAGTGAGCCGCTGGGGCAGGGCCCGCTCTTCTTCCGGCACGCCGATGCAGCAGGTGAACTCCAGAGAGTTGATGCTGATGGTGTCTGCCGCCGGCAGCAGGCATTTTTCCAGCAGGCGCTGCAGGTAGCTCAGATCGGGCACGGTGATGTCCGGGGCGGCATGGGAGAGCTGGTCGGCGTTGTTGTAGCCGGTGAGCACGCCGATACCGATGATGCCGACGCAGTGCGCGGCGTTGATGTCGTGCTGCATGTCGCCGATAAAGGCGGTTTCCTCCGCACGGAGTCCGTGTTGTTTCATGAGCCCCGGGATGTAGTGTTCCTTGTTGTGAACCCCGGAGTGGATGTGCTCGAAGTAATGGTGGAGGTTGAGGTGGCGTGACTGCTCGTCGAATGCCTTGGGATCCATGCTGGTGAGGATGAAGCAGCGGATGCCGCGGGCTCGGCAGAACTCCAGAAAGGCGCGAGCATGCGGAATCTCCGTCACCTGCAGGGCTGAGGCATCAAAGGCGTAGCGGTAGAAATTTTCCAAATCTTCCAGCTTGGCTTCCGGGGTTTTGACGGCGTAATAGTCCGGGTAGGGCAGCTGGAACTCGGCGCGGAATGCCTCGCGGGTGAGGGGGGGGAGCTTGTATTGGGCCAGTACGTAGTTGGTGGCCTCTATGGTGAGGGCGAGGTCGTCGCAGAGCGTGCCGGACCAGTCGAAGATGAGATTGCGGAACATGTCAGAGTAAAAATCAGTCTTTGCGTTTCAGTCGACGCCCGTCTTTTGTGGTGGAGGTCGGGGTGGTGGTAATGTTGTATCTGTCCTGGTATTTGCGGATGGCTTTCTTGAGGGCGGGATTCACGAAGGGATTATCACGCCCGTAGCGAGCCCAGGGACCGCCGGGCACGAGCCCGAATTCCACGAAACGCCAATGCACGGTGGCAGTGCCGCCCGTGATGCCGAGGTAGTCTCGCACGGCGGGTGAGATGTCGATACCCGCACCCTTGTTGGCGGTGTTGCGCGGGCGCTCACCGCCGAAAACGTATTGCCAGTCATCGGTGTTGAACGGCCCGCAGTCCTCCCACTGCGCGAAGCAGTAGCGACCGTTGTAGTATATCTGCACCCAGGTTCCGCGGCAGACGGATTCATACTTTCCGTCCTTGTCCCGGCGGTACCAGGGGATGACTTTGGCGGCCTCCGGTTTGGGCCCGCCTTTCTCAATATCATTGTACGGGAGCGCCACGTAGAAAGGGTTGAGCTGCGGGGTAAAGGCTTTGGGAGCGTAGGTGACGGGGTCTCGGTTGGCGGGGTTGGGGTCATCATAGCCGCCGTAGTTGGCATTCCACTGGCTGTCCCAGCTACTGGCGGTGTTGGGCACGGGATTGCGCGCCGTGGCCTGTTCTCCGATGTAAAAATAGGTGGCGGTGATGTCAAAGTGCCAGGGGTAGGCACCGGGGCGGAGGCGTTGCGGGCGGGTTTTGGGGTCGGGGAAGTTGCTGCGGTGGCTCTGGTCGAAGGTGGGGCGGAGCGGCCCGTGTTTGATGGCTTCCGTGCGCAGGTTTTCTTCCGTCATGCTGCGGCGCGTCTCTCCGCTGACTCTTGTGTTGAGTTTACTGCCGGAGATGGAGCGGCGCACGCGCTGCTGAGCGTCTGCTGCGGGCAGCAGCAGCGCGGCAAGCAGCAGCAGACTGAGAGCGCGGTGTATCATCTCTTTCTTACCAGTTGTGCAGGACGCTCGGCTCTGCGGTGGGCAGTTTATCCGGGGCATCCGGCGTGTAGTGCAGACCTCGGGACTCACGGCGGCGCAGGGCACAGTCCACGATGAGCGAGGCGGTGAGGGCCAGGTTGCGCAAATCCAGAATTTCCGGGGTGACGCGGTAGCCCCAGTAGTATTCATGAATCTCGCGGTTGATGTTGCGCAGGCGGGTGGCCGCGCGTTGGAGACGGCGGTCGGTGCGGACGATGCTCACGTAGTCGGTCATGGTGCGGCGCACCTCATCCCAGCAGTGGTAGAGAATGGCCAGCTCATCCTGCGGCACGCGGTCGCCGTGCCACCATTCGGGGATGGGGTATTCCTCCATGCGGTGTGCCAGCGGCAGGCGGGTGAGCATGGTGGCAAGTGCCCGCTTGGTGACGACCACACATTCCAGCAGCGAGTTGCTGGCCAGGCGGTTGGCGCCGTGCAGCCCGGTGCAGCCGCTCTCCCCCGCCGCAAAGAGCCCGCGCAGGGAGGTCTGCCCGTTGGTGTCCGTCTGAATGCCGCCGCACTGGTAGTGTGCAGAGGGTACAACGGGAATCATGCTCACCTCGGCATCAATGCCGTGTTTCTTACATGTCTCGTAGATATAGGGGAAGCGCTCGGCCATGAAGCCCTTGGGCTTGTGGGTCATGTCCAGATACATGCAGGGGTGGCCGGTGCGGAGAATCTCGCTGTTGATGGCGCGGGCCACGATGTCGCGCGGTGCCAGGCTCTTGCGCTCATCGTACTTCTGCATGAACTCCTTGCCGTCCGGCCCGCGCAGAATACCGCCCTCGCCGCGCACGGCTTCGGAGATGAGGAAGGTGAGTCCCTCACGGTCGGTGCTCTTCGGGTTATAGAAGGTGGTGGGGTGAAACTGCACGAACTCCATGTTGGAGATGTTTGCCCCGGCACGCCAGGCCATGGCCACGCCGTCACCCGTGGCGGTGGCGGGGTTGGTGGTGTACATGTACACGCGCCCCGTGCCGCCGGTTGCCAGCAGGATGCGGTCACAGCGGAAAATGTCCACCTCACCCGTGGCGGGGTTGAGCACATAGGCACCCAGCACGCGGTCTTCCGTCACGCACCCCAGCTTGGCGGTGGTGATGAGGTCGATGGCGATACGGTGGTCCAGCAGCATGATGTTGGGATGCCGCTGCGCCGCCTTCAGCAGCTTGGAGCTGATTTCCAGTCCGGTGGTGTCCTTGGCGTGCAGAATGCGGCGTTTGCCGTGGCCGCCTTCGCGCCCCAGCTCAAACTCGCCGTCCTCTTCCTGGTCGAAATCCACACCCCAGCTGAGCAGCTCGCGGATGGCCTCCGGTGCCTCTGTGATAATGGTGCGCACGGCGGCTTCATCGCAGAGCCCGGCACCGGCATCCAGCGTGTCGGCGATGTGTTCTTCAAAGCTGTCATTTTTATCCATCACCGCCGCGATACCACCCTGGGCCTTGGCGGAGCTGGAGACGAGAGGGTCGCTCTTGCAGAGAACGATCACTTTACCATGTTCGGCGGCGCGCAGGGCAAAACTGAGGCCCGCCACGCCACTGCCGATAACGAGAAAGTCAGATGTAATCATTTTTGACGCGAATTCCGCGCAGATTATAGCACCATCAGCGCGGAACGTCACGCAGAATATCTGTTATACGGCGGCTATGGTTGCAAAAAAGCCCTCTCAGCGGAGGATTCTTCCTCCGGATAGGGAAATAGCCACCGAGCTGTTGCCCGGTGGCTATGAAAGGTGGTGGAAATGGTGCTTGGCTTACATTGCCGTTTTATTTGCGGCGGCGGCGTGTTGCCAGAGCAGCCAGTGCCAGCAGGCTCAGCGTCGCGGTGGTCGGCTCCGGCACAGCGGCGGTACCCAGCGTGACGGTGCCGTCTTCATTGTACTGCAGCTTAACAGTGCCGGTGCTGTTGCCCTCTGCATCCAGCAGCGTGACTTCATAGCCGGAGTAGTTGTCTTCCTTAGCCCCGGTGAAGAGCACCACGTCAGAGATATCTGCATCTCCCAGAGTCAGCGCAATGCTGCTGTTGCCCGAGAACTCAACATCGTATTCTCCCAAATCAATCGTGTAATCTGCATCGGCAAAAATCAGCTCGGCATCACCGCCCAGCACCAAATCGCCGGTCATGCTGAAATCTCCGTCCACCTGAATATCGCCTCCGGTGGCGTTGATGCCGGCAATGGCGCTGCCAGCCTCTGCCACCAGCGTGCCGCCGGTCATGTTGATGGTTGATTCAATGACGCCGCTGTTCACCAGCTTGCCGCCATTGAGAGTGATGCTGTTGGTGGTCAGCTCCGCATCTGCGGCCACGGTGAGTGAGCCGGAATTGACCTCTATCAGGTTGGCGTTGATGACCGCTTTCTTGCTGCCGCCGATTTCTACGGAACTGCCATTAAGCTGAACGGTGTCTGCGGTTAAGCTTGCCTGGTATACAGCAAAGGAGCTAGTGCTTTCCAGAGAAATTGTTTTAGCCTCTACCGTTGCGCTATACGTGATCGTGGCTGTTCCCGAAATGGTAACCGTATCAGATGCTGTCACTTTGGCACTGTTTCTCACAACTGAGTTGCCTTTCAAGGTCACATTCTCTGCGTTCAGCTCAGAAGAAGCTTGAAATCTCACGGTACCATCAAAGGTAACGTCATTGCCCTCGATGACGGTGTTTGCAAAAACAACGGGTGAATTTTTGGAGGTCGTTGTTCTGAATTCATCATAACCCGTTGTGTTGATTGTGCAATCTTTTATGTTTAATGTTTTGTAATCATCGCGCAAATTGTCGTAAACAAGAACCGTCTTCCCGTTTTCGGTAACAATTGTTCGTCCGAAGTACTTTTGATCAGCATTGTCGAAGCTGCAGTTAGCACCTTCTTCCGTTGTCCAGGTTGCAGCCTGCACTGCTGCGCTGCTCAGCAGGATAGCCAGCAATAATTGGGGTAATCTTGTTTTCATGTTGAATCTGAGGTTGATGTCGAGAAGAGAACTCGCCTGTTGATTTTCAGGCAAGCGGGTGCAGTATATCGCATTTCAAATGCGATATTGCTTTGCGCCCTTTGTTATCAACCCGGTAGCGCAAATAACAATAAACAGACTACATGAAAAGTAAGTCGATAAATGAATCCTATCGACTTTTTTTACAGTAATTTACATATTTATGCTGTACATCGCATTTGAAATGCGACGCAAGGAAGTCAGCTGAGGCGCGGGGGTAATTGGCGGACGGAGAAAATCAGCAGATAGTGCCGAGGATATCGCCCACGCGGGCGAAGGTTTCGAAGCCGTTGGCGGTGTTCTCCAACAGGTCGGGGGCGATCTGCACGCGACCGGGTTCGAAGAAAGTCATCACTGTGGAGCCGCCGAAGGCAAAGTAGCCGTGTTCCGAGCCTTTTTCCACGACCTGATTGGGGGTGTAGGTCTGGTAGATGGCCCCCACGCCGGTGGCACCCACGGCGAGGCAGAGTACATCCCCCAGTTCCTCTGTGTGCAGGACGGTCAGCTCACGCTTGTTGGTCCAGAGCCAGGAGAGCTTGTGGCGCAGGCAGTAGGGGGAGACGCTGGCGAGCGGCCCGGGAATCCGCACGGGGGCTTCCGGTACCCCGGCGGCAGGGAAGTGGAAGCGGTGGTAGTCTACCGGGCAGAGGCGGGAGAGCACGATGGCTCCGGTGGCGTATTTCTCTGCCAGCTCGCGGCTGCCCAGCAGGGCGGGGAGGTCAAAACTCTGGTTTTTGACAAAGACGCTGCGGATTTGGGAGGCATCCTGCCAGGCACTGTGGCGGCCGTCTGCCGGGAGTGCAACGGTGGCTCCCTCACAAATGGGGCGTGCCTCCGGCTTGAGCTTGCGGAAGAAGAATTCGTTGAAGCAGCCGTATTCTTCCAACGGGAGGGCAACTTCCTCCATGTTGATGTTGTATTCCCTCACAAAATCCGGCAGCGTGCGGGCACTGCGGCGGCTGTTTTTCATGGCACCGAGCAGGCGGGAGAAAAACGCGCGCTTGATGAGCAGGTGCAGCGCGAGCTTGCCCGTTGCTGTGCCGTACACCCAGCGCAGGGATCGCTCTCCCAGCACTTTTTCGCGTTCTTTCTGCCCGGTGTACCGATTGATGAAGATGATGCCGTTGTCGTTCATATAACTTTTCTTCGGGGATTCTAGCAGAAGCGGAGAATTAAGGCAAGAAAAACAGTTACATAACCCACATGCCCGGAGTGGTGGGGGGGAGAGAGAGACGCGTTTCTGTGGGAGAAGCTGTTATGGGCGAAAAACGTCAGCTTGTTTTTTTGCGTTTCTTCAGAATTTTTTGGTATTCTTTTTTTGCCTTCTCCAGTTCTCGAGTCAGTGCTTGAGCCGAATTCTCCAGTTTTTCCCTGGGAAGTCCATCTACATGAGGAAGAGCTTTCCGGCGATAGTTCCACAGGGCAACATCACAGGAAAGCGACAGTTGATCCATTTCCTGTATATCCAGCCGATCCATGATTGCTAACTCTTTGGATACGTTTGCATTTTTGCTGTTGTTTCGTTTTTTTAGAGCAGATGCCACTACCTCACATTGATATTTCTTGTAATCGAGATAGTCGGCATGAGCCTGTACAAACTCCTCCATGGAATCATAGCGGTCACGTTCGGAGGGGAAGTCCGGAATCTTCGTCACCAGCCACACACCCTCTTTTATCAGTGTTGCCAGAATATGGACTGCCAGATCCAAATCCCCGGCATTATTGTTTATCTTTACTTCTTGTGTAACGTACTCACTGCTTTCCCGAATGCTGAGGGATTTGCAGGAAATCGGCAGCAGGCAAGCAAGGCAACAGATGAAAGGGGAATACTGTATTTTCATAGTCAGGAAGAAGAGATTAACGGGGGTTACATGGTGTCTCCGAGACGCTGTGACCAGGATTCCTGGTTGGAGTTGTTCTGTGCGGGAGCATCCAGTAATTCCGTCATGGTTTTCTTTGGCGGTTTTACACGCGGGATTTCTACCTGCTCCATGGCAGGCGGGGTGTAGACCCCGGCCTGTTGCTGCATCATATTGGTCCAGGTTGATTCAATGGAGTGTTGTCTGGCATCTCCGGTAAGGTCAAAGCCGGGACTCCACTTGTCATTGTCGAGCTTGTTGTACAGCCCCCTCACCAGAATGCCTTTTCCAAGGAGTCTCTGGCTGCGGTTGTAGAGTTGAGCGGGGTCAGCCTCGTGCACAATATCAATCAGACGCGAGGAGCCGCCGCTAATCCCGTTCGGAAATGCGCAGGAGTTTACCGTGCATCCCCACAGGCGCCTGGAGTCAATTTCCCGGAGTACATATTGCACCATGGCCCCGGCGGCGGAGTACCCGATAACGCCAACATTCAGCTTCGGGTTGTGCTCCAGCAATTGTTCAACGGTTTCTTTTCCCCTGTGCGGATTAAATAAATCATCCCACTGCTCATTTGAAATGCCAATATCACTGCAATTGACATGGAAGACAACAAAGAGAGTGTTGCCCTTTTGCAGCAGGGCGTGGTATAAATCTCCGTCAATTTTTTTCAACGGCTGAACAAGTTGGTATCCCTTTTGCAGGGCAAGTTTCTTTAATGAATCAGACCCCAGCCCCGCCAGTTCCGTCAAATCAATGAGCCGAGCTTTCTCCGTGGGGGATAAGGTGTGAAATTCCGTCACGGATGCGTGAATGAGAGACATAGGGGTTACCGGTACGGCCGGTGTTGCGTATTCGTATGCCAGGTCATTCAGACATTTAATCAACCCGGCAAACAGTATCATGGGCACTACGCAAAACATGAAAAACAGCCGACCGCAACCGCCTCTGCGGCGGCGCCTTCCGAAAAAATCTACATCGTCTCCGAAAAACATGGTATCAATAATGGGGTTAGCGGCCGCGTCCGTCGTTGTCGTGTTCGCGGTACGCGCTGCGTATTAAATCCTCACGAGCGTAGGCTGCTTTGTTCATGGCAATTTGTTCGCTCCAATCATAGTTTGCGGCACGGTCCTGCCGATACTGCAAATCTTTTTCTCTATCCAGGCGCAACTGCTCACTTTCTCGGGTTTCACGCCCGTTATTGGAGCTTTTGAGGCGTTGCATTTCCGCCTCAAAAGCGGCGGCTTCACGCTCCTGTGCCTGCCTGAGCATCTCTTTGGCTTCATTCTCCCGTTTTTCAGCGGCAGAAAGCTCAGCTTTCAAATCCCGCATGCGGGAGGCATGCTCCTCATAAACAATGAACAGCGAGCGATCATCGCCGGGAAACTCAGCCTGTTTGCGGGCTTCCTCGTCATCCAGCTTGATTCTGGCCTGCACGCGCTGCTCTCTGCACTGCTTATAGTAAAGCTCGGCCTCTTGTACCTCTACACTTTCCATATACGTATCATGTTAACGCCCTCTGCCATCATTGTCCCGACCGCGTTCCTGGTTATTTCCCAGGTATTCCTTGCGGTAGTACTCCTCAGCCTTGCGTCTGTTTTCCTCCTGCATTTTGGCATACTCATCACGCCCGGCCTGCTGTTTCAGCTCATATTCCCGTGCATAGTGAGCCTGCCAGTAGTCGTCATTCATTCTGCCGTTGTTGTTCTTGAGATTGTCCCGTTGCTTTGTTTCATATTCCTCCCGAGCTTTGTTTCGTTCTGCGTCCAGTGCCATTTTTGCCTTGTGTTCCTCTTCACGGGCTTCTTTCAGCTGAGCATCAAGTTTTTCAAGCTTTTGCTGGTGTTCATTCAGACGCTCGAAATACGGGCGGTTATCGTCCGGGAAATTCCGCTGGTGGCTGTTATATTCATCTTCAAGGCGAGCGCGTTTCTGCTCACAGTCGCGGAGGTGGTCTTCTGCCTGTTGGGTATTTGCCATAAGTTCGGTTATTTATTTAGATGAGAAATAAGGATTGGGGGCGGCTTTGCGTGAGAACATATTGTCTCTGAAATAGGTCAGACGCTCAGCCAGGATGGGGGGGATACCCTGCACAAAGGTCAGAACCGCCGTTCGGTTCAAACGGCGCACTTCATCCGGATTGAGCAGGTTACGGGTTATCTCCGAATAGGATTCCGTTTTGCTGTTGTTTTTGAAAAATTCCGTTGCCTTGCCGCTGGTGCCGCTGGAGACGGAGTAGGAGGTTATCGTGGCGGCCCCCAGCATTTCTGAAATGTACTTGGCTGTTTCGTGGTCGTTGATGCCGAAGAATTGTTGAATCTTGGCATTGGCCAGAAAGGTGGGCCAGTCATGTTCATACAGTGCCTTGAGCTGCGATAAATCCTGCCACACCATCCAGATGCTCATGCCGTAACCGGCCAGCAGGCTGACGGCCTGTTTCATCATGGGCAAGGTGCCCAGCTGTGCCATTTCGTCCAGCATGAACAGAACGGGGCACCCATCCCTTGGCGGATCCATGCTTTTTGTCATGGCCGCCATGGCCATGGTAATCCACAGGCGAATGAGCCGTGCATACCGGGCCAGATGCTGGGGGGGAATTACCAGGTAGATGGACACGCCGCCCATCGTTTTCAAATCATTGAGATTATAACTGCCTTCACCACCCTCGTCTGTGTCTCCCAGTGCCGCGCAGGCCAGGGAAGAATCCAGAAACTCTGTGTGTTTAAGGGCGTTTGAGATGATGCTTTTGATTTCTTCCTTCCCGCCGGAGAGAATTTCATTGCCGGCTCTGCGCAGCAGACCTCCTGCGGCGGTCGTATCACCGCACATTTCCCCGATGATGAAATCCATAATCTCCGTGTAGGGTCTGGCCAGCAGTTCCCGCACTTCACCCAGATGCCGCTGGCGGTGGGGCCCTTTGCCGCAGATGACCGCCAGAATCAGCCCCCGCAGCAGCGTGCGTGCCTTGTCATCCCAGTGCGGGTCTTTCGCTCCGACCTCTCGCACAATCATCGCCTCGGCAATATTGGCGGCGATATCGCCCAGCTCCGGGTTTTGTTTCAGATAGGTGGCGGTGGGTTTGCTGTAATCCACTATACCATCCAGCGGGTTGATACTGTCAGTCGCTTTGCCTAAAACCCGGAACGGATCCAGACAGACTACTTCCTGATTTAATATATCGCGGCGGAATTGGGATGTAATGGCATAGTTTTCCCCTTTGGGGTCAATGACAATGACAGACCCCGGATAATGCAACAGATTGGGAACGACAAGGCCGACCCCCTTGCCTGAGCGAGTGGGAGCAACGGTGATGATATGACCGTCTCCTGCCCAACCGAGCAATTGATTTTCCAAGCCTCCGCTGATAAGCTTGCCCAGCCCGGACATGAGCTTGGACATGGATGAATCATAATCCTGTCGGATGCCTGCCACCAGTTTTTCGGGATTGACCAGCCGCCCCAGAACCATGCAACGGTTCGTCTTGTTGGCAGAAATGAACGTTCGGCGGGCATTTTCATTGCGGAAGCACTCCCGGGAATGCTGGAAATCAGAAAAAGCGAACAAGCCTTCGGAGGCCAGATCTCCGGCATTTGCCCAGCGGGCACTTCCATAACTATCGGTATTGGCCATGATATTTCTCCTTTAGTATTGTCTTATAAGTCCGTTTTGAGCCATAATCCACAGCAGTGGATCTTCCGCACGCAGAGCATCCGGTTTCAGTGAACAGCCGAACACGGCCCATGTGTCATCCTGCTCCAATAATTTCTGCAGCCGTGTATCAGCTGCACACAGCCAGGCGGACATCTCACAGCAGATGGTTCCCTGTTCGCCTGTATCAAAGCGTCCGTTATGGATACTGTCACAACAGACGCGGTGAATCGTGGGTTTCAGGGCCCATTTCCCGGCGGCAGTGGGTTTGAGCAAATCTGTCTTGTTCAGCGTTACCGCCACGGGAACGCCCGAGAATTCCTTTTTGACCCGCCCCAAGAGCTTGCGGAAAGCTTCATCGCTTCCCTTGGCCGGGGGCAGAGAGGAACCGGCGGTAACAGCCGGAAATGTGCCGGGTTCCGTCATCAGGATGATGCCGGAGAGTGCTTGCGCTGCTTTGGCATTCAGCATTTCTCCCCTGCTTTCGGTGAGCGAAATCAGGATATTTCTGCCCTTGCAGTGCAGACAGAAAAGCTTGCTTTTCCTGTTTCCCGCGTATTGTTCCACCACCGCCCAGCCGAAGGCGCTACTCAGCTGTCTGAACCGTTCTGCAACAGCTTCCAGCCATGCACTCTTGCCGCAGCCTTCATCTCCCACCAGAGCAACATGGAGTGTGCGGGTGGAACGCTCCAGCATGGCAGCCGGGAATTCTCCCTTGCACCGGGGGCAGGCACAGAACCCCATTTTCCTGTCACAGGTTTTACACTGGGGAAAGGGTGAGCGGGTACATTCTGCGAAAAGCGGGGGCGGACAAATCCCCCATTTCTGCAGGAAACTTAATTTTGCCGGGGCCAGGGATTTGGGGAAGCAGACCGGTCTGTAGTACAGAATCTCTTTCGCAGAAAGAGGACTGTAGCAATGGGGGCAATATGGTGTTTTGGCCATCGTTATTAAATGGTAAGCGATTTGCGGTCCAGAATAAGTAATGTATCGGAAGCGGCTGCTTCGTCACAAAGAAACGGCATGAAGCAATTTCCTTCCTTTTGTGTCAACTCCTGCGGGAGTTCGACCCTGCAGGAGGTGCCTTGCGAGGCGGGTATCCGCAGTGCCTGTTTCCCTTCCGTCGGGGAGAAAGGCAGGGCTCCGTGTCCGCAGCGAACCTCCAGTTTCGGTATGCCCGGTTTGTTGCTCCTGATGACAAAATAGCAGGTCTTACCGGCCGAACCCTTTACACTGCACTGAACGCGCCTGAGTTCTCCCGGCTCAACGGAACACTGCTTTCTTGCGTCGCTCAGCAGCGGTTCGAATCCCGCACCGGAAAGATGCGCATAGATGCAGATATGGCACGGTTTATTGCCGATATCGGGCAGAATTCGGCGCGCTGTACGCTCGTTGTTTTCCCGTTGCACGGTCAGCGACCCGTCCGCCATGACATCGTCTACCCCTTCAGGAAAGGAACTATGGCTGTACACAACGGTCGCTTTATGGCACGCATCGGGCCAATTCCAGCTCAGTTCAATATCGTAGTCATCGCGTCGCACCCTGAGCCCGTCCACCCCGCCGTGCCGGGGAGAACAAATCAGCGCCATGTCTCCCTTGACCACCAGGGGCAAGATATAGTTTCCCGCTGCAGAGACTCGCCGCAGAACGGCACAATGATGCCCGTTTTCCTCTACAATTCCCTTACACTGAGCCGGAGAACACATGCTGCCCACCGCCCCGGGAAGCTCTTTGCCTACATACCAGTACACCTTCTCCGCGCCGGGAAGCTCGCTTCGGCTGATGCGCAGTCCGGTAGCTGTCTGCTCGTATTTCCACTGGTTGGGCTTCAGCTCCGGAGGGGGGCTGGCCGGTGTGCCGCTTGCGCCGGCAGACACGGCTTCTGAGCCGCCATCCCGTTTGAATACCAGCAGATACCCATATTTCCTGCCGTTTTCCAGCCCCTTGTCCCTGTAGCTTGTCGCGCGGGATGCCACCGGGAGCCTGGTGCCGTCTGCTGCGGATTTCGGCACAGCCCCCTCGCGTCGCGTCAGCGTGGCCTGCCACCCGGGGGGGAGGTTGTTCCAGGAAATATCTGCCTGGCCACTACCCATCCGGATTTGCAGACGGGGCGTTGGTAACACGAGCCCCCCGGCTGTGCTACCGCGTAACACCCGTTCGCCCACGAGCGCAAAAACGGCGTAGGTGTAGAACACACCCGGCTGTACCTGACTGTCTGTGTAGGGTGAGCTCTTGCCGAAATGCTCAACGGCTTCGCCGTCTCGCTCATGTTGCGGCACCCCGTTTTGTTTTTTGCGCAGGACATAGCGTATGGGTGTTTTGCGGCTATCTGGCAGCACATCCAGTGCTCTGCCTCTGTAGAGTACCTTCTCCCATTCTACCCGCAGTGCGCTGCCTGCATTGCTGACGCTGCGTATGGCCGGTGCCTGCACATGCTGCAGTATCACGGCATCCAGTGCCGCCTGTACTTCTTGTTGCAGCTGCATGGCAGAGCTGAACTTGGGGTAGTTCTTCAGGATGACTGTCAGTCGTTCCTGAACTTTATCCAGTTCACCGTTCTTTGTCTGGTAGCGCAATTCATCCAACTCCTTGTGCTGCCGACGGATGTTGGTCATGCGGTTGCTGCATTTGCTGCATTTATCTGCCTTCGGGTCGGAAAGCGCACCGCAGAGCGGGCAATCCACTTTGAACTGCATGCCGCAGGACACACAGCGTATGGCTTCTGCATCATTCTTCGCCTTGCAGGCGGGGCATTCCATGTGTGCGGATTGCCAGGGGAAACGCACTTTGTTGTCGATGCAGCATTTCCTGTATAGCAGCCATTCTGCGTTTTCCCGAGACAGCCCCGCCTTACACAGAGAATCCAATAACTTGGTATAATACTCCGCCGATATGGTGCTTGGCTTTCCTCCCTCTATATAGTCCGGCAGGCAGTCCAGAATTGGTTTGCTGGCAAGATAGATTTTCCAGGCTTCATCGCTCTTGTGCCTTTTTTCTTCAGTTTTGAAAAAAGTGCTTGCTATGATTAAAATCCTCGTGTGGATAATCGAACGTGTTGAATTTACGTCTTTGATCTTTTCGTCAGTTTTTTGTTTTTTAATTTCATTTAATTCATCAAAGCTGACATTTTCGCTGCATCCCCAATAATCGTATACGGATGTTTTCCCTGCTGCGATTAACACTTTGTGCAAGTTTGTCATAGTTGGAGAAATAACAATTTCCATCACTCCTCCTTTGGGCTGGACTTTAGCGTTGCACGGTTCGAGTGCGGAGGTCGGGTATGGCTGTCCCAAGGTTGTGATGCGAATATGGCATTCAGCGGCGAGCCCTTGCACCGTTTTCGCTTTCAGTTTGCAGTTATTGCAGATGTTGCGAAAGATGTTTTCTGCCACACAGCCTTTTATTTCGGCCTGCTTCAGCCGATATTTGACCCTGTCGCACTCATTCTTGTAGGCTTCCTGAGCCAGTGTGCTGAGCGTGTCGGGGTTGGATAACGCTGCCACAACCTCCTTAAAATTTTCTGCCAGCTCGTGAAGAAGGATATCGCCGTCCCGCTGTATACTGGTCCACTTCTCCGCTTCTGCGCGCGCTTTCAGTTTGGCTACAACTTTCGCGCAATTGATTTCAAGGGGCTCGAGCGATAAATCCAGAATCTCGTAGTAATTTTTCTTCTTCATGAATGCGAGGGGAATACACCACCACAGAGCGGGTGAACAGCCAAGCGGTTTCCGCCACCCGTTGGCTGTTCAGCTCTGCGGAGCAGGTTACTCAATAATCATATTGTTGAGCTTGCGCTGCATTTGTCTCATTTCTGAAACCGGGATGGAAGAGCCGGTTTTCACCTCACCCTCAATGGTCTGCCCGGAGGCGGGATCGCGCGAAAGAATGTGCAGCATACCGTCTTCGCTCAGTCGGAAGATGGTCTCAATAGGGGAGCCTTTGGGTAAGCCCGGTTTGATAGGCAAGACTCCCTCCCAGATCACATTTCCCGCTGCGGGGTCAATACCTTCCGTGTTGAGGGCATGGATTTCTGCATCGGTGGTGGGCAGTTCCACCATGTTATCCACCACGAGGGTTTTGACGCCCGTCTGATTATCCTGCAGGGTATAACTGGTCAACGAGGCCTCAGCCGGTAGTGTGGTGTTCTTGTACAATATGTTGTAAATGCGGTTCACATAGTCACTTTCGCGGACCAGAATCTCACCGAAGCTGCGGCTGCTGACATTGTAGGTGGGGGTAACGATGGTTGAGATAGCCTCCAGCGTCATGTCATGTTCATCTGCCAGTTGCTGGAGCTTTTCCTTCGTTTCCAGTGAAAAATCACCGGTCGTATTCGGTTCCAGAGAGAAGCCGTCAGCTTCCTCCCGCAGCAGGTGAGCCATGGCGCAAATGGCGGCTCCTTTGGCAACGGCTTCGTCCGGATCATAGCTTACAGGCATCAACCCGAATTCCCGGCGCAGCATCGCCGGCACCTGCGGCATGTAGGTACTGCCGCCCACCAGAATCAGCTCATCTATTTTATCCACCCCTTTGCTGCGGGCTACTTCCACCGCATGGCGCGTGTCTTCCAGGGTGCGGTTAAGCAGGGCTTCGGTTTCGCTCTCAAATTCCTCGCGGGAAACGCAGGCGTAGAGCTTTTCCCCCCGGTATTTATAGCTGGTCTGAACCTCTATTTTGGAGGTGAGCAACTTTTTGGTTTTTTCTGCCAGCAGCCGCAGATCCTGCATGGCGGCAGCATCGCTTTTCAAATCAATGACACTGTCGGCGGAGTGCTGCAGGCGGCTCACCAGCATATCCAGCATCACATCATCCCAATCCTTGCCGCCCAGTTGGTGGTTGCCATCCGTGCATACCACTTTCAGCCCGGCCGGGGATACATGAATAATCGTTACATCGAAAGTGCCGCCGCCCAGGTCATACACCAGAATGTGGCGATTCCCTTTGCCCTGTGAGCGGGAAAGCCCGTAGGCCATGGCGGCAGCCGTCGGTTCATTGAGAATTTCCAGCACATTGAGCCCGGCAAGCTGCCCGGCTGCCTTGGTGGCTTCCCGTTCCTTGTGAGAGAAATAAGCAGGGCAGGTGATTACCACGTCCCGTACTTCCTGCCCCAGTCGGGCAGAGGCATCCTGCACCAGTTTTTTCAGGATGTATGCGGACACCTCTTCCGGTCTGAAGTCTCCCTGTGAACAGGAAAAGACATAGGAATCACTTCCCATTTCGCGCTTGATGAACGTAGCAACCTCACCCGGACTGAGGGGGGCCTCCTGTTTGGCTTCCTCGCCCACGACAATGCGATTATCTTCATCGAACCACACTGCAGAGGGGGTGGTTCGCTCACCATCCGCATTCAGCAATACTTCCGGTTTCCCGCTGTTGCCGACAATGGCCACACAACTGTACGTTGTGCCCAGGTCTATTCCTATGGCTTTTCTGTTCATATTGTCATCGATTCAGGTATGCAGGTTATTATACTTCTGCCATCTCCAATTCGGCAACTATCTTTTTCTTTTCTTCAAGATCCTCTTTAGTCAGAGCTCCGGTCACGGTAAACTCATGATTTATTTTCTTGTTGTTGGTGATATCGCGTGCTGTAAGTTCCAGACGTCCGTTCTCATCCAGGGAGAAGGTAACTTCAATTATCGCGCCTGCGGGCAGACCGGGTGTAAGTGCCATCTCAGCCTTTCCCAGTTCCCCGCAGTAATCCAGCTCTGTGGCGATTTCGTCCATATTATTGGAGTATACAACCAGGGGAAGAGTGGTGGCATTTGCCTCTGACACAGGGAATTGCTGCGACTTGCAGCAGGGGACAGGCGTTTGCTTTTTGATAAGATTGAAGCACACCGGTTTCTTTTCCTTGTTCAGGACACGAATACCGATACTCTTGGATGCCACGGTTCTGACTGTTGTATTAATGGTTTCAGTTACCGTGGTTACTGGAAGTCTGAACCCATCCGCAACTGCTTGTTCTGCTGCCCTCTTGATTTCATCCTCCGTTTTAGTGGGATTTGTATCCCTGATTTCTTCTATTATCTTTGTGAACGCCTCCTGAATAGCCTTGATGTTGCCATAGGCTGCTGCACCCTTGGATACGGCATAGTTCGGCTCATAGAGCTTGGGCGCTACGCCGAGCGAATCCTTATAGCGGCTTTCCACCATGGCCATAATCTGCGGCATGTAGGTGGAACCGCCCACCAGCAGGAATTCGTCTATCTTCTCAGAACCGCCGTTATCCTTGGCTATGGCGCGAGCCTTCGCAATCATGTCATCGGTAAAGCTGATGGTGCGCTCCAGCAGGGGGCGGGTCGCCTCCTCGAATTCCTCACGAGTGACACTTACCTTCACCTTGCCGTCCGGGCAGGAGATGGTGGCTTTGGCGGTTTCCCGCTGGCTGAGACTCTTCTTGGTTTTTTCCACGGTGAGCAACAGAGCAGCGGCGGTCTCCGGGTCGCTCATGGGATCACCGGCTTCGGGATTATCCAGATTCAGTTTCTCAAGCAGAACATCGCGCAGGGCGTTATCCCAGTCTGCGCCACCCAGTTGGTGGTCACCGTCTGAGCACACCACCTGCACGCCATCGGGTGCCACTTTGACCACTGTGACGTCAAAAGTACCGCCGCCCAGGTCATACACAATCACCTGTTTGGTGGAGCTGTCACCCTCACCGTCTTTCAGCTGAGCGGCCATGCCCAGACCGTAGCTGATAGCGGCAGCTATCGGTTCGTCTACCACGGCAAGTACATTCAGACCGGCAATCTCACCGGCTGCCTTCGTTGCGGCACGCTCAGCTTCATTGAAGTAGGCGGGGCAGGTAATCACCACATCTTTTACACTGTGTCCTTCCTTTTCCGCACCCTTGACCATGTATTTGAGAATCAGAGCGGAAATGGACTCCGGGGAGTGCTCATTGTCGAAAAATTTCTTGCGCCATGTGGAGCCGATTTCGCGCTTAATCAGGCTCACGAAATTGTCCGGGTCGATGCTGGCAGATTCCTTGGCGGTATCGCCAACGATATAATTTCCCTCTTCAAAGTACACGGCGGAGGCTGTAATCTGACCACCGTCCGGGTTGTTGATGATGGTGGCGTTGTTGCTTTCATCCATGTAGGATATTGCTGAATAGGTGGTGCCCAGGTCAATGCCGTACACCATGGGTTTTGTATTTTCGCTCATATTATGTTGTTGGTTTAAGGATAAAAATGGTTAATTCTTGTAGACGTGAACGTCTACTTGTGTTGTTAACGCAGCGAATTCGGCGTTGTCTTTTTGTGTGAAACTGATGGTGAATTTACCATCCGTGCGTATGTGGATAGACAATCCCTGCCAGTCCACCGGGCAGTTGATACGTGCTCCTATTACTTCATTCGATGAAAACGGCTTTTGCTCTATTTGCCTGATGGAGAGATTGACACACCCCGGCCATTTCCCACGGCTGTAGTTCATCGTGCAATAATGGGGCAGAAGCGTATCGGCTGCAAGTTCGTATGAGAAACAGGACTCCAGATTGACCCGTATCCGGTGGGCAAGCCTATACTCCGGTTCAGGAGGGGTTATTGGCATCCACCCTCCTGCCACAGGCTGCTCCGGCTCAGGCGGCTCCGGGCGAACCGGACGCACCGGACGAACCGGACGCACCGGATCGATAGTGATAGGGCGAATGATTGCACACCGCTCAGCGTAGATGGCAGCACCTTTCGCCTCTACAAGATTCGTTTCGTAGAGCTTGGGGACCACACCGAGTGAATCCTTATACCGGCTTTCCACCATGGCCATAATCTGCGGCATGCAGGTAGCCCCCCCCACCAGCAGGAATTCGTCTATCTTCTCAGAATCTCCGTTTTCCTTGGCTATGGAGCGAGCCTTCTCAATTATCTTATCGGTAATGCCGATGGTGTGCAACAGCAGGAGGAGGGTTGCCTCCTCGAATTCCGCGCGCGTGACACTTACCTTCTTCACCTTGGCGTCCGGGCAGATGATGGTGGCTTTGGCGGTTTCCCGCTGGCTGAGGCTCTTCTTGGTCTTCTCCACGGTGAGCAACAGATCAGCGGCGGTATCCGGGTCACTCATGGGGTCTCCGGCTTCAGGGTGCTCCGAATTCAGTTTATCAAGCAGAATATCACGCAGGGCGTTATTCCAGTCTTCGCCACCCAGATCAGTTTGTTCTATGTGGTGGACAAGAGACAAACCTACGGGCGTTACCCGCACGATAGATGCACCAAAAGAAGTGCCTCCCAGACGGTAGACAAGGATGTTTCTGTCAGCTGCCCCCTCCGGCAGTTTATCCAAACCGTATCCGATGACGGCGGCAAACGGTTCATCCAGCAAGCCGTGAACATTCAGCCCGGCAATCTCCCCGGCTGCTTTTATTGCGGCACGCTCTGCTTCGTTGAAGCGGGTGGGGCAGGTAATCACCACATCTTTTACACTGTGTCCTTCCTTTTCCGCACCCTTGACCATGTATTTGAGAATCAAAGCGGAAATGGTTTCCGGCGTGTGATCTATGCCGAAAAAATTCCTGCGCCATTTGGAGCAGAGTTTTCGCTTAATCAGGCTTACGAAATTGTCCGGGTCGATGCTGGCACATTCCTTGGCTATATCGCCAACGATATAATTTCCCTCTTCAAAGTACACGGCGGAGGCTGTAAGCTGACCACCGTCCGGGTTGTTGATGATGGTGACTTCTCCGCATTCATCAGCGCAAGCTAATGCAGAATAAGTGTTACCGAATGAGATGCCGTACCACATAGGGGAGAGTTGGGTGAAGGAATTATTCTGCCGGTTCAGCCGGTTTTTGGAGCACATATACCGCAACCTTTTCCAGACGAATGACCTTGTCATTCATCTCGAATCCCCAGCGGATGCTGCTTTGGATGGTTTTAGCCAGCTCCGGATTGTCTGTCGGGATGGTTTTGAGCGCGCTGTGGCGTTTGCCGTTGAAGAGGGTGCCCGGTTCGGAACGGTAGGCAATCACATCGTGGTTTTCCAATAAATCACGAAGGTCTTCTGCATAACCACACACCAGCTTGCGCAGTTTGGCATAATTCTCCGGCGTTGCTTCGGCAGTGGCAAAATGCTCGGAACTGCGCTCAGCACCGTCTATCTCAGCGATGAGATCCATCACGATGGCGCGGGTCTGCTTGGCGGCTTCTTCCCGGCGGTAGCGCTCCAGCTCCGCATGCTGGCGGTCAATGATTTCCTGCTTGGAGGCATCATATTTCAGCTTGCGTGCAAAATCATCGCTGAGATTTTTCAGCTGAGTATCCACCGCAGATAAGGCATTGAGCACGGGTGAGAAATCCACGGTAAACGGTTCCGGTTGCGGAAGTTTCTGCGGTTCATTATCCGGTTCCGAAGGCAGCGGCTCTGTTGCTTCAGCCGGATTCTGCGGAGCTTCCGGGCTGTCAACGGCAGGGTCTTTCTCAGAATCCTGTACTGGTGTGAGCGTGTCTGCCGATGTGTCTTCCGCTGCCATTTCGCTCGGTTCAGCAGGCTGTGCTTCGTCTGTATCCGCCGGAGCGACCGTTTCAGCCGGTGTATCGTTCGTTTCCGCCTCCGGGGTGCTTGTTTCTGCGGGCGGGGTGACCTCCTCCGCTCCAACGGGCAGAGGCTCTTCTTCTATGGTATGGGGGGTATTGTTCATTTTTCGAAATAATTTGAATAGGAAAAACATTATTTGGTGACGTGTTGAAGCATCCATCGACTCAGTTCCGCCACGCCGGAACTATCCTTGAGTTTTGATGTGTTGCTGTGGGTTGTAAAATAGCGCACGGAGCGGAATAAACTGCATTTCTGAGCAATATCCGGCAGTTTGCGGCGTTTGAGATACGTTCTGTATGCCTCCGGCTTGCCGGAGTTCGGGGGCGCGGAATCCTCGCCTGAGTCGCAGTTCGGATCAGCGATGATGACGGCGCACTTTAATCGTTTGAGCGTCTGCAGATACCTGGAGCGCATCAGCTCATACCAACTGTCAAAAGCCCTGGCAAAGCCTGCGTGAGAAGCCGTTGAGATATCCACCACAAACACCACGGCGTTCAGGGAGCCGTAATCGCTGAATGTGTCCAGAGCGCAGGGATTTCCCATGGCTCTTTCTCGCATATCATAGAGACGCAGCTGGTGCGTCGCTTTGCTCGGCGTGTTTGCCCCGGCACGTCCTTTCTGCGCATCTATAGTGCAACAGGCAACACCCACACCGAAGGAGGGTTTGCTGACAATGCCGGACTGCCCGCACACGCTCCAGCCTGCAATATCGTTATCCCTGAAAGCCGCCAGGAGAGCTTCGAGAAGAGACAGCCGGTAGCTATCCCCCGCTGCGAGAAAGGCAACCTGTGCCTTGCCGGAGTTCTCCTGTTTTCTGCGCCGATTGCGCACCGTATCCTCACCCGGCATCAGGAATATCCAGATGGGAATCAGCACGATTGACGCGCAGATGAAGATTCCCAACGCTCCAAGGAGAACAAGTGGCCGTAAGATGTATATCTCGAATACACAGATTGCTCTGATGAGTAAAACCTCACGGTCGGAGGAGCGATACCGCGCCTGAATAGGCGAAATGAGAGACGCACGGCAAACGGATTGAATGATGCCGAAACTTTGCTTCAATCTGTATTGCAGTACTTCTTTTCCTCTCATGTTGAGCGGGGCTTCGTCGCATGCCTGTTTATAAAAAACGCGGGCATTCACGGCCACTACACCCAGTGCCCAGACGGCATACGCCAGCAGGAATCCGCTTTGCAGCGCATTATCCAGGCTGTATCTGACATCGTTTCCCAGATAATCGGCCAGAATATAATGATAGACCAACCATACTACAATGCATAGTATGATAAAATATCGCCGTGAAAGTTGATTGTCCATTCGATTCCTAATCGATGCGCCGTTTCCGAAAAATCCGGGCAGTACAGCGGAGCGTGCTGCCCGGATGAAGTGCCGAAGAGGTGAGCTTACATGTTATTCAGCTCAGCTTCAAGGGCATCAATAGCGGCATTCAGCTCTCTGATATCTTTGTCGCTGGTGGTGCTGTTACGCTTGGCCTTAAGCTCATTCAGCTCTTTATTGAGTTTGTTTTTTCGAGCCTGAAGAGAGTTGTTGCTGCTTTCCAGAGAGCTGACTGTCAGCTGTTTTTTGTTCATCTCCGCCAGAAGCAGAGCCTGACGCTCTGCCGCTTTGCTCGGTGACCAGAAGATGCCTCCCTTGGTCGGGTCTCCTGTCAGCGTGCAGGAACTCACTGACGCGGCAACGATGACGGCTAAAAAGATACGTTTCATTTCAGAGAAGAGGAAGTGAGGGTTAACGAGATACTAAGGTATTAACCTTGGATTTGTAGCTATTCAGTTCATCACGTTCACGAACGAGCGTGTTGATTTTTTTATTCATGGCTATTCTTTCACTGCCCTTTGCCTCACGGGCGGCTTGCCGCGCAATGGTAAGGTCAGAATCGATGAGGGAGATATTCTCATCCAGCTCTTTTTTGAATTGTTGAGCCCGATTTGCCGTGAGACGCTGTTTGCGCTGCTTCATGGTGTTGAGTTCATTGGCAAGTCTATTATTCTGCTTGCTCAACTCTGCAATCCGGTTATCCAGATGTTTTGAGTTGGCGCGGATAAATTCCTCTGTGTTGGCACATTGCTCTTTCTTTTTGGCAACGGAATCGCCCCACAGATAGCCGGCAATTCCCCCTATAAAGGAACCGATAGCCGCCCCCATTGCTGCGCCTCTTTTGCCGTCAATCGCAGCACCGATCCCTGTTCCGATAGCACCGCCACCGACTATTCCGATTCCTGTCCCTCCTGCAATGGTCAGGGATCTGTCTGACATACTGCTGCAGGAGCACATGATGCCGCCAATCAGCAGCGCAGATGTCCATTTTTTGTAATTCATAATGTTGTGTTTCATAGATAAGCTATATCCTATTTTGTTTTGTTATTGATAATCTTCTTGCCTTTATAGTTAATGGGGGCGAAGTCGGAAGAAAGCGGGAATTCTGCATCACCGATGCTATCTGTGATGCCTTCGATTATTCCGCCCTGACCAATCAGAACCTGAGTTTGCCCGTATTTGATGACGCGGTCGCCCTCCGCATTCTGGAAAATCCGAGCCGTGATCAGCTCCATTCTCAATCCGGATACTCCAACGGAAACAATCTTGATGGCGCGGACGGGGTAACGGGCATTATACTCATCCAACCTTTCTTTGAGTTCGTCCCGATTAAACAGGAGACTTGATTCCGTTTCCACCACTTTTTCGTTGAAATGCGTATTGATCAGCTGCCCGGCATCCTGCGTGCCGACTAAAATACGAAGCAGGGGTTCTACCAGTTTCTCTGCGTCTGCTGCACTCAACTTTGTCAACTTGCTCTCCGTGCGAGGAGAGGAGTCCGCTGGCTTCCTTTCTGCATCAGTTGTGTTTTTTGGTGTATTTCTGGGCTTGATAGGCACTGCACGGGACCTGGTATTCAGTGGCCTTGCTTTGCCGCCATGTCTTGTGGTGTTTCTTGTCTGCTGGCCATTTTGTGGCTGACGCTGCGGTTGCGTCGTCTTTTCCCCATCGGTTGCGGTGCTCGAAGTCTCCTGCCGTGTGTTTTTCGGGGGGGCGGGAGGTGGAGTAACTGTTTCCACAGGCGGGGTGACTGGTTTTACCGTGGGGGCAGGGGGCGGCTCAACCGTTCTGTTGGTCGGGGGCTCTTCTGTATCGGTTTGGGTGGTTGCTATCGGAGCATTGTCGGAGCCCCAATCCGGTATCGTACCCAGAAGCCGGGGGGCTGAAATCTCGGTGTCGGTATTGTCGATTTCAGGAGAAGATGAGAATGGAGCCTTGACATCCAGATAATAATATCCGAAGACAAAGCCGACACATGCAAAAAAAATCACGGCAAATCCGACTCCGGTCTTCCCGTTATCAGAAAAGAAAAATCGGGCTGTTGCTCCGGGCATGCCGCAGTGCGGGCAAATCTCCCCGCAGTACGTGGAGTTACACATGCACCTGACCTGTTTGTCCTTAGCCATAATTGAACGCTGGTCATACTACAGCATTTAGAATGCTGATGTGTTCAATTTGCACCTTGAGCCAATATTCTCAATTACCTTTGAATTACATGTAATCGTAGCAAAAAGTGAAAACGAAACATAAGGAAGCAATTCTTATAATGTTAATGACTAATTTTACGTTAAAAATACACATTAGTCGTTAGATTTTGCTTGCATCAGCATTCTAAATGCATATCCGTTCACATAATGATTATGAATACCGTACATGATATCATCAGCCATTTGCCATTGAATATGAAAGATGTTGCGCGTCTGGCAGCGGAAGCAACAGAGGAGTTGGGAGAGAGAGCTCAAGGGCTCACTCGCCTGCAAATGCTATGTTTGTTGCGCCGGTTGATACGTGCCGGTGCAGAGGCCGTTAAAGCCGAGGAACACACGGTCAGCTTTGCCGAAGCAGCGTGGGAAAGTGTGTCGGCTCGGGCAGGGCGTCGGGCAACTACGCTGCGAGATTTGCGGCATTTTGTGCGGCGAATGCTGCGGGTGGAAGGGGTTGGTGAACGGCCGCTGCGCGCCATGCGAACGCGAGAATGCCGAGAGTTACTGGAGCAGGCTTTCGGTAACAGCAATCACAGCTTTAACAAGGGACGCGCCATCTTGCACAGCATCTTTGCCTACGGGGAGCGCCGGGAATGGTGTTGTGATAATCCGGTGAGTCGTATTGAATGCCGCCGGATTCATGAAAAAGAAATCGTGCCGTTGAGTCTGCAGGAGGTGCAGCGTTTGGAGCAGGCGGCTCAGCAGCCGGAGCACCGGGACATGCTTTTCTCTCTCCATCTGCTGTTGTACAACGGCGTTCGCCCACATGAAGTGGCGCGTTTGAGTGAGCGCAACATCCGCCCGGAACAAAATCGCATCATTATTCCTCCCGACAGGAGTAAAACCGGTGGCGGTCGTGTGCTGCCGCTTCGTAAGAAAAAGCGGTTACAGGGTGTCGCGCTCAGTATTCCAAAAAATTGGCAGCAGCGTTGGCGCGCTCTTCGCCGTGCCGCCGGGTTTCGCTTTTGGCAGCCGGATGTGTGCCGCCACACTTTTGCCAGCTATCATGCGGTGTATTTCAGGAATTTGGAGGAACTGCAGCTGGAGATGGGGCATCGCAGCATTGAGTTGCTGCGCTCGCGCTATTTGAACTTGCCGCGGGTGTCTCACGCGAGAAAATATTGGGAAGTGTCTAAATAAAGAAGCCCGTGTGACACGGGCTTGTTGATTACTTGTGGTGTATACTGCGCGCGGTAAGTTTAATCCTGCGCCATGCGGGCTATATTGGCCTGATAGACCGCGTTGGCCGATTTGTTCCTGGCTCTGGCGATTTTGTTTTCGTAGAGCTTTTGCTGCAGCTTTTCACCGGAGGGATATTGGGCTTCCGGTTGCTCAGAGACTGTCACGCGGGTCCCCACGGCGGTGATGCCGAAGAGCCTGACCGCCATGCTGTTCGGTGTCCGGATGCAGCCGTGGGAAAGACGCTGCCCGGCGCGGACTTTGCCGGTGTGCATACCCACGCCGTCACTGGTAAGCCGCTGCCAGTTGGGCATGGGGGAGCCCACAAATTTACCGCCGGGAGGCACGGGGTCTTTGAACGCATCGGCATCGCTGTCGATACATTTGCCGTTGGCATCATACATCTTGCCGTAGCGGTTGGAGGCGTATTGCTCTTTTTTCTGGGTGATGCGGAATTTACCGGTGGGTGTTTCGCGCCCGGGGATACCCGTGGAAACCGGCCAGTCAGCAGCTACCTGATCACCCACATAGAGACGCCCACGCTGCTGGCTGAGGCAGATGTAGATGGGGCAGGATGAGTTGGCCTGCGGCAGCAGTTCCTCATCCAGATAAATGTCCATTACCTCCGGATAATAGCCGTTGGTGATAAATTTTTCGTACTTCGTCAGCTCAACGGGCGCATTGGGTACAGGCGTGGGCGGAAGCGCATTCTGGCAGGCTGACAGAAGGGCTGTCAGTGTCAGACCAAGGGATGTAAGAAAACGATGTTTTTTCATGGCTTAAAGGGTTAGCGGATAATAACGGGGGTTCCTACGGGGGTGTTTTCAAAGAAAATTTGTGCCATCTTGCGGGGCAGTCTGATGCATCCGTGGCTTTCCGGCGCGGCGGTGACAATACCCTCATGCATCCAGATACCGGAGTTGGTCAGCTTCATGCCGTAGTTCATGGCAGCTCCTTTGTAGATGCCGCCGGCGGGCATGGGTTCACCTGCTGTGTAGTCTGCAATGAGGGTGTTTCCGGCAGCATCCACCACGCTGCCATAGGTGGATGAGGTGTGGTCTATGTCTTTTTCCATAATCGGGAATGTGCCGCTGGGCGTTCCGTGTCCCGCTTTGCCGGACGAAATAGTGCTCCATCCCACTTGCCGGTTCCCGATGTAATAGGTGGCTCGCTGGAGGTTGGTGTCAATGACGATAAGGTGCTCCCCCTCCAGACCAATCGGCTTGTCCCAGTGCCCGGTGCTGACGGCTTCCGTGGGGCTGAGTTTGATTTTTTCAGGTGCAAAGGCGTAGGTGTTGGTCACGTTGTTGATACGTGTGGTATCACAGGCAGTAAGAAACAGCGCTGATGCGCAGAGCATCAGACCAACAATTCGTTTGTTTGCTTGAGCGGTCAGCATGTCTTTCGTCTTTAATACGTTCATCGGCACCGGACTCATGCACGGTGCTTGCGCGTTTATGCCTTCATTATGTCTTTTTGTCAAGTACATTCCAAATTATTTGGCATATTTTTTGGAAATAGTTGCCCGCGGCCGGGGAACATGTTAGGATAGGCTCATGCTACTGGCTCTGGCTCCGATGCAGGATGTGACTGATCTGGCGTTCATGCGGACGCTGGCGCGGGTGGGGTCTTTGCCGGATTTGTTGGTGACGCCTTATTTTCGCAGTACTCCGACCACCTGTGCGCTGGCGGAACAGAACTTGCGCTGTATTGAGGGGAACGAAACCGGGGTGCCCATTGAAGCGCAGCTGGCCGGGAGTGATGCCACCGCTCTGGTGCGGGATGCCCGCCATCTTCTCACCCTGCCGGTGAGCGGTATCAATCTGAATGCCGGCTGTCCCTCTCCGCTGGTGAACCGCCATGGTGCCGGTGCCGGCTTGCTGCGCGAGCCGGACAATTTCCGCGAGGTGTTGCAGGCATTGCGGCTTGCTGTCCCGGCGGGAAAATTTACGGTTAAGTGTCGCTTGGGCTGGGCAGATGATACGGAGTTTGCCGCGTTACTGGAGTTGCTGAGTGAGGCGAAGCCGGATATGCTGACGGTTCACGCCCGCACGCGGAAAGATTTGTACGGCGGTAAGCCCCGCTTTGAGCATGTGCGCCGCGCCGTCCGGGCCATGGATTGCCCGGTGCTGGCCAATGGCGATTTGCAGACTCCGGAGCAGGTGCTGCACTGTCTGGAAGTTACCGATGCCGCCGGGGTGATGATTGGACGCGGAGCGGTGCGTAATCCGTTTATTTTTCGTCAGCTGCGTGGCGGTGAATCACCTGCTCAAGAGGAGATGCGGGACTATTACCGTATTCTGGTGGAAGAAACAGGGCGCATCCTGTTCGGTATTCGCACAGAAAAGGGTCACTGCAACCGCATGAAAAAGTATCTGGCGTTCTGCTACCCGGATTTCACCGCAGAGCAGGAGTATGCCCTGCGCCGCTGCACGGTGGTGGAAGAGATGCTGCGCCTGCTGGGCGGAACATGAAAAACGGCAGTCCTATGAACGCCCGATACCAAATACTCGTGATTCTCTCAGCCATGGTGACGACCGCTGTCGCCATTCTGCTGTTCGGGGAAAAGACGGTGGGTTACTCATCACTTGCGGTGAGCAGTGTATGGGGCGGTCTGGGTACTTTCTGTTGCCTGCGAATGCCCGGAAAGCCGTATTGGGTGCAGGTGCTGCTCTGCTGGGGTGCCACCCTGTGCCTCAGCCTGTCGGTTCTTCATGCTGCATCTGACAGTAACCCTCCCCATCCTTACATGGAGTGGTTCCCCGTTTACATGCTGATGCTCATTCTGCCGCCATTATTGTTGCTGGAAGCACTGGTGATTCGGCTGGTGCTTTGCCTGAGCAAATCAGCTGAGGAGGCAGACTCCCTGCACCGGCACTTCATGGCCGCCGTTGAAGCGGGTAATATCGAGCGCGTCAAGGCTCTGCTGCCCGGTATCTTCATCAACGATACGAATGAACGCCACGAAACCGCCTTGCAACTGGCTGTACTGAGCGCTACGGACACCATTTTCCCCCGGCAGGGCGATGCTTTACCAATCGTCCGTCTGCTCCTGCAACACGGCGCAGATGCCAAGGGATGCCTCAATGCCATCGTGGAACGGCATGAACTGAACTTTGAAGCAACCGACCGGAATTCCCCCGCCTATAGCACCGCAGTAGACCACGCCGTAGAGCTGATTCCCCTGCTCTCTGCCGCAGGGGACACCATCAGCGCGGAGGCTCTGAGCTCCGCGCGCTACAACTGCGACCCTGCCATCCAACAAGCTCTCAGACAGGTGAAGCAAACCCCAATCGAGTTACCGGAGGAATGAACCGGGGCGACCGCCTCAGCATTGCTCCGGCATATTGGCTCCGGAGTCGTTCCAATCTTCGTGCCCGGAGCTGTGTTCAGGGGTAAACAAGTTCACATTCCGCGCATTTTTTGCCGCAGAATGTCGGTTTGAGCTGCTTCATGCCGTAGACGGGAATGCGAATGGAAAAGGTGCCTCCCGGCTCACAAAGCAAGGGTGTATAGCCCGGGTGGGGTGTCTCCCGCACCTGCATATCCAGCGCGCAGGTTTTTTCACCCAGTGATGTAAGACTGTACTGATAGTACACCATCTGCAGCGGAGTACCATCCGCGCGGCGGCCCTCAGCCATCACCTGATAAAAAGGCACCGACCCCTCATCCGGGCCTAAGCCCTCCGACAACACCCGAAACGCCTCCGGCTCAGGTGCCGCCTTGAGATTCGGCGTCTCGCCCGGCGTCATCAGAATCGCCATCACCAGCACCAACAGACAGATGCTCATGATGCCGATATGAATCAGAAATCGCTTGTTTTTCATGGTCGGGGATTCCCCTACAATCTACCGCAACAGACGCGCTCCTGCAAGCCAAATTCACAGGTGGTAAGTCAACGCGTGCGGTATCCCACAGATTTGCCCGACAAATGGGAAGTTGAAGGACAAAGGACAATGGACAAAGGACAAAGGACAAGGGACAAGGGACAAGGGACAATGGAAAAGTCAGGCGAGCAAAGCGAGCGGAATTCTGCACCTTGTCCCTCGTCCATTTGACTTTGTACTTCTCGTTAACTTCCCATTTATCGAACGCTTTACTCAAACTAATGAAAATCAAGCGGTCTTGACACGACCAAACCTTCATGCTACCCTCATGATTATGGGAAAGAAAAAGAAGAGCGCTGACCAATCCACCGGGCGCATGCCGGAGATAGCCCCCGGAGCCATCGCAGAGGCTCAGGAGTTTCTGCGCCACATTGAGTCGCGCCGCCGTTCTTTCTCGCCGGATAATACCGAGCTGACACCGCGCCGACAGCAGCTCATCCAACGCATCCGCAAAGCCTTTGCCGGCGTGAGCTGTCATCGGGAGGTGCGTGTGCTGCTGGGGGCAGAGGCGGAGGATGATTACTGCTCTGCCGATGCTCAAGCCGTGCTTGGCCTGATGGAGGAGCGGGATAACTGGGAAGCCATACCGGATGATTTGTTGTTTGCCTGTTCCTGTGCGCTGCACTACGTTGGGCCACATGCGTACCGCTTCTTGCTTCCCCGCTTCCTCATCGGCGCGTTGCAGGGGGTAGTCGAAATCTACCCCGGCTCCGCCCCCTCCAACGATTTGGAAGTATACACCCGCCATCAGATGGCTTATCTGGATGAAGCCCAACGCACTTGCCTGGCTGACTACATGAACTTGGAGTGCGTGGAAGAGGGGCGTACCCAGCGCAATCAATTCCTGCCATGGGAGCACGATGAGTACCGAACCGATTACGCCGAATCCATGGACTACAAGGAATACGGTAAACTCCTCATCCAACGCTTCCTTGACCGGGAAAAAGGCAGCTGCTGAAATTCATTCCCCCAACATACACCAGTCTTATTTGCAAACTCCATCCGATTTTGTGTGAGTTTTACGCAAAAGTCCATCCAGTTTCGTGCATTTGTGCACAAAAGTCCATCCAGTTTCGTGAATAAAGCTTGAAAATCGAGCTGAAAAAAGTAGAATATCGGAAAGGTAAGCAACAATGAAACGAGAAGCCATATACGCACTGGAAAAGTGGAAAACCAATCCGGCCAGAAAGCCTCTGCTTCTGCTGGGTGCAAGACAGGTGGGCAAAACATGGCTGATGAAAGAATTCGGGAGAACTCACTATGAGCAGGTTGCTTACATTCGTCTGGACAAAGATGAGGAAATGAAGCAGCAATTTACCCGCAGTGGGTACAATATCAGCTCTCTTCTCACCGCCATAGAAGCCAGAGTCGGATTCAGCATTCGAGCCGACAACACTCTTCTTATCCTGGATGAGATACAGGAAAGCCCCCATGCACTGACTTCACTGAAATACTTTTGCGAGGAAGCAAGAGAATACCACATCATTGCAGCCGGCTCATTGCTGGGAGTTCACCAACACAGCGGCACCGGATTTCCCGTGGGCAAAGTCAACAGAATGACATTGTACCCGATGAGTTTCACAGAGTTTCTCGATGCTATGGGTAAGGAAAGGCTCTGCGCGGAGTTGAAAAAAAGAAATTGGGATATTATCACCTCTTTTGCATCCACCCTCGAAGAAATGCTGCGGCTTTATTACTACATCGGTGGCATGCCGGAAGCCGTCAGCACCTACCTGACAACTCACGATTTCAACGCCGTCAGAGAAATACAGGAAGAAATACTCGCCGATTATTCCGGAGATTTCAGCAAACACATCCCCCCGCAACTGGCCGCAAAAGTTTCCATGATATGGGAATCTGTTCCCACGCAATTGGCGAAGGAAAACAAGCGTTTCGTATACAAGGAAGTTCAGAAAAATATGCGTGCGCGGGATTTGGAAGAAGCGATGGATTGGCTCATTCGGGCAGGCCTGATTTATCGGGTTAATCGAATCTCGAAACCCGCATTACCGCTCAATCCGTATGCAGAGGGCGCGTTTAAACTATTCTTTCTGGATGTTGGCTTACTCGGAGCAAAAACCGGCATCGATGCATCCATTATCCTGTACGGCAATCGTATTTTTCAGGAATTCAAGGGAGCTCTGGCAGAACAATACGTGCAACAACAATTGCGCGCAGAGAGCGCTCTGGAGCCTTATTACTGGCTCTCAGAAAGTATGAGAGCCGAAATAGACTTCCTGATACAACACCTCATGGCCGTTATCCCCATCGAAGTGAAGGCAGAATTAAATCTGCAAGCCAAGAGCCTGAAAAGCTATTGCCATAAATTCTCGCCCACCGTAGCTGTACGTACTTCCATGCACACCTACCACCGGCAGGTACTCTCTTCGGCAGGAACTCCCACAACATTGATTGATTTACCCCTGTACGCCGTTTGTAATCTCGCAGCAGAATGCCGGGATTGCCTTGCGTGAAGCCTGCGGTTCGCCTCATTGAGGCAGCATTCGTTCCCGGTCATCCGCAACATGGATGAGGCTTAGTGAATCTTCTGCCCCGATAACACATAAATAACCGTAGCGGGAACGATGACGGCAGAGGTAACTAGCGACCCCGCCCAAGACAGCGGGACATCCACCCCCCAGGATATGGCCGCAACGAGCGGCGTGCGTAATTTGTTACCGAGGGTTCGATATTCCGGCACATCGGACAGCTCTTTGATGTCCCCCCTATTCGCATCCAGAAGGTCTGCGCTGAGGAAATGCCAGCCGCGATTGAGCCGCATGGGGATATGGCGCAAGGTATAACGGCAGGCCTCCTCCCGATTCAGTCTCACCGCCTGCGAAAAATCAAAATCGCGAGCACGCACCAGAGCCGGCTTTTGTTCGTTCAGGCATATCAGGTAGCGTTCGGGGGGCGGTACTTTCGCGGCTGCGGAAAGCTCCGTATATCGGACACGATGCGGCCAGTGGATTGGGTCTCCGTAAAAATCAACAAGATGGGGAGCATAGCGCATGTAGCGCACTTCGCATTCCATGTAAAGGTCATCTCCCCGTTTGTATACCACCGGGATTTCCTTTTCTTTCTGAGTGATGACCGGCACTGCCTTCCCCACACTATCCAGCGCAGCCCCCAGATTAGAGGCAATGCAACCGGACAAAACAGGCAGCAGGCTAAGGATACACAGAAAAAAGCGTCTCATAACAAAGTTCAGCATATCATCTATCAGGCGTCCTGTCAAATAGTTTCACCTGTTCCGCGGCGGCCTTTCATTGCCTGTCTTCCTGACTTTCGGATTGACGCGCAAGGATGGGCTCTTTTATGTCTTTCTTTTCGCCAGGCAGTCCGCCATCAGCATGGTCAGCAGGAGTGCCCCGTAGATACTTTCCTGCATGATATCCGCCACAACGGGAGGGATGAAACGTTAATCCCCGAAGATAGGGTGATTACGTCTGTCCTCCCGGCGCTCGACGTAGCATATATAGCAGCCCACAGCACGGGCAAGCTGATAATGCGCCGCATGTTCCACCTGTACACGGTGAAGGTGGTATTGACGGATAGTCAGAGATGCCCCGAGCAAGGCAATGTGGTAGGTGTAATCCGCACGATCCAATCCACAGCACGCCGAAACGGAGGTGTCCACAAGCTCTGTGCGCCCGTCCGGCAGTCGCAGGGTAAACACGGGGCTGCAGAAAATGGGGCGGTCTATATAGCAGAGAATCTCCCCGGCTGCGTCCTCGATGACGGGTTTATTCACGATGATACTCAAGGGGAAGCGCACCGTGTTGCGGCAGCACAGCAGCGGCTTCTTCTTCGGGTCAAGAATCTCGAAGTATTCATCCCTCCTGCGGCGGCAGCAGCAGCCGTCCTCAAACCGCATGTACTTGCTCTCGAAAAATAACATAGGTATGCGAATCAGGCAGAAACTTTCAGGACAATCACGCCACCGATGATGAGCCCCACCCCCAGCATCCGCAGAAGCGAGGCAGAATCACCGAAACAACAAACGCCTATCAGGAAGGTACAGGCGGCGCCCACGCCCGTCCAGATAGCATAAGCCGTGCCGATGGGTATCTGCTTCTGCGCCAGATACAGGAACACGCCGCTGAGCGCCATGGTCACCACGGCAAAAGCTATCCAGAGCCAACGACACCCCGACCCCGCCGCCAATTTCATGCCGACAGGCCAACCGACTTCGCACACCGCTGCCACCAGGAGCCAAATCCAAGCCATGCCCCGATTATACGGGCTTACCCCCTGCGGAGCAAGGATAAAAAAATCGGCGGCCACCGGGCCGCCGTGTAAGAAGCTTCAATTACTGCTGCGGGACTTGATGTCCATAATCAGCTGCGCGTTGCTGGGGCAGCGCCGCAGGAAGAAAAGGAGGCGCTCCATGGCATCCGTCGGCTTGTAATTGGCCAGGCCGCGGCGAATGAGGCGCACCTTCTCCAGCATCATTTCCGGGAGGATGAGTTCTTCGCGGCGCGTACCGCTCTTCAGGATATCCACCGCCGGGTATATATACATCTCCGCGATACGGCGGTTAAGCACCAGCTCCATATTGCCGGTGCCCTTGAATTCCTGGAAGATGAGTTCATCCATGCGGCTGTTGGTTTCCACCAGTGCCGTGGCAAGAATGGTAAGTGAACCGGCGGCGCGGGTGTTGCGAGCCGCAGCGAAAAGCCTGCGGGGAGTCTCCAGAGCCCGGGCATCAATACCGCCGCTCATGGTGCGGCCGCTGCCGCGCTCTGCGTTGTTGTAGGCCCGCGCCAGACGGGTGATGGAATCCATGAGGATGAGAACGTGCTTCCCGTTTTCCACCAGACGCTTGGCGCGCTCGATGCACATCTCGGCCATGCGGCAGTGTTCGCGCACGGGGCTGTCATTGCTGGAGGCAAAGATTTCTGCCTCGGGGAGTTGGCGTTTGAATTCGGTTACTTCTTCCGGGCGTTCATCCACCAGCAGCACCATCAGGTGCAACTCCTCACCGTAATTCTTGATTGCACCTTCCGCGATATGCATTAGCAGTGTGGTTTTGCCGGTGCGGGGTGGGGCTACGATGAGCCCGCGCTGGCCGCGAGCCACGGGTGCCATGAGGTCAAGCGTGCGGGTCGTGAAGCGGGAGGAAGTTGTCTCAAAAGCCAGACGATGCGTGGGGTTGACCGCTTTCAAATCCTCAAAGTGCGGGGCGGCTGCAGCCTGTTCCGGGGGGAGACCATTAACGGCACTCACCGAGATGAGCTGGTGACCGCGCTCGTACCGCTGTGCCATGCCGCTCACCTGCACATACGGGCGCAGACGGTGGGTGGTGATGATATCCTCCGGCACATAGATGGCCGTTTCCGAGGGAGCCCAGTTGTTGTCAGCCGTGCGGATAAAGCCGAATCCCTTGGGCGTTATCTCCAGAATACCCGTCAGCGGCTCCGGCTCGCCCACGGGAACGTATGCACGCGAGGGGGCTTTGGCGTTTTTTTCACGCAAGGTTACCTCCCGGTATTTGGCGATGCTGTTGCGGCGGGCTTCCGCGCGTTCCTGCTGGATTTTGGCGTGATCTCGCCGGGGGCGTGTCGGGCGTTGCGGCCGGTAGCCCTGTTGCGGATGCCGGGCGTGAGAATGCTGAGGCTCCCGGTTGCCGTCCCGGTTATTATCCTGCATGGGGCGGCGCGGGGATGTCCTGCGGAACGTGCGAGGGCGGGCGGAATAAGGTGTATCATCAGGCGCACTCATGGCGTCAGTGGAGAAAGTTGTTGGAAAATCAGAAGTCCGGCGGGTGTTACCTATTGCGGGTACCGCACCCGCCGGAGATTTTCTGTTGGTTTCAAAGAAAATGCAGGGAGCAGCATCAGAGCTGTTCCAGAATGGCTTCGTCAATCTCGAAGTTGGAGAACACGTTCATGGTGTCATCGTAGTCATCCAGCAGCTCATAGAGCTTCATGACTTTTTGCGCGGTCTCCACATCGCTGATAACGGTGGGATTCTGTGCTACGGAGATGAGCTTCATGCCGGTCACGCTCTTGCCGGCGGCTGCCAGGGCCTCGGATACAGCCTGCAGATCCGTCGGTCCGCAGATGAATGCCCACTCGCCCTCGCTTTCTCCTTCCTCAAACTCGTCTGCTCCGCAATCCATGGCAAGCTCCATGGCATCGTCCTCGGTGAGCGTGGTATCATTGATTCGCACCTCGCCCTTGCGGTCAAATTGGTAGGAGACAGAGCCGGGGGTGCCCATGTTGCCGCCGTTGCGGGAGAAGATGGTGCGCAGCTCGGAGGAGCAGCGGTTGGTGTTGTCCGTAGCTACTTCTACGATGATTGCCGTGCCGGCGGGACCATAACCCTCATAGGTCATCTCCTGAATAGCCGCTCCCTGCAGCTCGCCTGTGCCTTTCTTCACGGCACGGTCGATGTTGTCCTTAGGCATGGAGGCGGCCTTGGCGCCTTCAATAGCGGCGCGCAGGCGCGGGTTGGTATCCACATCTCCGCCGCCGTTTTTGGCTGCCAGCGTGATTTCGTGGGAGTAACGGGCAAATATCTTACCTTTCTTCGCGTCGGCTGCTGCCTTCGTGAACTTAATCTTGGACCATTTGTTATGACCTGACATAATTTCCGGAATTGTGTGAAAAGCAGTACGCAGAGGACAGCACCCTGAAAGATGCGCTGCATCATCCGCGCAGAACCCCTGAATCGGCGGGGTTTGTATTCCTCATGCAGCATCTGACCTGTGCTGTTTCGGGGGGAGTATCTCCGCCGGAATCCTGCCAAATCCGACAGGGAAATAGGGTTCAAAAGGAATCGAGCTGACAGGATTCGAACCTGCGACCTCTTCGTCCCGAACGAAGCGCGCTACCAGCCTGCGCTACAGCTCGATGTATTAGGACACGCCGATTCTACATCAATTTTTGCTTTTTGCAAGCATAATCTTTTATTTTTTGTGTCACCATTGTACAAAAAAGAGATTTATCTGTCGGAATTTCCTGTGTGCGGCGGTGTTTTTTGAAGATATCAAAGGGGGCTCCACGTTAAGGTGGAGCCCCCCGGAATGCAGTAAGCAGTAAGCCTTGCCGGAGAGAGAGAAGAGATTGTTCTTACTGGTTGCGGGACTTGTAGGTTTCTCGTGCTTCCATTTCGGCAGCGGTGTTTTTCTGTACTTTTTCCAGAGCCTGTTTGGCAGCAAGGGCTACATCGCTGTCCGGGTCTTTGCTGTAGCGGGTCAGCAGGTTGACAACCCACTTGAAGTCTCGCAGAGAGGCGAGGTTCTTGATGATGGAGAGCTTGTCCTTGCGGGATTGCTCCAGTTTTTTACGCTCATCCTTAATTTTTTCCAGTTCCGGCCCCTCGCCGATGAAGAGACTGCTGTCGGGGTCTGATTTGTTGATGAGGTCCTGAACCTTGGCGGTGTCGGCAAAGGGTGCTTCGCAGAACATCTCGAGAATCTTCTCTGCATCGGCATCTGAGCGCTCGCGGTTCTGGCGGAATACAGAGGCGATGACCATCTTGATATCCGACTCATGATCGGCACTGCCCTTGGCCTTTTCCTGAAGCTCCAACACATAGTCCAGAATGGAATCATCTCCCCAGTAGCCGATGAAACTGAGGTTGGTATTGTTCCAGCCGGAGAGGTCTGACAGTTCGCTCTTGTAGTGCGCTAATGCCTTATCGGAGCATGCCTTGGCCATGATGATGCAGCAGTCCTCACGCAGTTTTTCGCTGAGTCCCTCAAAAATCTGGTTGCCGATGGCAACTTTCTCGGCTTTCTCGCTGTCATCCATCATGCGCAGGATGTTATCCAGACAGATGCTGAGTGTCTTGGCTAGCTGCTTATCCGTTTTTTCATCGCTGAGCAGGGCGATGATTTCCGGCACATCGTCCTTGCCGACTCGCAGCCCGATGCATTCCCAGACAGCGGCCAGGGCTTTGCCCTTGGTGGGCCAATCCGCTTTGGCATTGACGGCTTCTGCCAGTTTGCGCAGGTGGATGTTGACCTCATTGTTACCGGCGATGGCGATGCGCTGCAGCAGCCAGCGGAACATGCCGGAGTCAATCTTGTCGCACTTCTTGGCGGTAATATCAAAGACCAGTTTGCAGATTTCCGGGTCGCTTTCCGCGGCAAGACCCAGCAGCAGGCAAGCATTGGGACACACGGTTTTAAGGGGGTCGGAACCGTAGAGGTTGGTGCCGGTTTCACTCTTTGCATAGGGGTCAACCAATACCTCCATGAGTGCTTTGGCGTCCTTGCGGGAGCAGGTGACATCCACCCCTTTGGCTTTGGCTTCAGCCAGAGTGTTAACCTGCTTCCGGTTAATATCCTGAGCGCGCAGAAGAACAGATTTGATGTAGCTGCGGTGCTGTTCGACACGCTCCTGCTTGGCATTTGTGTCCAGGACATACCAAGTGCAGAATCCTGCAGCCAGCACCAGTACACCTACTCCCACGAGGAAAGGCAGTTTTTTCCAGACGGGGGTGGCGGTTGCCTGGCGCTCCAGCTCAATCAGGTAAGCATCTCTTGCGGCAGCTTCCGCTTCTGCTGCTTCCTCTTCCGGGGTCAGTTTGGGGGCTGCCTTTTTCTTTTTCCTGGCACCGGGGGTGCCGACCGCTCCTGCGGATTTCGGTTTGCCGGAGACGAGAGCCCCGGCCTTACCGTTGGGTTTGGCGGATTTGATTTTGGCAGCAGGAGCCGGGGTGTCCGCCGCAAGTTCCTGTGCGGCTTTGGCGGTCTCGGCAGCTGTTTGTTCGGTGGCTGCTGCCTCGGCAGATGCGGCTTCCTCTTCAGCAGCTACCAGAGCTGCCTGAGCTGCCTGAGCTTCCTGGAACTCTGCCATTTGGCGGTTGTATTCCTCCATCTGGCGGTTGTATTCCTCCATCTGGCGCTCGTATTCTTCCTGAGCTTTGCGGGCTGCTTCAGCCTCCGCAGCTTTGGCTTCAGCGGCGGCTTGTGCCTCAGCGGCGGCTTGTGCCTCAGCGGCGGCTTGTGCTTCAGCGGCGGCTTGTGCCTCAGCAGCGGCAGGGGACGCTCCGCTGTCTTTGGGTGCGGAAGAATTCGCTGCGGCGGGGGTCGCCGACTTTGCTTTCGGTTGAATTGCCTTGCCGTCTGCTCCCTTAAGCTTGACGCGGGTGGCAGGGGCTGTTCCGGAACTGACGAGAGAGCGGCGCGGCGCAACAGGCGCGGCGTTTATTTTCAATTTAGGAGTGGCCATGTCTTTGCTGTAAATTGAATGAGAAGAGACATGTTATCTTTAGCATATTTCCCCTCAGATTGCAATAACGGAAATGGGAAAAGGCTTTTTTTCTGTTCCTCTGCCCTTAGAGGATACACTTGATTTGGCGCCGCCGCAGTTCAGCTGTTTTGAAAAGACTCAGTCCCAGAATGATGGTGAGAGCTGTAGCATAGCAGACAAAATCAGCGGATCCTGTGGGGTAGATTCCGGCGGATGCTCGCGGTTGCAGCGTGCAGACAAAGCCTGTTGCGGCGGCTGCCAGTAGCAGGATGCCGATGACTTTGGAAGCCCGATTTCCGCAGAAAAGGGCAGGGAGCGGCAGCAGAGACAGGGCGGTGAGAATGATGAACCCACGGCCATGCCCCCACAAGATATCTGAGCTGATGATGCAGGCTGCCACCGGCAGCAGACAGAGCCCCCCCACCCAACGCCGCCCGGGGAAAAGATTCTCAAGTATCCGGCTCAGGAGCAGCAGAAAGAGGCTGCCATAGAGCTGGTAGGTAAGCAGGGGCCGCAGTGCTGCCAGATGGTTTGGCTGCACGCTTGCTTCCGGGAGGTAATATTCAGGGACAACATAGAAGAGTGCTCCCATGCAGCAGATAACGAAGGGCCAGCCGCACCAGAGAGCCGTAGTGGCCATGCGCCCGGCACAGTGTGTGGTGCAGGTGGTTGTTTTTCCTGCCAGCAGCAGGCAACTGCGCAGAAGTTGAGCACTCATGCCGCCCAGCGCAGCAAAGAGTCCGGCGCAGAAGATGCCGAAAGGGATGGCGGCACGCAAATCCCACAGTGGGATGCACCCCATGAAAGACGCCCCCGAAAAGGGAGAGCTCTGTGCTGTATTGCGCAGCGTTGTCACGGCCAGCAACAGTGCCCCGGCTAACAGAAGAATGAAGAGTCGATGCCTCATGCCGAAAGCATAACTGCCGCAGTGGGCTCATGCAAGCCTGCTTTGCGGCAGTCGGGCAAACAGTTGGAGCCCGCACACGCGGGGTAGCTTACAGCGTGATGCCCAGCTGCTCCGGCAGGGCAATGCGCGGACGCTCCGTCAGGATTTCTCCACCGTGGGAACCCACTGCTACGGTGTGTTCAAAGTGGGCGGACCAGGAACCGTCTGCCGTGACGGCGGTCCAGTCATCCTCCAGCACCTTGATGCGGTAGGTGCCCAGATTTATCATCGGTTCAATAGCCAGAATCATGCCGCGTTTGAGCCGGGGAAGGGGGTAGCGCGGGCGGTAGTTGGGAATCTGCGGTTCCTCATGCAGGTGGCGGCCTACGCCGTGTCCCACGTAATCCCGCACAATGCCGAATCCGAAAGGCTTGACATAATCTTCAATGGCTCCGCAGACTTCCATGAGAGAATTGCCCTGTTTTGCCTGCTCAATGCCGCGGAAAAGAGCCTCCTCTGTCACCGCCAGCAGTCGGCGGGCTTCTTCGCTCACGTTGCCCACCGGTACCGTCATGGCGTTGTCACCGTACCAGCCGTCCACAATGGCTCCGCAGTCCAGACTGACGATATCTCCGTCCTGTATGACCCGTGTGCCGCCGATGCCGTGGACTATCTCCTCGTTCACAGAGATGCAGAGCTGCCCGGGGTACCCGCAGTAGCCCAGAAAGGCGTTGCCGCATTTTTCCTTGCGGAAAAGTTCGGCGGCGTAGTCATCTATCTCTTTGGTGGTGATGCCGGGGCGGATGATGGGCATGAGCTCCATCAGAATGCGCGCCGATACTTCGCCTGCTTTGCGAAGCTTGCTGATTTCATTCGGATTGCGGACGGGGATGCGTTCTGCCATGGTGAAAAATGCTGATTTGCTCCGTTGATTATAGCATGCAGTAGCTGAAACTCAACCCTTCATCCTGTCGTGTGGATAAAATTTCGGTCGGCCGCGGTGAAATCGGGCACCTCTGTAACACAATTGTAACACTCAGCACGCATTTTATGCTCGAATTCAGAGCCCCCTTGTGTTACAAGAAAGCATCGACAATCCGTTTTTAACATTTAACCAAGAGATACGACTATGGCAATTCATATCCAAATGAGTGAAGAAGCTGAGCGCGAGATGCGCCGTGCATCTATGCGCAATAAGCTTTCCTCGCTGCTGGCCTGCCTGCTGCTGGTAGGCGGTGGCGGTCTTATTCTGACCCTGACTGTGGTGCTTATTGCCCAGGAAATGCCGGCAGAGTTCCTGGCCTATACTCCACCCGCAGAAGATGCGCCGCCCACCAATGAGCCCACCACGCAACAGCTTTCCTCCAAGGCTTCCTCTCCCTCCAAAAATGTGTCCCCGACGGTGATTGTGTCGACCTCTGCCGCTCCTGTGGCTATGTCTGAGGTGGATATTCCCATGGATGACAGCATGGATGTAGGCGTTTCCATGGATTTGGGCATGGGGTTGGGCGATGGCCTGGGCGATGGTCTGGGCGATGGTGGTGATGGCCTTGGCTCCGGTTCTGCCGGCGGTTCCGCTCTGGTGGGTACTTTCTACGATTTGAAACAGACCAAGAGTGGGGCACCCTCCGGCATTGTCAGTGGTGGTCAGGGTGAGCACAAGGTGTTGGAAGTGCTGAACGGCTTCCTCAAGGGCTGGTCCGAATCCACGCTGGGCAAGTATTACAAATCTCCCAATAAGCTGTATGCCTCCAATTTCTACCTGCCTGTCTGTCTCGCTAAGTATGGCCCCATTGCCTATGGCGTGGGTGACAAGGTGAAAGAGGGTGCATGGGTGGCCATTTATCGCGGTAAAGTCCGTGCGCCGAAGTCCGGTAAGTTCCGCTTTGTGGGAACGGGTGACGAATGCATCGCCGTGCGTTTCAATAACAAGACGGTGCTGGAAGCCGGGT
The DNA here is from genome assembly GCA_017398765.1 of Akkermansia sp. Classification (GTDB taxonomy): domain Bacteria; phylum Verrucomicrobiota; class Verrucomicrobiia; order Verrucomicrobiales; family Akkermansiaceae; genus Akkermansia. The sequence goes on from JAFQEY010000085.1 coordinate 56,105, forward strand.
ATCGCCTTCCCTCTCGCTGGAGCAAGGAAAAACCGGGCCGTGCCAAGGTTTCCGGTCCTGACCATGCCAATTATGCCAAGGAGGTCAAGGATGGTACTGATAGAATCCACAAGGGTTATGAGTTTATCAAGCTGAATGGTATCGGTATCTGGAACTCAGAAATCGGCGGTCTCACGGCAGGTAATGTTTTCGATGTGAAGGAGGGAGAAGTGTATCCTATTCAGATTATGGTAACGGAAGTTCCCGGCGGTAAGTTTGGTGTTCTGCTGTTGCTGGAGGATATGTCTGAAGGCTTGAAGTCCAATAACCCCAACAACGTGTATCACCTGTTCCGTACTAATTTCTCCACTCCGAGCGATAAGTCCATTCTGGAATTGCTCAAGAAGGATCGTTGTAACGTGGGCGATCAGCTGGAAGTGCCCAAGTACAATCCTGATTCCCTCATCTGGGTTGCCGTGCCCTGATGTAAGATTGAAAAAAAATCAGCAACGCTGCATCGGTCCCGGTGCAGCGTTTTTTTACAGCTCGTTCCAAGGGGTTCCTGCGCGGCTGCCGTAGAGAGGGTGAGCCCAGAGGCGGCGGGCGAGTGAACCGGGGGTGGATATACCCAGCAGAAAGCGGCGGCGCTGGGAATCACGGGAGAACTCCGGCAGGTCGGTCGGGGCCGGGACGGGGGCTTCCGGCGGCGTCGGGGGCATAGGCAGGGCGGTTTTTTCTCCGCAGCAGATGCCGCAGTTACCGCAAGGTGGGGGGGAGGTTTGTTCCTCTCCGGTGAAGTAGCGGTGCAGGGCTGTGTTGAGACATTCCCGCCCGGTGAGCATGTGCAGCAGTGAGTCAAGTCTCTGCTGGTTGCCGGTGGTGTGGCGCGCGAAGCTTGCGGAGAGAGCATCTGCCACGGCGCGGGCATCGGCAGGGCACCCGGCGGAGCGGATACAGAAAGCGCGGCGGCGGTAGCGGATATCCCACTCCTGCGCTGCGAGGCAGTCATCCAGCTGGTGCATGGCTTCGGCATAGCTGCAGTCCCACGCCAGTGCTGCATCGGCCACTTCTCCCTCTCGGTGTTCGGCCAGCCAGCGGAGTCGGCTGCTTTCCTGTTCATCCCTCCCGTCCAGTATGGTGCTGAGGGGGAAAAGCGGTTTAGCTTTGTAAAACTGGTAGCCTGTGGATTCTTCTGTCACGGCTCCCATTTCCATGAGCAGTTGCAGGGCTCGTTGGGGTACATCCTCCGGTATATCACAGACAGTGGTCAGCTCCCATGGGGAAACGACTTTCCACGCGGCGGGCAGTAGCCAGCGGACACAGCGGAGCACTCCCTCAGCATCCGGCTCTGCGGCGTAGATGCGGTTGCGGGCATCGGTGAGGTCTGCTCCGTTGAGCAGTACCAGCGAGGCGGCGGGCTGCCCGTCACGCCCGGCGCGCCCGGATTCCTGAAGATAGGCTTCCGGTGAGGAGGGGGCGCAGTAGTGGATGACGGAGCGGACATCCGGCTTGTCCACCCCCATGCCGAAGGCGATGGTGGCCACGAGGATGCGGAGCCGGTTGTGCAGAAAGTCGTCCTGAATGCGGGCGCGGAGTTCAGCATTCTGTCCGGCGTGGTAGCAGGTGGCTCCCGGGTATCCGGCTGCAGCTAAATCAGCTGCCAGTTGCTCAGTTTCCTTGCGGCTGCGGCAGTAGATGATGGCGGGCAGGTGCTGCGGCTCTGCCAGGTGCGCCAGCAGAGCAGGCATGCGCTCGGTGCAGCTGAGGACGCGGCGGGAGATGTTCGGCCGCGCCGGGGGCAGGGTGATGCTGTTCTCCGGCAGGATATGAAAGGCGGCCCGCAAGTCCTGCTGCACGCGCGGAGTGGCGGTGGCGGTGAGTGCCATGGTGCAGAGAAAGGGGAACTGTTCCCGGATGCGCGGCAGTTGCAGGTAATCCGGGCGGAAACTGTGACCCCATTCGGAGACGCAGTGGGCTTCATCCACCACAAAAAGCCGCAGCGGGGCAGATTTCAGGGCTCCCCTCAAATCACGGTTATCCAGAGATTCCGGTGCTACGAAGAGAAGGCGCAGTTCTCCGGCGTTTACCGCGGCTAAAACCTGCTCCCGCTCCTCCTGCTCCAGTGTGGAATCAAATCGGGCGGCGGGTATGCCCCGGCGGGTGAGGGAATCACACTGGTCACGCATGAGAGCAATGAGCGGTGAGACTACTACGGAGGTTCCGCCCAGCAAAAGTGCCGCAGCCTGATAACACAGGCTTTTGCCATGACCGGTCGGCAGCACGCCGAGGGCGTTTTGTCCTGCCAGAGCCGCTTCAATAAGCTGCCGCTGCCCCGCCCGTAGTTTCGCTGCGCCGAATGTGCTGAGGATGCGCTGCTCCGCTGTGTGGTCAAAGCTTATCATCAGGCAAGAAAGCGATGAATGTTTTCCAGCTGCTCGGCGGCGGTGGCGCGCCCGATGTCGTATGCGGCCTGCAGTTTGTCCGGGTTCTTCTCGGCACGGCTGACGGGAAGTGGTTCTGCCGGGCGGATGACGAGCACGCTGCCGGCGGCTTCTTGTTCTGCGATGTAGTTCAGCGTGGTATTATACATCTCATGCCGCCGCTGCATGGTTTGCACCAGCTTGGGGTAGCGGCGGTACATGAGCCGGATGAGCGGCAACGCTTTTGTCTTTTTCTTGCGATAATCTGCCGGTTGGGTGAGGATGACAACATTGCGCGTATAGCCGATGCTTTGGAAAAAGCGCAGGGGGATGGCATCGCTCATGCCGCCGTCCAGCAGTTTCTGCCCCTCAATTTCGACGATGCGTGATACCAGTGGCATGGAGGCAGAGGCGCGTATCCAGTCGAAGCCGTGGTCATGATAACCGTCATAGCGTCGGTAGACGGGCTCGCCTGTCTCTACATCAGTGCAGACGAGGTAGAATTCCATGGGGTTTTCCCGGTAGGTGTCGAAATCAAACGCATCCAGATGCAGCGGGACTTCTCGGTAGGCAAAATCGGTGTTGAAGAGGTTGCCGGTGAGCAGCAGACTGCGTAGCCCGCAGTAGCGCGGGTCATTGCAGAAGCGTTTGTTGTAGCGGATGCTGCGCCCGATTTGGCGGGATTTATAGTTGCAGCCGAATGCGGCCCCGGCAGAGACTCCCACAGCACCGTCAAACTCAATCCCGTGCTCCATCATCACATCGGTAACTCCGGCGGTGAACATGCCGCGCATGGCTCCACCCTCCAGTATCAGTCCTTTTTTCATACTGCGTGGCGGGGTCACAGACTCCACTGAGTCATGGTATGGAAACGGTGAATGCGTTCGGCAAGCTCTGCTCGTGTGACGGAAAAGAGCGGTACCGTGCCGAATTTCTCACAGGTAAAGGAAGCCACGACTGTAGCTAGCGCAATACCGCTTTTCATGGCTTCCCACTCGGGCTTTCCGCCGTTGAGACAGCTGGTCAGGTGCCCGGCCAGTGCTCCCATGAATGAATCACCCGCTCCGGTGGGGTCTTTCGGGTGCACCAGCGGCCAGGCCGGGCAGCGGAACAGGCGGGTTTCTCCCCCCTCTGTGCGGTGGAAGAGTGTGGCCCCGGCACTGCCGTGTTTCACAATGGCATAGCGCGGCCCGGCTTCCAACAGACGATAGCCTGCTTCCGTTGAATCCACCGTGTCGGCAAATGCGCGGGCTTCTTCATCATTCATGAGTGCTAAATCTACCCTTGCGAGCAGCTTGCGGGTGTATTCCGGCTCTCGCTCTATCCAGGATTTCATGAAATCCGCCATCACGAACTGAGCCTCACGGCATTGCTCCACGAGCCGATATTGCAGTGGTGGGGTTACGTTGGTGGCAACTACCAGCGGGGCTTTTTTCAATTCATCCGGCAGTTGTATGCGCCAGTGTTCCTGCACGCCTTCGATGGTTTCTACCGTGGTGCGCAGGTTCATGTCCTGCTCGTATTTGCCGGTCCAGGCAAAGGTGCGCCCCGCGGCTTGGTCCACGTGTGCCATGCTTACGCCACGGGCTTCCAATGCCATGCCGAACTCGCGCGGAAAATCATCTCCCACCACGCCGACTAAATCAATATCCGGGGTGATGAGTCGCGCCGCCAGTGCTGCGTATGGGCCGGAGCCCCCCAGCACGGAATTGACCCGCCCGCCGGGGGTTATCAGGGTGTCGATGGCGATGGTTCCGTAGATGAGGGCGCGGTCACTCATGGTGGGGAGTCGCATCAGCTCCAGGAGAGTCCAACCGCCTTGCGCAGTCGGCTGAGGGTGGCGGCAGCTTCCTCACGGGCGCGTTCCGCTCCCTGATTCAGCACGCCGTTCACATAGTCCGGGTTGGCCAGCAGCCACTCCCGGCGTTCGCGGGCAGCGCGGAAATGCTCCCAGTAAGCCTCAAAGAGGTCTTTCTTGAACTGTCCGTAGCCCACACCTCCGGCCAGGTGGGCATCCACCATGCTTTGGTACTGCTCCGGTGTGGCAAAGAGTTTGTAGAGCTGCAGAATAATGGAGCCTTCCGTCGGCTTCGGGGCTTCCAGCGGGGTGGCATCTGTCACCACTTTTTTGTTGATGAGCTTGCGCAGCGGCTTCTCCTCTCCGAACATGGGCAGGGTGTTGCCGTAGCTCTTGCTCATTTTCTGACCGTCCAGTCCGGGGACAACTGCCGTGACTTCGCTGATGATGGGCTCCGGGAGCTTGAAGATATCCGCCCCGAATGTGTCGTTAATCTTGCCTGCCAAATCGCGGGTGACTTCCAGATGCTGCTTCTGGTCCTTGCCCACGGGCACGGCATCTGCGTTGTAGAGCAGAATATCCGCCGCCATCAGTGCCGGATAGGCAAACAACGCATGGTTGGCGGCTATCCCCTTAGCCACTTTTTCCTTGTAGGAGTGGCAGCGTTCCAGCAGCCCCATCGGGCATACGGTGGAGAGTATCCACGCCAGCTCATGCACCTCCGGTACTGCCGATTGGGCGAAAAAGACAGATTTCTCCGGGTCGAGCCCGCAGGCCAGAAAATCCACGGCGAGCCCGTAGGTGTTTTCCTGCAATTTCTGCGCACTCTCCATGGTGGTCATGGCGTGATAGTTGGCGATAAAGTAGAACCCCTCGCCTTTCTCCTGCAGCTGAACGGCAGGGCGGATGGCCCCGAAGTAGTTGCCGATATGCAGCTGCCCGCTGGGTTGTAAGCCTGTAAGGAATCTCATGTTGTGAAGTGATATTTATTTATTCGGAAGGGTGATGGGAACCAACACGGGGGCCGCTGTGCCCCGCGCCCGTTCGTCTTGTGAGAGCAGGGCATGCAGGAAATTGCGCACGCTTTCGGCTGTGTAGGCCCCCTCTATGGTGCGTAGTTTCACCCCCTCCGTGTAAAAAACGGTGGTGGGTACTTTGTTGAGCTCAAATTCTTTCGCCAACGCTGTGTAGTCATCCGGGTTGACCATCACCACCTGTACCGTTCCTTTGCTCTGATTGGCAATCTGTTCCAAGCCGTTGCGCATGCGGTTGCTGTATGGGCACCAGGGGGAGGCAAAGCACAGTATGAGCGTGCGCCCGGATACGCCTGTCACCTGCCGGATATCTTCCCCTTTGTAGTCGCTGAACAGCTCGAACTTCGGTGCTCTCACCAGAGAGGTCGGGGCCGCGTTGCGATCCGTGCGCACCAGTGATTCCAGCGATTCTCGTTGAGGGTTGGGTGCCGGTTTGGTTGAGGTGGTAAAGCGCGCTGCCTTTTCGCGCAGCTCCTCATCATTATCCCCGCAGCTGCTCAGCAGCGGGAATAACAGCAGGGATACGAGCAATCCGGTCAGTCTCATGCGCCTTTCATACCACCTTTTCGCGCGCGTGGAAAGCCTAATCTGTGTTCTAACCGGCCAAACGTGCTGATTCTGCGGAATGGGTGTTAATTTGCAGCTTCAATTTATTTTGTAATCGAATGTTTGTGTGTGCGACAAAATGCCGCATGTTGCAATTTGTCGCACTTCGGTGGGGCAATTTGCCGCACTCTGGTATTCCGGGAGTCGGTCGGAAGGTGAGCATGGGTGTGCAAGACACGTTCCAAATGCTTGCAAAATGAACACTTTTTTAGCGATATTGCACAAATAATTGCAAAATTTTCAAAGTTGGCATGCCATTTGCAACATAAAAAGGTAAGAACTGCGCCCGAATCGCGGCGACGAAGATTCTAAACAAAATAACACAACAATAGAAAGACACAGAACAATGAGTAAGATTCTTGGAATTGACCTCGGTACGACCAACTCCTGCATGGCTGTCATGGACGGCGGGCAGGCCACGGTGCTGGAGAACAGCGAAGGCGCCCGCACCACGCCCTCTATCGTTGCCTTCACCAAGTCCGGTGAGCGCATCGTGGGTCAGGCTGCCAAGCGCCAGGCTGTCACCAACCCGCGCAACACGGTGTTTTCCGCCAAGCGTCTCATCGGCCGCAAGTATGCTGAGCTGACGGAAGAGGACAAGAAGGTTCCCTACACCATCGTGGAGGCCGCCAACGGCGATGCCCACATTCAGGTGGAAGTGGGCGGCGAGACCAAGGTGTACTCCCCGCAGGAAATCAGCGCCATGGTGCTCGGCAAGCTGAAGGCTGATGCCGAGGCCAAGCTCGGTGAGACCATCACGGAAGCCGTCATCACCGTGCCGGCCTACTTCAACGATGCCCAGCGCAACGCCACCAAGGCTGCCGGTGAGATTGCCGGTCTGAAGGTGCGCCGCATCATCAACGAACCGACCGCCGCCGCTCTGGCCTACGGTCTGGACAAGAAGAGCAATGAGCAGATTGCCGTGTACGACCTCGGTGGCGGTACCTTCGATATCTCCGTGCTGGAAATCGGTGACGGCGTGTTCGAGGTGAAGGCCTCCGACGGTGATACGCACCTGGGCGGTGATGACTGGGACAACGCCATCATCAACTACATTCTGGATGAGTTCAAGCGCAACGAGGGGATGGACATCTCCAAGCAGACGGATGCCCTGCAGCGCATCAAGGAGGAGGCGGAGAAGGCCAAGATTGCCCTGAGCTCCACGCAGAGCTACGACATCTCTCTGCCCTTCATCACCATGGATGCCACCGGTCCGAAGCACATTATGATGAACATCACCCGCAGCAAGCTGGAGCAGCTCACGGAGCGTCTTCTGGAGCGCACCGCCGCCCCGGTGAAGAACTGCATCTCCGCTGCCGGCCTTTCCACCAGCGAAATCAACGAGCTGGTGCTTGTGGGTGGTATGACCCGTATGCCCGCCGTACAGGAGATGGCCAAGCGCCTTGCCGGCAAGGAGCCGCACAAGGGCGTGAACCCGGATGAGGTGGTGGCTGTGGGTGCTGCCATTCAGGGCGGCGTGCTTTCCGGCTCTGTGAACGACGTGCTGCTGCTGGACGTGACTCCGCTCACGCTTTCCATCGAGACGATGGGCGGCATTGCCACCCCGATGATCGACCGCAACACCACCATCCCCGTCCGCAAGAGCCAGGTGTTCTCCACCGCTGCTGACAACCAGCCCGCCGTGGATATCCGCATCTGCCAGGGTGAGCGCAAGATGTTCAACGACAACAAGCTGCTCGGCAACTTCAAGCTGGACGGCATTGAGCCCGCCCCCCGCGGTGTGCCGCAGATTGAAGTGACCTTCGATATCGATGCCAACGGTATTCTCAAGGTGACCGCCAAGGATAAGAAGACCGGCAAGGAGCAGAATATCTCCATCCAGGGTTCTTCCGGCCTCTCCAAGGAGGAAATCGAGCGCGCCAAGCGCGATGCCGAGGCTCACGCCGAGGAGGACCGCCGCAAGGCCGAGGACATCGAGGTCATCAACAAGGCTGACTCTCTGGCTCACAACGTGGAGCGCCAGCTCAACGAGATGGGCGACCAGGCTCCCGCTCAGGTCAAGCAGCCCATCGAGGAGAAGGTGAAAGCCCTCAAGGCCGCTGCAGAGGCTAAGGACGTGGCCAAGGCCAAGCAGCTCACCGAGGAGCTGGAGAAGATGCTGGGCGAGCTCGCTCAGGCTGCTCAGGCCGCCGGTGCCCAGCAGGGCGGTGCCGCCTACGACAACCCCGCTGATGCCTCTGCCCAGGAAGGCCCCCGCAAGGCCAAGGGCAAGGTGGTGGACGCCGAGGTGGTGGACGACGACAAGTAAAGCACCTCTTTCACCCCGGGCGCGGCGTGCAGACACCCGCCCGGGGTAAACCCCATCAAAAAAGAATTTCAACAAATAACCAAAACATACATACCATGATTAAACCATTAGGACAGCGAGTGCTCGTAGAGCGTGTAGAAGCCGAAACCAAGACAGCGGGTGGTCTCTTCCTGCCTGATACCGCCAAGGAGAAACCCCAGGAAGCCATCGTTCGCGCCATCGGTACCGGCGGCCGCGATAAGGACGGCAACCTCATCCCCTTCAACGTGGCGGTGAACGATAAGGTCCTCATTGCCAAATACGGCGGCACGGAGGTCACCTACAACGGCACCACCTACACCATCCTCAGCGAGAGCGACATCCTCGCCGTTATCGACTAAAATCTGACTTTTCATTCTAAATCGTAATTCATATTATGGCTAAACAACTTGTATTCGAAGAAACTGCTCGCCAGAGCCTGCTTAACGGTGTGACCAAAATCGCCAAGGCTGTCAAGAGCACCCTTGGCCCGGCCGGACGCAACGTGGTCATCGACAAGAAATTCGGCTCCCCCAACATCACCAAGGACGGCGTGACCGTGGCCAAGGAAGTGGAGCTCGAAGACCCGTATGAGAACATGGGTGCCCAGCTCGTGCGTGAGGTCTCCAGCAAGACCAACGACATCGCCGGCGACGGTACCACCACCGCCACCGTGCTGGCCGAAAGCATCTACCGCGAGGGTCTCCGCAACGTGACCGCCGGTGCCAACCCCATCTCCCTGCAGCGTGGTATCAATAAGGCCGCCGCCGCCATCGTGGAGGAGCTCAAGAACATCTCCAAGCCCGTGGACTCCGGCAAGGAAATTGCCCAGGTGGCCACCGTTTCCGCTAACTGGGACTCCGAAATCGGCGACATCATCGCTGAGGCCATGGACAAGGTGGGCAAGGACGGCACCATCACCGTAGAGGAAGCCAAGGGGATTGACACCTCTCTGGACGTGGTGGAAGGTATGCAGTTCGACAAGGGCTACCTCTCCCCCTACTTCGTCACGAACGCCGACACCATGGAGGCCGTTCTGGAGAGCCCCTACATCCTCATCTTCGAGAAGAAGATTTCCAACCTCAAGGACTTCCTCCCCGTGCTGGAGAAGGTTGCCAAGAGCGGCAAGCCCTTCCTCATCATTGCTGAGGATATCGAGGGTGAAGCCCTCGCCGCCCTCGTGGTGAACCGCCTGCGCGGCACCCTCAACGTGGCCGCCGTGAAGGCTCCCGGCTTCGGCGACCGCCGCAAGGCCATGCTCCAGGATATCGCCATCCTCACCGGCGGTCAGTGCATCTCTGAGGACCTCGGCCTCAAGCTCGAGAACGTCGATATCGACCAGCTCGGCATGGCCAAGCGCGTGGTTATCACCAAGGACACCACCGTCATCATCGAAGGCGCCGGCTCCTCCGCCGACATCTCCGCCCGCGTTTCCCAGATTCGCCGCCAGATTGAGGACACCACCTCCGACTACGATCGCGAGAAGCTCCAGGAGCGCCTTGCCAAGCTCGCCGGCGGTGTGGCCGTCATCAAGGTAGGTGCTGCTACGGAGACCGAGATGAAGGAGAAGAAAGACCGCGTGGACGACGCCCTGCACGCCACCCGCGCTGCGGTGGAGGAAGGTATCGTTCCCGGCGGCGGTGTTGCTCTCATCCGTGCCCAGAAAGCTATCTGCGCCCTCGAACTGAGCGGCGATGAAAAGACCGGTGCCGCCATCGTCTACCGCGCTGTGGAAGCTCCCCTGCGCCAGCTGGTGGAGAACGCCGGCCGCGAAGCCGCCCTCATCGTGGAGAAGGTCAAGGGTCTGGAGTCCCCCACCATGGGTTACAACGTGGTGACGGATGCCTATGAGGATCTCCTCACCTCCGGCGTGGTTGACCCGACGAAGGTGACCCGTTCCGCTCTGCAGAACGCCGCCTCCATCGCCGGTCTCATGCTCACCACCGAATGCCTCATCGCCGACCTGCCGGAGAAGAAGTCCTGCTCCTGCGGTTCCCACGGCGGCGCCGACCCCATGGGCGGCATGGGTGGCATGGGCGGCATGATGTAAGCCATCCCCCAAAGTCACACTGCCTGACTACCCTGTAACATAAAACAATTCACGCCCCGCCTTCATCCCGAAGCGCGGGGCGTTGTGTTATGTCTTTTCAAAGAAATGGGTGGCTAATTCTCGTTATGCCGCAGGAGCATATATCTTCCTCTGACAGTGACATGTCCATGGGCAAAAAATGACGAGAAATAATATTTGTCTCATATCTGCGTAAAATCTCGTACTTTTTTTGCAGATGTGAGACATTGTTGGGGGGGGATATGACCAAGTAGTGAGTTGAATAAACACGGCAGGGAAAAGTGAAGCATATAAACCGTTGCATAAACATTTCAAGGGATGTTTTTGAGCTGGAAAAATATGTAGGAGTGTGCTACCATTCACCTGTGTCTGTAAAAAAACAGTTTCATAGTGAATCACTAATATAATACTCTCTATGCTGGCATTTTTATATAAATGGTTCGAGAAATTAGATAATAAGTTAACTCTAAATGCTTGGTGTATAATAGTAACGTGTGCCGGTGTGGGAGCATGTGTGCTAAATGGAGTGCTGCTTGACGATTATCTGGAATGGCTTAGTGCCAAAGAACGATTAGATCAAGATCTAGCTGCATTAGATTCACGCTATAAGGAAGATTCTAAGAAGGCAACAGAGCTTAAACTTGAAGTTGTAGCGTTCGAGAAGAAGAAAAATCAGCTTCTGGCTATCGAAAGACGGATAGCTGAATTACAAGGGCCTCTATCCGAAAAAGAAAAAACGGATAGCCAGCTCTCTGGTGCAATCGATCAAAAGAATCGAGAGTTGCAATCCAAAACAAAAGAAGTTGAAGCGGTAACAACGCGTCTAGCTGCGGCAAATGCAGAGTTGGCAGCTCTGTCTACTAGAGTTGATCAGACGAAAACGGAGTTTGAGCAAGTAAAGGCAAGTAATTCAGCATTGGATGATGAGACGCAACAGAAGAAAGAAGCGCTCCAACAATTGAATAGACAAATAGCTGAGTCAGAAAAACAGAAACAAGGTATACAAGATCAGCTCAATGCCTTACAACAAACATTAAGTGAAGTTCAGGGGCGCTTATCTGCCAGCCAGCAAGAAGAAACCCAGCTGGGAGAAAGGGTAAAAAACCTTAGAACAGAGCGAGAGACTATTCAGGTTCAACTTGCTGATCTGCAGAGTAAAATTGATTCTTTGACAGCCTCTCGGGGTAATGCCAGACGCATAGAAGTAGAACGCAATCTGGCATCTTTACAGGAAAGAATAAAAGCATTAGATGCAGAAGTAAGTCAAAAATCAACTGACGCAAAAGCTGCTACCGATGCGTTGTCAGATCTTGTCCGCAGACGGGATGTTGTCAGGACGGAGTGTGAGAGTCTGGATGCTCTTAAGGTAGAAAAGCAGAGTCAACTCGACATAATCAAAAGAGAATATGATTCCACGGAACAACGAAAACAGGCTCTTGAGAGTGAAATTACCAGGACGAATGATAATTTGCAGACTGTAAAACAATCTGTCGGAGAGTTAGAAAAAAAGAAAAGAGATCTTCAGGAAGAGTGTGATAGATTAGAGGCAGATTTGGAGCAAAAACGAACAGAGTCAAAGAGAGAAGAATAATCCACCATAGGTGAAAATAAGTAAAATAAAACAGAATCTTCAATAGGGTACAAGCTATGACAACGTTGTATATTTTTACTTCTCTCATTATCGTATTTGTGATATCGTCATTATGGCTCGCTACGTATCTGTTTAGGCGCGCCAAAGACCTAGCACCATACTATGCGGAGAAGGAGACACTAGAACAGGATATTGCGACCGCAAAACAAAGTCGTGCACAGATGCTTCTGGAATTGGATCGACTGGCGGCTGATCACGCACAAGCAAAACAAGACATTTCGGATGCAGAGTGTCAAAGAAAGTGGTTACAGGATAACCAAGGTACGGTCGCCTCGTTAAAGGGACAGATTGCATCCACACAGCGCGAATTAGAAGATGCTACCGACAAATTGGATAAGATAAAGACGGAGCTTCAGGATAAAAACGCTGAACTAAAGGATATATTAGAAAAATTAAACTCTAGTAATTGGTTGTTGCAAAGTGCTCAAAATCAATTAACGGAAGCTAAATCTGAACACCATCGACTCACAGATGAGAATACTAAGCGCCAGGCTGAATTGCAGAAGTTGATAAAGGAAGTCTCACAGTCTGAACTGGACTTAGCCTCCATAAAACATAAGGTTTCTGATGAAGGAGAAAGACTGAAGTCCTTAAATAATAAAAAACAGGAATTAGAGAATGAATTGGCGCAACTGAGAGCCAGAAATGAAGAAGAGAAGCGGGGGTTAAAAAAGGAAATTGATGATTTAAAGGCAGAGATAGCAGCGTTAACAAAAGAAAGAAACACAGTTAAGTCTAAAGTATCAGAACTTACCTACGAATTAAGTAGTCACGTCAGCAGGGACCAGATGACCTTGAAAAAATGGGAGGATTTGGATAGACCTATAAAGACAATCAATATCACGACGACTACAAAATACGATGAACAAAACTGGCTATCAGAGTTTGAAGACAACCTTGCGACAACTGGTTTCAGATTCGATACGCGTTTGATCAAAGCTTTCCACACAAGTCTGAAGGTTGCGGATTGCTCTCCCATGGTAGTCCTCTCTGGCATATCAGGAACGGGCAAGAGTCTATTACCGGAATTGTATGCACATGCCGTCGGCATGAACTTCCTGCAAGTCCCTGTTCAGCCGCGTTGGGATAGCCCTCAGGATATGCTCGGCTTCTATAATTACATGGAACATCGGTACAAGGCTACCGAATTATCCCGGTTGCTGTGGCAATCGGATAGGTTCAACAATCCTGCCCAGGCTAAGAACAATCCGGCTATGAACCTGATTTTGCTGGATGAGATGAACCTCGCTCGTGTCGAGTATTACTTCAGCGATATGCTCAGTAAGCTTGAAGTGCGTCGAGGTATTGATCCGACAAATGAAGCGAAACGAAGAGCTGCTGAAATAGTGTTAGAAAGTGGTGCGACAAGCGAGTCTAAGGATGTTAGACGTATATTCGTAGGGTCGAATAACTTGTTCATCGGAACAATGAATGAAGACGAGTCGACGCAGTCCCTTTCCGATAAAGTAAAAGACCGAGCTAATGTACTTCGCTTTGGTCGACCAAAAGAATTAAGTGGGGCTGCTGCAAACAAAGAAGCATTCTTCAAAAAGTACACTAATCGCATGATGTCCGAGACAATGTGGAAGAAGTGGATTTCAACTTCCGGAGATGGAGGCATTTCAAATCTGGGGCAGCAGATGGATGAAATAAATAGTTACCTTGCAGAGTTAGGCCGTCCGTTTGCCCACCGCATGTGGAATACCGTTGCCGCATATATTAGACAGTATCCGGGAGATAAACACGATGCCTTAATCGATCAAATTGAGATGAAAATCCTTCCGAAATTGGCAGGATTGGATATGGCCGATCCTACAATTAATCGAGTGATGAATCATTTGGCTGACTATCTACATAAGCTTGAAGAACCTAAATTGAATGATGCCTTTGACGTGGCTTGTAAGCGAGACTTCTTTGCATGGCAAGGAATAGAGCGTTAAGCTAAGTAAAATGACTTGCGACGTTGAATCCTTTTGTGTTGCTAGCCCCATGTATGCGGAGTTGTCTTCGTATACAGAGGTTGCCACTCTAAAATCGTACCAAGATGGAAAGCTAGATGCTGATAACGCGAAAGGCCGCGAAGCTGAGTTTGTATGTGACACCGTTGAGTTAATGACAGAGCTCCGATATGAAGCTGAGCGTAACTTTAGGGACGGAAGTACACAGGCAAACAATAGACGTGGAGAATTGCGATTGTCGATAGAAGCCTTAACGGATCGTTTAACTTTAGACACGAACGACGAGCCTCCTCAGCAGTTGGTGTCAGTCATTGCTAGTCAGCATTTATCTTTAATTGAAGTTTTGATTAGCTCGATGCGTAAGATTCTGCGTTGTAAGAGGGATATGGTGTCTATTTCTGCTGTACAGCAGGTTGATGCGCATTGTCTGCGTTGGTTGGCACGCCAACCAGGGCATCAGGCTCAAGAAAAGGCTGGATCACGACAAAAGCTGATGGCTGTTGTAAGAGAGGAAACGAGAAACACATTAGAAAACAGAGTGCTGAAGGACTTTATTTATCGAGTAGAGATCCTAGCTCGGCGCTATTTACAACAAAACGAAAGTCGATATCCTGCATCTTCCCGCGTCAAAGAGGTTAAGCGATTGAGAAGTTGTTTGATTAATGCCTTAAGGCTACCAGAGATACAAAGCTTACCAACTATGAAAGCTTTGGTACAACCGAATTATGTTTTACTGCATGATGCACGATATAGCAAGCTATGGGAATTGTATAGGTTAGTTCTAGCTCACACTAGAATGTCTGAAATAGTATGGCCGAACCGACACAGGTTATTTGCGGAAATTTTTCTCGTATGGGTTATTACACGCTTAAACTTGGAATTCAAAAGTACTTATGATCTCTCATATTGGATTAAAGAGATGCCTACGAATGGTTGCTTCTTTGTGAATCCTACTTTTACGAATGCTTTTGAAGATTCTTGTGGCGGCATCTTGAGTTGTGTTGTAACCTCTTCATGGGGACGCTTAGAACTAAAGGGTTCCTCATTTAGTAAGCGTGTAAACTTGTTGTATATCCCCGGAAACATTGAGCCGGAGCTGAACTTTCCGGACAATAACGAAATCTATGTTATTTGCTCCTTTTCAGAAAAGGACTGTGTCAGAACTAGCCATCGGGGTAATGTAATTTGGATGAGCTCCTTGAATCAAATGGACTCAGCAGTTACGGAACTATTGAGAAAGGTGTAAGGTATGATAGTTGATGTCTACGATTTTAATGCAACCTTATGTTGCTCCAGATATAAGATAGATGTGGAACATTGCGTATTTTCTTTAATAAAACGTAAGCGCATAAGTGATGTATTGATCTGGCCGGATATTTCGAAAAGTAGAAATCAACCACCGTATATACAGGAACGGAAGCAGCCGATTATTAGAGACCTTATAGGGGATGATGGATTATTTTCTTTCGAGAATTGCTCTTTTTTGGCGGACTTCTTACAAATGGAGAGCCAGGATGCGAAAAAAATAGAAGCGTTTTTCAATGCTTTAAAACATTCTAGCTACCCTTTCGATAAGCGAGCTGATAGGAATGTAATCTTGATACCTGATAATTTTGATGCAAACTTGCAGGAAAAGATACTTCGAACATGCTCATTACCGCGTGAGTCAACGTCATTGTTGTGGCGATCTGTCGCTACCTGTTTGGGTAACTTATCGATGTTGAAACAATTATCAGATCAATGTTCAACAATTAAGGTAATTGATTATCAATTGAAGTATTGCGATGAAAGCGTGCTGAATCTTATTCACGAAGATAACTTGATTATCCCCCAGAGGCATGCATATAAGATGGGACGATTTTATCCTCGCCACGAAAAATACGACGGACAGGATGTTTTCCTGCCAAGGAATGAGTTTTATCGCCATACATATTATGGTACCACCAAAGATTGTGTTGTATGGGATGCCGATCTGCAGCAGTTTTCAAGGAAGGATTTTGTCAAAGAAAGAAAAATACGGCTATCTATCGAAAGTAATGGATGTAGAAAAGAGGTTCATCGATTTAGTACAAGTGATGGTGCCGCTGTTTTTGTAGCTAGAAAGGCTAGTGGTAAGTCTACATACTATGACGAATGTACAGGCCTTTATATCGTTGTACAAGATTTGGAAAGAGAGGAGATATATGCAAAGGAACTTATAGCTCCGAATTCAAAATGTCCTGGCGGTGAGAAAATCCTTGGCATTGTAAATACCGACTGCTTTATAGACAAGGGGACTGATAATGTAAGATTCCGCTTAGCAGATGCGTATGGAGATGATGTTCCGCTGAAAGTACTGGATTACACATTCATGACCGGGACTATGAAAACTCGGGAACCCTTGAAGCTTCATCCTTCTATGATACCCGGACAAGGTATCGCCCGGGTTCGAGTTACGGGTGAAAGACAGTTAAGAGAGGCTGTTGAGCTAGACCTGCTTGAAATGAAAGCGCCAGAACCTGCGGAAACAGTAAATTCGTTGAAGGCATCTATCAAACATTCATACCCAGTTGCAATCCCTGCTGTTGCTGCCGATGCCAAATTGTGGCAAAAGGCTTTGTCTGATGTGAATCGGTATATGAAGGCAAGAAAATACCGTAACCCCAAAATGTTTTCATATTGTCGATACGCAAATCCTCAATCGGCCGATGTACAGGACCGACTTAATCGTATCAATGTTTTCGGTTATGCGGAGAACAGACAATTACCTGTGTATGCAGGCAGTTTTGACTTCGAAGCGTTATTCGATTACATGGCAAAGGATTACAGTTTTTGCATGAAACGAGGGGATACCGATGGCGCATATTCTGTTTTGTCAATGATATCGCGTACATATCAAGGGAATAACCCGGTATTTAAACTAGTGAAACGCGATGTTTTGAAACAAATTGTCAGTCGTTCAAGAGATAATGCTTCCATAAGCCGTCATATTATGACTGCTTGTGCTTATTTGTTGCGCGGGGCGGAAGAATTAAATACTTTTTTCCAATCGTATATCAGAAAGTTGGATAACATTATAAGGAACGAGGATAACCAGGTCGCGCTAATTCCATGGTGGAAGTCTACCCAACATATCAAACGATCACATATTCCCTTATATAAAGGTTCTCAAGATTGGGATAGAGCCCTAGCAGAACTGTTGATGGCTAATGAGGATATGTTAGAGGGCATTTGTACAGATGATTGTAACAGATGTGTAAAGAATCTGCTAACTATATTGCCATCATATCATTATCAGAACAAAACAAACTTAACATGCGGTGTGTTAAAAGTATTCCTGTTCCTTTTGATGCGGAGAAAATATGACAAGTCGTTTTTGGAGGAAGACAGTATACTCCGTGAGGATATTGAAGAAGTTTTAGAAATAACGAAACAGTCGAGTACTCCTCGTGTGCACGATTGGAGCACAAGCGTTTTGAACTATGTGCAAGGTAAAGGAACGTTGGATGATTTAATTGGTGTTGTTCAGGCAGATGGTGCTGGCATAAATAACGCTTCATGAATATGAAACAGAACACGCTTATAAGATCATTGTGTGCTTGGCAGCTGAATTCGTCGGGGGAAAGTATCCCCATAGTGCATGAGCGAGTTCTATGCTTACTGGAAATCATCAATCCCGGTAAGTGGGGACAAGATGTACTTGATCTGTTGATGAGTGAAGGCTGGGTGAAATGCACTGTGTACGGTAGTTACGAGTTAACTAGTGCAGGCCTTAAAGAAAGAAGAAAACTTCCAGAAATACCGATTTCTGATCCCACCCCGAAGAAGCCAATAACCAAGGACGTTGCACCGTGGAAGACATTTAGAAAATTAGTGGCTTATTATGCCGATTGTGTCAAACACCAGGAGAGAAGTCAGCAATATCTTTTCTCCGGCGATTGCGGCAGAAAATACATTCATCCTGTTCTTCCGTATGGTTGGTTAAAAGAATTAGGAGAAGAAAGTACAGAGATCTCCATACGAAAGCAGAAAGCGGACATTGTTGCCATTAATACTATCCTCACCCGACGCAGCTATGAAGAAGAGGTGTATATAGGATATCCATTGGAAGCCTTTTATCACAACGGTAAAACGCATTACGTGCCGATTACACTGATACCTGTTGATGTACGAGTGGATGAATCCCGGCTCTATATGAGCTTGCGTCTTGACGAAGCTGATATCAACCATGTATGGCTTGAGTATCACGTAAATAAAGAAGATCATCGCGTGCTTCTTGACATGTTGACCAGTTTGCATCCGGATGATGAATACTGCGGCCTGATAGACGTAAAGCGTTCCTTGCCTTACCTGGAGCGTTATGCAAGAGGTTGTTCGCCCGGAATGTTTGATCCGGATGCTTTTGATTGGTGTGTCCCTCATTTGCAGGAGAAGGGAGATAGAGCGTGGAATTGTCCGGCCTTATTCGTAGGTACAGAGCTGAAATATTCACGGACATTGCTTCGAGAACTTCGGTATATAGCCAAGGAAAAGGATGAAGTACTGGACTCGACTGCTCTGGCATATGTATTTCGTGAACCTGTGCTTAAACCAGAGAATCAGCATAGCTATTATGCGCATCCATTCATTGAAACGAACGATGAGCAACAACTAGCCGTAACACACGCATTGAATAATCCAATTACCTTGGTAACTGGTCCCCCTGGTACAGGTAAATCACAAGTCGCTGTTAATATCATAGCAAACTGCGTTTTACGTGGTAAGTCAGTGTTGTTTACAAGTCGAAATCACAAGGCTGTTCATGCTATTGCCAACCGCAGTACAAAATTGCTGAGGGATTATGGAACCGATTTGGTGAATTTTTGTTCTACCCCAGACGGTCAAGCTACGGATGAGTGGTTTAAAAAGGAGGTTAATGTCATTTTATCAAGACTGGAGCAGCTGCAACATGTAGCCAATCCGTGGAGTTATGAAGATGTCAATGAGCTTGAAAAACGCTGGTGTGCAGTTGTTCAGAGATTGGGTGATCGTGATGCATTGGAGACGGAATTAAGTAAGCTGCAAGCACGTGTAGAGGAGCTGGAGATGCAGTTGCGTAGATCGTTAAACGTCAGAGACCGACTGACGCCAATCCAGCTTCCATCACTCAAGGAATTAAAATTGCTGGCCTCGTTTTTATCAGACGCGCCTACGGGTAAAGGTCTACTTGCATTCTATAAATCAGTTTTGTGGAAGCTGAACGGTCGCAAGCGTGATTTGAAGGCAAGAGCATGCTTATCCTCTATTATGCCCTCCAAGGTTAATGATGCATTGCCTTCTTCATATATAAAGGAGGAGGTGGAACGATTCATACAAAGGCTTAAAGATTTCATCAGCCTTTGCGAAACGAAAGAGGTGATTGAGCGGCAGTGTAAGGATTTATTACCGATAGAAACAGCGAGAGAATGTTTACAGGATGATGCCGGTTCTGTGGCGGATAAACTTATCCCTGCGTTGCTTTTTGCCATGAGTGATGCTGCAAAACCGTTCCTGGAAGATGACGAAATGAAGAAACAGCTGGTGAACTTGCAAAGTTCTTTCAAGAGTCAGACCACATTACTTCAAACGCAGGGAGTAAACTCAGAGTCTGTTCAGGATGCTGTGATCAAGTTTAAACGATGGTTGAAAATTACACCGGCATGGGCCACAACGATGCTGTCATTAACTCGGTCGGCGCCATGCTTGCCTGCTGTTTATGATACAGTCATTATTGATGAAGCATCGCAATGTGATGTTCCTCCTATGATACCGGCTCTTTATAGGGCGAAGACTGCGGTTATTGTGGGTGATCCACAGCAATTCCCCCCGGTAGTCACGATGCGTGTGGCGAGAAACGAGTACTTATTACGTCAGAATCAGCTCCATGTACAATTATTGCCAGGCATCTGCTTATAGTGTAGTGGGAGAAAAACGCATAATGTTGACCAATCACTACAGATGTCATCCTGATATTGCGGAGTATTTCAACGACGCGTTTTACAATAATAGATTAAATGTATGGACTGCAATGGAAGGATTGTGTTCTCCTTCTGCTTATGGGTTGAAACACGCTGTCGATTGGGTGAATGTGAATAATTCTTTGGATGCAGAAATTGATGCAGTTGTTGAGCGTGTAGCTCTTTTGGCAAGAAATGGGTATTCTGGCTCTGTGGGCGTAGTAACGCCTTTGAGAAAATATGCTAACATTCTGGATGAAAAACTGAATCGGTACAGGCGCTCGTTCAAGGATGAATTAATTGTCAATACCGTAAATGCATTCCAAGGCGGAGAAAAAGATGTGATAATCTTCATGCTGTCGTATACCAGCGATCTTGCAAAAACTCAGAATTGGTATATCACATCAGAGAGTAATCGCTACATATACAATGTTGCCGTTAGTCGAGCACGAGCTTGTCTTGTATTAGTTGGAGATAAATCCAGATGCGCAGAAAGTGGCTGTACGTTGTTAAGAAAACTTGCAGCCTTACCGATTGAAAAGAAAAAGAATCCAGATGCGCCGCGGTTTGATTCAGTATGGGAAGAACGCTTTTACAATGCCCTTGTGCAAGCCGGTATAGTTCCTCAGACTCAATATCATTTAGTCGGTCGCAGGTTAGATATGGCTATTATCACCGATTCTGTGAAATTGGATATAGAAGTAGATGGCGTTCGTTGGCATACCAGCGCATCTGGTGGCAGGAAAACAGATGACTTGTGGAGGGATATACAAGTAACTAGTGCCGGGTGGAAAGTATTGCGGTTCTGGGTCTATCAACTAGAGCAGGATATGCAAGCATGTGTTGAACTGGTAAAAAATGCTATCGAGAAATAGTTCCTGATAGAGTTCGTAAAGTGAGATCGTTGGATGGCTATGGGAACGTGAAGCAGGCCAAGGCGTATTGGAATATAAGCTGAATGACTTGGTTGATTTTATGCAAAACGGGAATCTAATTCCATTATTACATAAAAAGGAGAGCCAATTTGGTAAAACTTTATGCAAAACGGGAATCCGATTCCTGTTTTGCATAGAAGCGGAGTTCATTTTGCTTGACAATTTCTGCGGGCGGGGGCATAAGGCATTCCCGATATCCGCTATGTGAGGAAAAGATATAAATCATTTCATCTTAAAAGTATGTGGTACTATCTTCAATCATACATTCCGCTGTTGGTGTGGGGGACGGTGTTGGTTATCATCTGGCGAGTGTTGATAAAGCAGCGTATGAAGGGGAAGAAGAGCGGGTGCTCGCATGGGTGCTCGCTGGGGTGTTTCGGGGTGATTAGTATACTAGTATAGCGTTCAATAAATAGCTAAACAGCAGGAATAGACACATTGGTAGATAAATGGGAAGTTAACGAGAAGTACAAAGTCAAATGGACGATGGACAAGGTGGAGAATTCCGATCGCTCTGCTCGCATGCAAACTCTTTGCAACTAAATCATT
>JAFQEY010000086.1 GCA_017398765.1 Akkermansia sp.
AGTATTCGGAAAGATGTATATTCTTTCTATCTGAACGACTACTTACCAAGCACTGATTATGGATATTATTGATTCTCTCTCCCAATTAGCCTCCCGACTTCCTCGTTTAAAAGAAACAGTTCAAACAGAAGAAGGCACAAAGAATGCTTTGATTATGCCGGTTCTCCAGGCTTTAGGGTACAATGTTTTCGACCCCTTTGAGGTGGTTCCCGAATACACTTCCGATGTGGGCACCAAAAAAGGAGAAAAGGTTGACTACGTCATCATGAAAGATGGTAAACCCGCCATTCTCATCGAGTGCAAAGCACTTAATGCTACGCTTAACATCAACCACGCATCTCAACTCTACCGCTACTTTGCCTGCACTGAGGCACGCTTTGCCATACTCACAAACGGTGTCGAATACCAGTTTTACACAGATATTGAGGCTCCTAACAAAATGGATGACCGTCCGTTCTTTGAATTTTCGCTGGAAGACATCGATGCACGGAAAGTCACAGAACTGAAAAAGTTTTCCAAATCCATGTTTGAATTGGAAAACATCCTCAGCAATGCCTCTGAGTTAAAATATAAAAAACAAATCCGGCATCTGTTGACACAGGAACTGGAGTCTCCCTCAGAGGACTTCGTTCGTTTGTTTGCCAAACAAGTATATGGAGGCTTTCTGACTCAGGAAAGAAGAAGCCAATTTACAACATTGGTGAGTCAGGCATTCCGTGAGTGGGTCAACAACCGCGTGAGTGAACGGCTCCAGAATGCACTCGACGGCGTTTCTCCCGGTACAAATTTCCCACATGCTGCCGCAGTTACGCCCCCTGTCGCAGCAGAGGAAACAGAAGAAGATGCCACGGACAAAGAGGACGACGGCATCGTCACCACGGATGAGGAGATGGAAGCCTACCACATCGTACGCGCCATTCTGTCACAAGTTGTGGATCCCAAGCGCATTTTCTTAAAAGACACCCGAAGCTACTGCGGTGTGCTTTTGGATCACAATGTTCGCAAACCCCTGTGCCGCTTCCTGTTCAACAATAAGCAAACGACGCTTATTCTGCTGGATAAGGAAAGAAACGAAAAGCGTATTCCCCTGGAATCTGTGGTAGACATTTACAAGTCCGCTGAAGATTTGGTCGAATATGCCAAGTTGTACTTGTGAGGGAAAAAGAAACAACATTCAATTGCCATGTATTGTTCAAATTGCGGAAAGGAATTACCGAACGGTTCTAAATTCTGTTTCTGCTGCGGTACAAATCTTCAAAACAAAGAACCGAAATCAACCGAGCAGCAAATACAGGAACATACCGCACCTTCTCTTGCGACGGAATCGGGATACTCATATAAAACGGCTCAGATTCTGGGCATGATTCCCATTCCGGGCTTGCACAGGTTTTATTTGGGGATGCCGGGGTCAGCCATAGCGCAGTTTATTTCATCCCTGTTTTTCATTGGCATCATTTGGTGGTTGGTGGACAATATCCGTCTGCTCACCAACAATTTCAAAGATAGGGAGGGGAAACAGCTTGCCTGCTATAGTAAAATGTTTGCATTTTTCTCACTCATTATATGGGTTGCCCTTTTTTCGAATGCTATTCTGAACGGAAATAAGGCATCTCAGGAAAAAGTAGAAACTTCGGATACCTCAACAACGGAGATTTCCCAAAACGAAACGGTTACAACCGGCACGGATGAATCCATAGAAGAAAAACAGGAAATCCTCAATTCCGCCGAACGTTCTTCTCAGTCCACTAACACCGCAGAATATGAAGCTCCCATCAGGGACGGGGCAATCTATCTGTATCCTGAAACCAAAAAGGAACTGCAGAAAGCCGGATTCTCTAAAACCTTAAAGAAGCTTGGTCTGGATAACATCAAAAAATGCAACAAGCTTTTTCCCTTAGCTGCTAAAAAAGCAGCGAAAAACAAAAAATGTGATGCTGTCATGACTGTGGATATCTCAGATAAAAGCACAAAAGACAACATTATCATCTACGTTCACGCTGAAAACTTTACCAAGTTCTACTTTACAGAACAAGAGCTGATGGAAGATGGTCCGGCAAAAAGCGAACAGGAAAAATTAGCTCCCCTGCTTATTCGCCATGAGGTAATGGCTGAGGAAGTCATCAAGAGCAAACTCAATTTCCCATCAACGTACGATCGGCATGAACTTGGTGTATTCCATTCAAGAACGACACCCGGCTGCAATGAAATTACCATCGAATTTTCAGCCAAAAACGCCTACAACCTAGAGCTGACCTATATTGCCACCGTCCAATTTGACAAAGACAGCAATGTAGTGGGCTTCCGTATGCAGGAAAAACAATAAAGATTTAATCCCATGTCACTCTGGAAAAAAGAATTCTGCCCGTTTTGCGGGGCAAAAATCGGTTTATTAAATTATCGCAATCAAGAAGGCATAGCCGTTTGTCCTACTTGTTTTGCAAAAGCAGACTTAGACATCGAGTCATTTAAATTGCTCGATATTGAAACCCTTTCTCAATGTTATGAGAAACGCCGACAGGATCTTGAACTGTTTCAACAATTCCGGGTCACCAACGAAGTTAAAATCGGCGTATTTAAGGGATACTACATTCGAGAGGATGCGAACTTGGGAGTTTGGTACGTTTCCAACTCTAAAAAACCGACCAATCCCACTCTCTTCCGGCATGAAGAACTGGCGCATTTCGAGCTATTGGAAGATGGTAATTCCGTTGCCAGCGGAGGATTAGCCCGAGCAGCCGTGGGCGGGGTTCTCTTTGGTGGTGTTGGGGCAGTTGTCGGCGCTGTAACCGGTTCCAAAACAAGCAAAAAAGTTATCACCTCTCTCGAAGTAGCCATTGTCTTGAATACCCCCTATCGCAAGAAAATATCAATCAGCTGCATGGGCGTTGATTCAAAAGTGAAATCAGGCAGCATGGCGTATAATCAACACATGAAGGAAGCTCATGATTTGATGATGTTCCTGCACGGAATCAAAGCAAGAGCAAGCGCCCCCACAAACACCAACGCCGCCTCTTCCCCATCATCTGCTGCGGACGAACTTCTCAAGTTCAAAAACTTACTGGATATGGGAGCTATCACCAAAGATGAGTACCAGGCAAAAAAGAAACAATTACTTGGCATTTAATTAAGTTGCGAGTATAACTTAATAACGAATCTATTTATATAGAGATAATAGCTATTTATTTAGTTCAAACATTAAGGATTTATAGGCTATACTATTTTAAAAGAGAATCTGCACTCATGAAAAATAGGAAAACCGAGTATTGCAAAATGGCGAGAGAGGCAGTTCTCCAAGGAGATCGTTATTTCGGGCAAAGGGATTATAGGGGAGCCTCGGTATTCTATCTTAAAGCATCTCAGCTGGGTTCAAAAGAAGGGAATAAAAAATACAGACAGGTACAAGAATTGCTGGGCGATTCTGATTTGGTAAATCCTGCACAATACGCGAAAAATCAGAAAAAGAACTACGTAACAATGGAGAGCCCCAAAATGAAAGCGTCTCTCAGCATACCTTCTGAAGAACAGCGCACTCTCATTGAAGATCGCAGCAAGTTACAACAGAAGCCCAAGGTACAGCAAAAGAAATCAAACAGATCAGAGAGAAAGACTAAGGAACAGACAGACAACAAGACCGGTAAAGAGATGCAAACGGATAGCGTGCTGGCTGAATTACAGAAAAAAGCGAAAGCCGGTGATACGGATGCTCAGGTTACGTTAGCGAAAGAATTTGAAAAGCTCAAAAAGCGTTCAGAGGCCAATACTTGGTGGAAGCAAGCCGCAGATAATGGTCATCCGGAAGCTCGCGCAAAAATCGGGCAATGGTATCTGGAAAGGGCACTCAAGTATCTGGGGCAACAGTCTATTCTGGAAAAGCTGGAAGAAAAAAATCCACATCAACTGAAAGCCGACAAACCGGAATCATCTGTCGCACCCAAGCCACATTTCCGGCATCAACGAAACATGGTTTATGAGCTGAACGGGTGCGGCGATATGGCAGAAACAGAAACTTCCGTTCTGCATGCAGAAGAAGCAAAGGAAACAACATGGGTAGGAGACGAGGAGAAAGACAATCCCCTGCCGCCTCAAGTCATCATTCAGGAGATTGTGCGCCATGTTGCCTATTGGTCGGGAAACGATTGTCTACCGCCCTTGATATGCATCGACAGGCAAGAGACGGAAGCTTGTGAATGCCCTCTGCAAAGCGGGCATAAATTCAGCGCAGAGGGTATCGTCTGGCAGGAAATTCCACCCGCTGTTGCAACAGAAGAAGCCTCCCGGCTGATGAAAGCAAAAGAGGAAGAACAACAGCCGAAACATGGCTGCATGGGCATACTCTTTCTAATCTTCAAGAAACTATTCTCTTTTTTGTAAATGACGGAAAAGGATAATAATAGCTCAGCCTGTACGGGTACGATACGTCACATTATATTGTATCACGACGGCGGTGTGGCGCGTGGTCGGAAGGAGGAATCGTGTAGTAATGTGCTGTATAATATCTCCGTACCGCAGAGCTATTATAACAAGACAAAGGCGAGATTGTTATTTTGCTACAATAATGGTCGCGTTGCCGTACTTAATCCATGGAAACTTCTTTCTCAGGGCGGAAAGCTACATAACACGGGTAAAGTATCCAATGGTTACAATAAAGAGGAAGGCGTTCTCCTGACAGATGTATTCCTGTGTAACAAGACGGACTATTTGGTCACCGTCGGGCGCAGGAAAAACGGCGACAAAACCATTAAGGCGCAGTGTTTGGAATGTCGTTCTGACCATGGAGAAAAAAACATGAAGTTGCTCGGCAATATTTTCCTGAAGCAGGAAGAAGCGAGCGTGATTTCCTATCACGTTGTTCCCGGTGAAGATGTTGATGAGATATCCGCTATCATCTTTAACCCGAAGAGCAGTGCCCCCGGGCATGTGATGCATGAGAAAGGTCTTTTGACCTTCCCGGAACTTGTTGCTGCTTTGCAGCGCAATTCCCGAATCCTCCATTTTACGCCATTGGGATGAATGGAGATGTGGTTAATTTATGCAATTTTGCAATTACGCTGTAAAATTGCATGAATTTGTGTTAATTGACTTGCATTTTCATGCAATTTTGCAATAATAATGCAAAATTGCATGAATAAACTTATGATACATCCGAGGACAATGGCGGCTGAGGTGATAGAGCTCAGCCGAAGCTTTCCCTGTGTGTTGGTGACGGGGGCAAGACAGGTAGGGAAATCTACCTTGCTGCGGAGCCTGATGCCGGAGGAAATGCGTTATATCTCTCTGGATGACTATCGCCTTGCCCGCGAAGCGAAAAATGACCCCATCGGGTTTCTGGAGATGTATGATGTGCCGCTGTGCATAGATGAGGTGCAGTATGCGCCGGAGCTGTTGCGCGCTATCAAACTGCGGGTGGATGCCGAGCCGGGGCGCAAGGGGATGTACTGGCTGACGGGGTCGCAGCGCTTTCATTTAATGCAGGGGGTGAGTGAGAGTCTTGCCGGAAGAATAGGAATTCTGGATTTATACTCGTTCTCTCAGGCGGAAATGGTGGGGCGGGCTGAATACGCACAAACTTTTTCCTGTGAGCCTGCGGCGATGCGTGATGCGGTGAACCGAGGGCTTATCTGCAACATTACGGAGTTGTACGAACGTATTTGGCTTGGTGGCTATCCGGCCAGAGTATGCGACCCGTCTACACGCGCGGAACCATTTTTCAATGCCTATCTGCAGACCTATCTGGAGAGGGATGTGCAGGCGCTGCAGCAAGTGGGTGATAGGGGGGCTTTTCTTGCGCTCATGAAATCTGCCGCCGCGCGTACGGGGCAGCAGCTGGTGTACAGCGATATTGCCAGAGATGCGGATGTTTCTGTGAATACGGCAAAGAAATGGATTTCCATTCTGGAGACTTCCGGTATTATACATCTGTTACAGCCTTATCATACTAATACCTCTAAACGGTTGACGAAAAGTCCCAAGCTCTATTTCATGGATACCGGGTTCTGCGCCTGGATGGGCGGCTGGAGCTCGCCGGAGGTATTGATGAACGGGGCTCTCTCCGGGGCAATTCTGGAAACTTGGGTATACGGACAGCTGTACCGCAGCTTTGTCAACCGAGGAATGATGCCCAGGTTGAGCTATTTCCGCAACAGCAATGGCGCAGAGGTGGATTTCCTGATTGAGAAAGATGGTTGTATTTACCCGCTGGAGGTTAAACGCAGCAGTAGTCCCGCGCTTTCTGATTTGAAGGGTGTCCAATCCATTCCTCCGGGTAAGGCAGAAATCAAACCGGGAGTGGTGCTCTGTACCGCTACGGAACTACTGCCGCTTGGCAAGGGGAATGTTGCCTTCCCGATATCGGCTCTTTGAGTCGAGTGAAGTTTCTTTGGAAACTGTAATTAAATTCATGCAATTTTGCAATCATGCTGCAAAATTGCATGAATTTGCGCTTCCCGTGCTTATTGTCGGTAAGCTTTGCAAAAAGCAAGTCTATTTTGAGAATTTGGTCGTCTGAGACGACCAAAAAATCAAATTTTGGCCGTCTATGGCGGCCAAATTGGTGATGAGCGATAATAATTGCAGCTTCAATTTGCCGGGGAGGGGGGTACAGAAAACCGCCTTTTCCGGGAGGGGAAAAGGCGGTTGAAGTGTTGCGGTGAGGGGGGGAGGTTACTTCTCCTCGATGACAACGTCGTACTCGCGACCCATGATGTTGAGCTTCATGTTGCGGCCTGAGATGGCGGCGGAGACACCCACAGTGGTGAGGGCGGCGGGAGCACCGAAGTTGTCGTTGGTGGGGGGCTCGGGCTTCTTGCCGGCGTAGTAGTCTTCCAGCTGCTGCGGGAACATGGCGTAAATCACGCAGTTCTCATCCGTGACAGGAAGGCCCTTGGCGGCGAGCTTGTCGCGCAGATCCTGCATGCCGGGCTTGATGCGGTCGGCGGGGCGGCAGGTGATGACTTCCTTGCCGGAGCGTTTGGCACACTCTGCCTGAAGCTCAGGATCGACAGGGGCGGGGGTGTGGCCGTAGTAGCCGAGTGCCACGTCCATGGTCTGCGGGGTAATCTGCTTCCAGCGACCGAACTTGACGTTGAAGGCGGCCTGGGAGCCCACAATCTGAGAGGTGGGGGTGACCAGGGGAATCCAGCCGAGCGCCTTGCGGACAACGGGAATCTCTGCCATCACTTCGTCGAACTTGTCCATGATGTTGAGTTCCTTGAGCTGGTTGCGGAAGTTGGAGAGCATGCCGCCGGGCACCTGGTAGAGGAGGGTGGCACTGTCCACAATCTCGTTCTTGTGGCTGGTGAAGCGGCTCAGGCTGCCGTAGATGGGCTGCAGCATGGCAGAAATCTTCGTGAGCTTGTCCTTGAAGTCATCGGCCACGACGGGGCAGCGGTCATAGCCCTTGAGCAGGGCGAGCATGCGCATGCAGTCGGGCTGACCGGTGCCGTTGGCGAAGGGGGCGATGGAGCAGTCCACGGCATCGGCTCCGGCGTTGATGCCGGCCACGTAGGCACCGGCACCCAGACCGGCGGTGTCGTGGGTGTGAATCCAGACGGGGAGGTTGGTGCTCTTCTTGAGGGCCTCCACGAGGGCTGCCGTCTCGCTGGGGGGGATGAGGCCGGCCATGTCCTTGATGACGATGCCGTCTGCGCCCATCTCTGCAATCTTGCGACCGAGGTTGGCGAAGTATTCCAGGTTATGCACCGGGGAGGTGGTGTAGCAGATGGTGCCGTGAGCGGTGGCACCTGCTTCCTTGGCGGCGCGGATGGAGGTGCGCATGTTTTCCGGGTCGTTCAGGCAGTCGAAGATACGGAAGATGTTCATGCCGTGCTTGACGCTCAGCTTGATGAAAGCCTCCACCACGTCATCGGCGTAGTGCGTGTAACCCACGAGATTCTGACCGCGCAGCAGCATCATGTGCGGGGTGTTCGGTGCCAGCTTCTTGAGGGTGTCCAGGCGGTCAAACGGGTGCTCACCCAGGAAACGCAGACCGGAGTCAATGGACGCACCACCCCAGGTTTCCAGAGCAGAGAAGCCCATGGTGTCAAGGATGGGGGCGATTTCGAGCATCTGCTCGGTGGACATACGCGTGGCTGCCAGAGACTGGTGGCCGTCGCGCAGTACGGTGCAGTTCAATGTTGCGGGTTTCATAAATTTGTAAAATGGTATGAGAGCTATAGGTAAATCTCTACAGAAATTGTAACACAAAGTGCCCTGTGGAGTCAAGCTTCTATTCTGTATTCTGACGGCGAAAAATGCGGAATACGGCGCGGCTGACGGCATAGACGAGGAGGGCTCCGGCGGTGCAGGAGACGAGACAACCGAGCAGCAGCTCTGCCGCGATGGCGGGAAGCCGGGGCCCGAGACTCTCACATGCACTTGATAGCGACTGATTTAAGATGGCCTGAACGGTTTCTCCGGCCATGTGGAAGGAGAAGTCTGATGAGAGCCCGAATGGGGTCAGCAGGGCGTGACCAAGCCACCACTGGGCGGGCCAGACGATGAGTTGGTAGCCGGGGAATGATACCCAGCAGACAGCCAGGGCGATGGGGATGTTGGCGCGGTGCCACATGGCGCAGAGGAGGGCAAAGATACTCTGCATGGGCACGGGGGCAAAGGCCCAGAAGACACCCCAGGCAGCCGCTGCGGAAACGCTGCGCGGCTGCCAGAGCCATAGGTCAGGCTCAAAGATGCGCTCCGGGAGCAGGATGCGCCACAGCCGCGATTGGCTGCGTCTGCTGCGCAGGTACGCATCTGCCTTGTCGATAAGGCCGGAGTAAGACAGTTTCAAGCAGTGGTGAGACGGCTGGGTGTTGGAGCGTATTCAATATCTGGTTTCCACCAGTTCCACGCTGCGGCGGGTGGCACCGGAATGCACGTGCAGCGCAGCGTATGCGGCTTCGGTACGGCGGCGTGTGGCCTCCTTGTCGGTGAGGACGACTGCGATGGTTTCCGCCAGTGTGTCAGCGGTGCAGCGGCTGATGCCGCCTGCCTGTTCCAGCAGTTTCACCAGGTCTTCAAAGTTGGACATATCCGGGCCGGTGATGACCGGGATGCGGGCGGCGATGGCTTCCACGGGGTTCTGACCACCCTTGGCGAGGAAGCTCTTGCCGATGATTACGGCATCTGCCAGATTGGTCCAGTCTCGCAGCTCGCCTGTGGTGTCGGCGATGTAGCAGGCGTTGTCCGGCAGCACCTCCGGCAGCGGGCCGGCGGTGCGGAGGATGGGGGTGAACCCGGCGGCCTGCAAATCCGCCACAACTGTTGCGCGGCGTTCTGCGTGGCGGGGGACGATGAGCGGGCAGGCACCCGCTGTGCGGATGGCCGTGGCGATGAGGGATTCTTCTCCGGCGTGGGTGGAGGCCGCGAGCACGACCGGGCGTTCGCCGCTCAGTCTGTTGAGAATATCGCGGAACTCTGCGCGCTCTCCCTGGGGGGCATCTCCCAGAACATCGAATTTGATGCTTCCGGTGACGGTGATGATATCCGGCTTCACGCCGATTCCGGCGAAGCGGTCACGGTCATTCTCATTCTGGGCACCGAGGTCGTTGAGCCGTGAGAAGAGCAGGGCGGTGACTCCGCGAATCTTGCGGTAGCGGCGTTCACTGCGGGGAGAAAGGCGGGCGTTGAGCATCAGCATGGGAATGTGGCGGCGGTGGCAGACTTCCGCAAAGTTCGGCCAGAGTTCGGCCTCGATGAGGACAACGGCCCGGGGATTGAATCGCTTGAGGCAGCGGCCGGGCAACCCGGGTAAATCCAGCGGGGAATACAGGGGGCGGACGTTTGGCAGGGCGGCATCGCGGATAATCTGGTGCCCCGTGGCGGTGGAGGTGGCCAGCACAACGGGGTCACTGTGGGTTTTGCTCCACTCGCGGATGAATTTGAGAGCAATAAAAACCTCTCCCACGCTGACGGCGTGAATATAGAGCCCACCCTTGGGTTCTTCTTCCTTTTTGCGGCGGTAAATGCCGAATCGTTCTGAAAGCCCGGTGCCGAAACCGCCGCGGCGCTTCATCTTGATGAGGTAGCCGGGAATAGAGAAAATCAGAAAAATCGGGATGAAGAGATTGTAGAGAAGAAGGAAGAGGATACGCTTCATATACCGTTAGTTTTCGGATTGTTGTTGGGTATCTTTCTGGTAGAAGAGAATGGTGTTTCCGCCGTAGCTGCGAGTATCTGTCAGTTTCCAGCCGGGGAAATCGCGCCGGTGTGTATCTCCCACGCCATATCCCAGCTGAGCTTCTGCAATAAAGTAGCCGCCGGGTGTCAGTAAATCAGCAACTCGGTCGTTGATCAGCTCGGCAATCATGTCCCGGTCACCGATGGCTTTGCAGTAGGGAGGATCAGCGAATATGATGTCATATTGCGCGAAATCCCGGCGTACGAATTGCAGACAGTCGCTTAGCACAACAGAGCCGCCGCTCAGTCCGGAACGCTCCAGGTTCTTTTTTGCCATGTTGACGGAATTGCGGGATGCATCTACCATGCGTGCACTGGAGGCCCCGCGGCTGAGGGCCTCGATGCCGACGGAACCTGAACCGCAAAAGAGATCCAACACCCGCGCCTCCCGAATGACGGAGCCGAGAATGTTGAAGAGTGCTTCTCTCACTCTGTCTTGCGTGGGGCGCACTTCCCCCCGCGGTACCTGAATGGGGAGACCTTTGGCTGCTCCGGCTATGATTCGCATGTTGGTGTCAGAACGGAAACGGGAGCCCGGGTTTGCCCGGACTCCCGAAAGAAAGGTGGGTGAATCAGCGGCGACCGGGTTTGGTGGCGTTGGCCCGCTCAGTCTGAATCGGGAACAAGAGTATATAGCCATGGTTGGCAATGACTGTCCCGCTGATGGCCGAAATCTCGTTCATGGAGTAAGCCAAATAAACAGCCTTGCCGTCTGTGGTTTTCGTAATTAACAGTGTCTCTCTCAGCTTGGAGAGAGAATCCTCTTTCTCCATGCTCCACTCTGTGCCGGTCTGAGCCCCGAAGTCAAAATCCTCTCCCGCGGAGAAAGCCTTGGGCTTCAGCTCTCCGTTATTGGATTTCCACACGTTACGGTTGCCGTCATACCGGAGCGAACCGATAGTCAGCGGCATGGTTGAGCCATCCGGCATGCGGGTAGCGGAAAGAACGGAGAATTGGTTGTTACCGTTATCACGCAAGCCTAAGGCAACATCTGCACGGGGAACGATGCGACTCTTTTTCCATGCCTCTTTATAACGCTCGTATTCAGCTTTGTCCGGCCAGATGTCAGCATTCCAGGCTAATAGTTTATTGGGGTTGCTGTCTTTGTTGAGTTCAGTCTGTTTTTCCTTGGGCAATTTGGTAAAGCGCTCCACTGCCGCCTTGTGCAGCTCAATAAAAGACGCGTCGCGGGCTATCTGCACCACTGCACCCTGTTTGAAAGAACCGTCGCAGGGCAGGTATTCGCGAATGTCCGTTTTAACTTCCTGTGCACAAGCGGAAGCGTATATGACGGCGGGTACAGAGAACAGTACGCTGAGCAATGTAGATGTCTTCATATTTATGAGACTGAGTCTATCACTTTTTTTTTTCTTGGCAAGAAAGAATTTCAATGGTATTGTCATGCAGGAGGTGACTATGAATAGAATCAAATTCCTGATGCTGTCGGTGATATCTCTTCTGGTGTCATTGGTGGCTGCTTCCTGCACAAGTGTGACCCCGTTGACCCGAATTAAGGAAAACCCTGCTATGTTTGATGCCTTGTCAGCAGAACACCGGAATTTGGTGCAGCAGGGGATGATTTGTAACGGTATGGGGCAGGATGCTGTGTTCCTGGCCTGGGGTATGCCGGAAGGTCGCCCCGTGGTTGGGCAGAACGGGAAGGTGCATTTTGAAAAATGGGTGTACACCTGTATGAGACCGGTAATGGTGGAGCGCCCGTATTGGGGCGGTTTTTATGGGCCTGCCTGCCGGGGTATGTACTGGAATGGTGGGTGGGACACTGCTTATGTGCCCGAAGTGTGTGCTACTGTGACGTTTGAAAATGGCAGGGTTATTGCCTGGGAGCGGAGCGGTTCCCGCGTGAATGCTCCCGCGGCTCCATATCGCCCGTGAAATCTACTAATTTCATTATTGTTGAAACCAAAGATGCATAAGATGACTATATATACGCTGAGCTCGCCGGAACTGACGGTGAGGTTGACTGATTTCGGTGCCCGCTTGCTGAGCTTTGAATATGCCGGCACGGATTGTCTTTACGGTCCCAAGACAGAGGCAGAAGTGCAGGAAGATACCTGCTATTGCGGGGCTATTTGCGGGCGGGTTGCAAACCGAATTGCCGGCGGTTCCTTTGAGCTGGATGGCGAGTGCTACTCTCTGGCCGTGAATAATGGCGCAAACCATCTTCATGGGGGCACGGTTGGCTTCAGCGACAGGTTGTGGAAGGTGGTATCTGCCGGTGAGTCAGAAATTTCCATGAGCCTGCTTTCCCCGGATGGCGAAGAAGGGTATCCCGGAAATGTGAGCATAAATCTGGTGTACCGTGTGGAGGGGCGGCGGTTGGTGATGTCTCTGACCGCTGAAACAGATGCTCCGACTCTGTTGAATCTCACTAATCATGCCTATTGGAATCTGAACGGATTCGGCACGGTAGATTCCCATTTACTGCAGGTGTGTGCTTCTGCTTACACCCCCATGCTTGCCAATATCCCGACCGGTAGTGTAGTGCCGGTGGAGGGTACTTTGTATGATTTACGCAGCCCTGCTTTGCTGGGGGTGCGCAACGCGCCGGATGCCATCTCCGGTGGTTATGATGACAATTTTGTCCTGAAGAATTCTCCCGGTCTTAAAGTGGCGGCAGTGCTGACCAACGGCTGCAAGACACTCCGTGTGCTGACGGATGCTCCCGCTATTCAGGTGTACACGGGGGATTACCTGCCTGCGCCGCGTGGTGGCGTTGCGCTGGAGGCTCAAAATTACCCGGATTCACCGCACCACCCGCATTTCCCGTCCGTTGAACTGCGTCCCGGGCAGCAGTACAGCCGGACAATTATATGGGAAATTGATTGAGTTCAGGTGCCTTTTCTGCTGAAAAATCCGTAACTTTTCTGAATTTTTTTGTCCTAAAACCGCTTTCTGCTTGACTTTTTTGGAGTTTAGAGGTTACATATTGCCCCGTCAGGCTCAGGTTGCCCCAACAGGCAGATACCCTGAGCCATGCGGAACTGCTTCATTTCCGCTCAACAGACAGTTCTCCCCTCAGAGAAAACAATAAACGAATCATAAACGATTATGGGATCGCTTAAGAAGAGACGTAAGGCCAAAATCAACAAGCACAAGCGCAGCAAGCGCATGCGCCAGAACCGCCACAAGAAGCGTTTGCGTTACAAGTCCTAAGCTGCGCGCTTAGGCCACGTCCGCAAAGCGACGCTGTTCTTTTTCACGGCACTGTCCTTCCTGCGAAGCGATGGTGCCGTTTTTTTGCAGGGAGTGGGGGCAGAATTTGCGGAAGGTGGAAACATGACTGCAAAAGGGGTTGCCAAATAACCGGGGGCGGGGTAGAATAATTCTTGTTATGCGAGCCCGGATTGCCAATTTGATTGTTTTTGGAATTTTCTCTATCTGCGTCACGGCCTGTCAGCAGAAACCGGAGGCAGAGGTGCTGAGTGTCACCCCGACACCGGAAGCCCCTGCTGAAAAAACGGAAAAAAAATCACCGATAAACAAAAGCCCTGTGTCTTCAGTTGCAAGTTCGGTCAGCGAGCAGGTGGCTGCGCCTGATCCGAAATCCGTAGCACAAGAGAAAGCGGCGGCTGCAAAAATTTTACCGGTCAAACCGGGCTTACGGGTATCCCGTGTGCAGGTGCCCGGTATGTATGTGGCACTTACCTTTGATGACGGTCCCAGTTCCGCATACACGCCTCAGGTGTTGGATATTCTGAAGCGCCACGGTGCCAAGGGAACGTTTTTCGTGCTGGGCAGCAACACCCGCAGATGCCCCTCCATTGTGTCCCGCGCCGCGGCTGAGGGGCATGAGATTGGCGTGCACACCTGGAGCCATATCAATATGGTGCGCAGTTCGGTGGATAAAATTGACAGTGAGGTAAGCCGCACGGCGGATGTCATCCGCTCCGTTACCGGGAAGTCACCGGCGGTGATGCGTCCTCCTTACGGTGCGGTGAATGCTCGTATCGTCAACCACATGTATGACCGCTACGGCATGCGTTCCATACTCTGGGATGTTGATACGCAGGACTGGCGGCGTCCCGGTGTAGCAACAGTGGTGAACCGCGCCGTCAACAGGGCAAAACCCGGCTCAATCATTCTGGTTCATGATATTCACGCCTCCACTCTGGCGGCAATTGAGGGTATCGTTACCGGTTTGCAGGCTCGCGGGTTTACGCTGGTGACTGTTTCCGAATTGTTGGCACGGGCCGGAGCCACGTCTGCACCGAAGTCTCCGGCAACCCCCGGAGCTGTGGAGATTGCTCCTGGAGCAGATGCTGACAATAATGCCACTAAGGAAGAAGTTGCAGTGGAAGCCGGGGTGGCCTCTCCGGAGGCAGAAGCTGCCTCGTTACCGGCCGGAGGGGAGCAGGGGGAGATTCCTGCCGCAGAAACGACTGTACCGACGGCTCCTGATTCTGCACAATCTGACAGTGGGAAAACAGATTCGATGGAGTTACCGGCTGCTTGATTTTTAATCATTGACTTGTCTGACATGAATCAAAATGATTACAACGGTAATTGTGTTTACCTGATTGGAGCCGGCCCCGGGGAGCCGGGCTTAATGACGCTCCGTGGGAAAGAATTGCTGGAGCAGGCCGATTGCCTGGTGTATGATGCTCTGGTTTCTCCGACCTTTCTTTCCTGGCTGAAGCCCGATTGTAAAAAGATTTATGTAGGAAAACGAGCCGGTAATCACGCCATGCCGCAGGAGGAAATTAACCGCTTGTTGGTGGAGTGTGCCGGAAAGTACGCATGTACGGTGCGCTTGAAAGGCGGGGATCCGTACGTGTTTGGTCGCGGGGGAGAAGAAGGGCTTGCGCTGAATAAGGCTCATGTGCGTTTTGAGGTGGTGCCGGGAATCAGCTCAGCAATAGCCGGTCCAGGGGCTGCCGGAATCCCGGTGACACACCGTGGAATTTGCACTCAGTTTACTGTGTTTACCGGGCACGAGGGAGCCGATAAGGCTGCCTCTGAGCTGGATATAGAGGGAATAGCTGCTGCTCGGGGAACAAAGGTGATGCTCATGGGGATGAGCCGCCTCCGTGAAACACTTGCCGCGCTCATGCGAGCCGGGCAGTGCGGCGCTGCTCCTGCCGCTGTTGTGCAGTGGGCTGCCACAGCCCGCCAGCACCAGGTATGCGCCACGGTGGAAACACTGGCGGATGCCGTGGAGTCTGCCGGGCTTGCTGCTCCTGCTGTGGTTGTTATCGGTGAGGTTGTCAACCTGGCGGATTCCCTGAATTGGCGCAAAAAGCTTCCATTGGCAGGGAAGCGAATAGTGGTGACCCGCACGCGTGAGCAGGCCGGTGAGTTTTCCCGCCGCCTGGCGGCTCTGGGAGCAGATGTGCTGGAACTGCCCACCATTCGTATTGCACCGCCTTCCGATAAGCGTGATTTTGCCGAGTCCGTGGTTGACAGCCCCCATTATGATTGGCTGATTTTTTCCAGTCCAAACGGTGTAAAACGCTTTTTCCAGGCATTTTTCGCCGTGTATGAGGATATACGTGAACTGGGTGGCGCGCGTTTGGCCGCCATTGGCTCCGGTACTGCTGCTGAACTGAAAAAATATGGTCTGATGGTGGACGTGATGCCGAAAAAAGCTGTTGCAGAGGAGCTTATTGCCGAGTTTGACCGTAAGGCGGATGAGTTCGGAGGCGTGGCTCACTGTACCATGCTGTGGGTGCATAGTGAACAGAGCCGTCGGGTGATTCATGATGAGTTGATGAAACGACATGCCATTGTCGATGAGTGTATCGCCTACAGCATTGTCCCGGAGACGGAAGATATTTCCGGGAACGCTGAACGCTTAAGAAGTGAAGGTGCAGATCTGATTACTTTTACCAGTTCCGGCACCGTCCGCCATTTTATGGATTTGCAGATACCGGTGCCGCCCGGTTGCCGCATTGCCAGTATCGGCCCTATCACCTCTGCTACACTGGGAGAGTATGGCCTGACCCCGGATATAGAGTCTGCAGAATACACGATACCCAGTCTGGTAGAAGCTATCGTAAAACGTTTTTCATAATCATGAGCTTCACCGAGCATTCTCTTGAGATGTTTTGTCTCGGCGTGAATTATCGAACCTCATCGGTAGCCGTTCGTGAACGTTTCGCCGTGACAAAAGCCCGGGTTCCGGAGTCTGTTGCAAAGCTGGCAGCTCTTCCCGGGGTGGCAGAGTGCGTCCTGCTGTCTACCTGTAACCGAACGGAAATTTACTATTGGTCAGCAACAGGAGCCCCGGCAAAAGAGGCCATATTATCCCATTTCCTGGGAGAGTCCGGTGAGCAAGCTGACTTGAGCAACTGTTTTTATTACTACACCGGAGAGAAAGCACTCACTCACCTGGCGCGTGTGGCAGCCGGGCTGGATTCCATGGTCTTGGGTGAGACTGAGATATTCGGGCAGCTAAAGGATGCCTACCATGCGGCATGGGAACGTGGAACTACTGCAGCTTGTTCCAATCGCGTTTTTCAACAGATATTTTCTATCGGAAAAAAAGTGCGCAGTTCCACGCGTATCACCAGTGGTCCGACTTCGGTCGGTGCTGCTGCGGTGATGTTGGCGCAAAGCTGTCTGGGTGAATTGAGCGGCGCAAAGGTTCTGGTAGTTGGTGCCGGAGAAGTTGCCCGTACCACCGCGCAGAGTCTCAAGTCTCGCGGTGCTGAGAGCATTTTTGTGGCGAATCGTTCCTATGACCGGGCCGTTGAATTAGCTGCCGGTGTGGGTGGTCAGGTGATTCGTTTTGCGGAATGGTTGCCCTATCTGGAGCATATTGACATCGTTATTGTATCTACCTCTGCTCCGGTATATGTCGTGACGGCGCAACGCCTGCTGCAAATTCAACAAAAACGCGACAGAGCCCTGTTTCTGGTGGATTTATCTGTCCCCCGTAACATAGACCCGGAGTGTGCGCAGATTCCCGGTGTGCACTTGTATGATATGGATGCCATGGAGAAACTTACGCAGGAAACGCGCTTGCTCCGCCTCTCAGAAATGACCGAAGGGGAGCAGATTATCCGGGATTGGGTGAATACTTGCAGCCCGGATTTGTTGCAAAATCGGAGATTTAATCGGGTTAGATAATTGTAATGAGTTTATAATAAGTGGAAAAGAAAAAACTTTCAACTTTTTTTGAACTTTTTTCTATCAAAAGGGTCAATACTGAAGCACCTATTGGAAATCGTATGGATTCTCGGAAAAAAAACACCATGGGAGAGGCGCAGCTGCTAACCTTGCTTGCTTCGTTGAAAGTAGAGGAAACGCCGGAAGCTAACTTTGAGGAGCGGTTTCTGTATGATTTTCACAACGGAATTGCTCGGGAAACAGTTTGTTGCCCGGCTCATTTGCGCGCGTGGGAGCACATTCTCCAGTATTTGACCAATTTCGGAAAAAAACGCTTGCTGTTCGGTGCTTCTACGCTTGGTGTAGGAGCTTTGGCTATGGGGATTATGATAGTGCCGTCATCAGATGAGAGTGCCAGCACCCGCGTACAGGTCGCCAAGCGCTTTGATGATACCGTGTCCTCTCTCGTTCCGGGCTTGTCCCGAGATTGTGACGGTTGTACCAGTATACGTATCAGCAGTCATTTTGATGAGTCAAATCAGTCCGGCGTGTTAGGAACCGTCGGGTCGGTTCAGTCGCGCTCTCTGGTAACTGATTTCTTTTACTCAGATATGGAGAATAACGGCGTTTCCATGCCGGGCAATTTCCTCTTATCCTATTGATATATCAGCTAATTTCCCCCGTCTCGACAAGAAAACGAGCGGAGCAGGGAGGGAGCCGTGTCTCGTTTCGTATTGCCTCAAAAAAAACAGTCACCGAAAAGTGGATGCCTCAAAATTGCGGTCACCGAAACTTTAGCGGATGATTGACTCAAAAACAAGGCAAATCCACCATTTTTCTGCCCCAAAATGACAGCGAGCGTAGCGAGTC
>JAFQEY010000087.1 GCA_017398765.1 Akkermansia sp.
AAGGAAGCGGCCTGCATGGGCTCCATCCATTTGAGTGTGGTGGAATTGAAAGGAGATGGGCAGCTCATAGTGAAACCATTTGCGGCGGTATTTGCCCCAGATGATAAAAGGATTGTTGAAAAT
Organism: Akkermansia sp.; assembly: GCA_017398765.1. Classification (GTDB taxonomy): domain Bacteria; phylum Verrucomicrobiota; class Verrucomicrobiia; order Verrucomicrobiales; family Akkermansiaceae; genus Akkermansia. The sequence goes on from JAFQEY010000087.1 coordinate 124, forward strand.
GCCGCTATTCATGCCGACTGCGCCGTCTATCTCGGTATCAACAATAGCGGAGGTGCCGATGACCATACAGTCTGCGGAGAGGTCTCTATCCCGGCAATTAAGGGCTACCTCAGCCGTATATTGCAGGTATTCCTTGTTAAATGCTTCTAAATCCGGCGTATACCGATTGTCACAGGAGCTTACTTCGCCCTCTTTATTTTTGACAATGGTGTTGACAGCAATAGAATCATATTGTACCAACTTATTGCCTACGGGAAGGATGTAGAATTCCTTAATGCCCACAGCAGCCCTGCCAATGCAGTAATTCAACAGCATATTGAACTTGAGGTGCTTTTTTCTGGATAGTCTGATAATCTGCGTTACATTCAATGTCTTGAAGAACGTAACCATGGGATTAGGCGCTTGCATCCACAGCTCAAAGGCTGCCGCTCTTGTTGTGTCGTAAGGTGAGATTTCTTGTGGCATCTATTTATTTGATTGATAAGTTTGATAAGCCCTGAGCTGCGGGTGGAGGGCGTGTTTTGAGTTTGCCCCGGTTCGTCTGCAAGATAAAGAAACGACCTGCATACCATTCATCGGTTTGCAGGTCGTGAAGTACACGGGAAGGGATTTGAACCCCTGACCAACTGTGTGTAAGACAGCCGCTCTACCACTGAGCTACCCGTGCTTGAGGTGCGAAGATTCTAACAGACCTCAGACGGTTTGGCAAGAGTTATTTTTTTTAAATGTCAAAAAAAGTTTTTTGGGGGAGTGGTGTTGTGCTGTTCTGGTAAAATGGTGTGTAGGGGAGGGGCAGGGGCAATGGTTGGGGTAATATGTGCGGAAAAAAAGCCCGCCCGGCTTTGGGTGACCGGGCGGGCAGGGGAGTAGGATGTCAGATTATTATCAATTCGAGTCAATGACCGGATTGGTGGTGGCTGCATTCTCGGCTTTCTGCATCTGTGCGTCCTTGGTATCGGGCGGGCAGCATTTTTTGCCGTCTTTCTGGCCCTTGCAGCAGTGCTTGGCCCATTTGTAGTATTGGGCGGCCTTATTGGCATCTTTCTCTACGCCCTTACCCTCTGCATACATGTGCGCGAGCGCGTACGAGGCGGCGGGGTGCCCCTTGGCGGCGGCGGTCATCAGGCCGGGGGCCGCTTTGCCATACATCTCCTTGGCCTTGGCTTCATCTTTGGGGATGTTTACTCCTTGGTCTGTGAGATAGGCGATGGTGTACTGTGCCAACGGGTCACCGTTGGCTGCTTCCAGGGTGATGGTTTCAATGTCAAGCCAGCACTGCTGGGGCAGTTTGTCGGCTTTGCATTCTTTTCCTTTGCAGTTGTCTTTGCATTCAACTGCGTTTTCTTTTGCTTTATCGGTGGCCGGCTTGTGGTCATCTGCCAGGGCAGGCAGTGCCATCATGGCGGCGACAGACAGGATAGTCAGTGTCTTCATAGGCCGTCAGTTTGCGCCTGGTTGGAGAAAAAATCAATCCAACTTTCCAGCTGTTTGAGGCAGGAAGGGGTGAGAATGGGGGTAAAACGAAGGTAAAATGGCGAAAAAATGGCAAAAAATTAAAAAAAATAGAAATAATGGTTGACGGGATGGGGGAAGTTGTGTATAATTTCCCCGCTTTTACGCCCTACGGGGCGATGATAGAGTCCATGCTTCTGTAGCTCAGGGGTAGAGCGCATCCTTGGTAAGGATGAGGTCGCGGGTTCAAATCCCGCCAGAAGCTTCTGACTCATGCAAGAATAAGCAGCCCAAAATTAATTCCTATTATGGCCAAAGAATCATTCCAGCGCACCAAGCCCCACGTGAATGTGGGCACGATCGGTCACGTTGACCATGGCAAAACTTCCCTCACTGCTGCAATTACCAAGGTTCTTGCAGAAAAGGGTCAGGCAGAGTTCAAGGCTTACGACCAGATCGACGGCGCTCCTGAGGAGCGCGAGCGTGGTATTACTATCTCCACGGCTCACGTGGAGTATGAGACCGCTAACCGTCACTATGCTCACGTTGACTGCCCCGGTCACGCTGACTATGTGAAGAACATGATCACCGGTGCTGCCCAGATGGACGGTGCTATCCTCGTTTGCTCCGCTGCTGACGGTCCTATGCCGCAGACTCGTGAGCACATCCTGCTTGCTCGTCAGGTGGGTGTTCCCTACATTGTGGTGTTCATGAACAAGATGGATCTTGCTGACCCCGAGCTTGCTGAACTCGTGGAGATGGAGATTCGTGAACTTCTTTCCTCTTACGACTTCCCCGGTGATGACCTGCCCATCGTGAAGGGTTCCGCCGTGAAGGCTCTGGAAGGCGATGCTGATGCAGCTGCTGCCATCATGGAGCTCATGGATGCTGTTGATGAGTACATCCCGACGCCTGAGCGCCCGACTGAGAAGCCCTTCCTGATGCCCGTGGAGGACGTGTTCTCCATCTCCGGCCGTGGTACTGTGGCTACCGGTCGTATCGAGCGTGGTATCATCAACAAGATGGAAGAAGTGGAAATCGTGGGTATTCGTCCCACTCAGAAGACTTCCGTGACCGACATCGAGATGTTCCGCAAGCTTCTCGATAAGGGTGAGGCCGGTGACAACGTGGGTGTTCTTCTTCGCGGTATCAAGAAGGAAGACATCGTTCGTGGTCAGGTGATCGCCAAGCCCGGTTCTGTGACTCCCCACACCAAGTTCGAGGCAGCTGTTTACGTGCTGACCAAGGAGGAAGGTGGTCGTCACACCCCGTTCTTCAACAACTATCGTCCCCAGTTCTACTTCCGTACGACGGACGTGACCGGTACCGTGACTCTGCCCGAGGGCACTGAAATGGTGATGCCCGGCGACAACGTGACCATCACGGTTGAGCTCATCACTCCGGTGGCTATGGAAGAGGGTATGCGCTTCGCTATCCGCGAAGGTGGTCGTACCGTAGGCGCCGGTAAGGTTGCCAAGATTCAGGAGTAATCCTGAGATAAAATCTCCAAAACTAAATCGGGTTGCATTCCGATAAAGGAATGAGACCTCGGCCCGGGGAAGGGTGCCCGGGAAAAAGGGCACCCTTTCCTGACTCGGTCGGAATAACAGAGCAAGGTTATAGGGTAATAGCTCAATTGGTAGAGCAGCGGTCTCCAAAACCGCGTGTTGGGAGTTCGAGTCTCTCTTACCCTGCCAGCCTTCCTCTTTTTTTTTCTCGAAAAATCCCCTACACAACAACATACGCAGATGTTCCGTAAGATTTCCCAATACATATCCGCCGTCAAGGGCGAGTTGAAGAAGTGTTCCTGGCCTTGGGAAAGTGACCCGAAGGTGACCGGGTTCAAGAAATTCCGTGAATTGTGGGGGTCCACACTGGTGGTACTGGTGGCGATGGTGCTGCTGGGCGGCTATGTGGCATTCTTTGATTATGTGCTGGCCGCGGTTGTGAACCGCGCCATTCTGCTTTTTTCCTGAAATTTTCATCTTTTCGAACGGTAAATCATGTCTCGTTTGCACGATCGTAAATCCGGAATACCCCGCACTATCCCTGATGCGAAGAATCAGTGGTACGTGCTGCATGTGCTTTCCAACAAGGAGCGGCGCTCAGTGGAAAATCTCAACCGCCTGTTCAAGGAAGATGAGGAGATGGGTGCTCTGCTTCAGAGCCCTCCGCTGGTGCCTACAGAAAAGGTGGAGGATGTCCGCAAGGGTAAGAAATATGTGGTGGAGCGCAAGCTGTACCCGGGATATGTGTATCTGAATTTCGCCCTGCGCCGCCCGGACGGTTCGCTGAACAATGATGCCTGGTATAAGATTCAGGCTGTGGATGGCGTTATCAGTTTTGCCTGTGGGCGCAACAAGGAGCCGCTTCCTATGTCTGAAAAAGACGTGAAGGAGCTCATGGCTGAGATTGAGCGTCGCAGTGGTGCAGCCAGACCCAAGGTGGCCTTCACTGTGGGTGAAGAGGTGGTGGTGCTGGAGGGTGCCTTTGCCGGTGAGCGCGGAATCGTGGAGATGGTGGATACGGAGCGTGGTCGCCTGCGTGTGGGTGTGAATATGTTCGGCCGCTCCAACCCGCTTGATCTTGACTATGTGCAGGTGCAGCAGGTGCCTGAGGACGAAAAGGAAAACGGCTGACAAGGGCCGTATGTGAAAGACTTCCCGCCGCCCGGAACCGTGAAAGCGGGTAAAGGTGGCAAAACAACACAACAAAACCATGGCTAAAGAAGTAGTTAAAGTAATTAAGCTGCAGATTCCTGCCGGTGCTGCGAATCCCTCGCCGCCCGTGGGTCCTGCTCTTGGTCAGGCCGGTGTGAATATCATGGGCTTCTGCAAAGAGTTCAACGCAAAGACTCAGAAGCAGGCCGGAGATATTCTCCCCGTCGTGATCACCGTATATAAGGACAAGTCCTTCGACTTTATCACCAAGATGCCCCCCGCAGCCAATCTGCTGAAGAAGGCTGCCGGTCTTAAGTCCGGCTCCGGCGAGCCGAACAAGAAGAAGGTGGCAAAAATCACCAAGGATAAGTTGATGGAGATTGTCAACACCAAGATGCCCGACCTCAATACCAAGGATCCGGAAGCCGCCTGCCGCATTATTGCCGGACAGGCTCGCCAGATGGGTATTGAGATTGAGGGTATGTAACCCCTTCTGCAGGAGGGAAATTAAACACAAACCCGAACGTACTGCTAAAAATTATGTCTACAAAACGCTCCAAGCGCTATAATGAGGCAGCCAAGCTTGTGGATAACAGCAAGGCTTACTCAGTTGAGGAGGCAGTGGAAGTGATGAAGAGCTTCCCCGCTCCCAAGTTTGACCCCACGGTCACTGTTTCGTTCCGCCTCACGGTGGATCCCCGCAAGTCCGACCAGATGGTGCGCGGCTCTGTTGCGCTGCCCCACGGTACCGGTAAGAATGTCCGCGTCATCGTCTTTGCTCAGGGTGAGGCCGCTCAGGCTGCTCTTGACGCCGGCGCAGAGAAAGTTGGTCTGGATGACCTGATTAAGGAAATCCAGGGAGGTTTCCTTGACTTTGACAGCGCAATCGCCACCCCGGATGCCATGGCCCAGGTGCGTAAGATTGCCCGTGTGCTTGGTCCGCGCGGCCTGATGCCCAACCCCAAGACCGGTACTGTGACGGAAGATACCGCCAAGGCCGTTCGTGAGGTGAAGGCCGGTCGTGTTGACTTCAAGGTTGACCGCAACGCCAATATCTCTGCTGCAGTGGGCAAGCTCTCCTTTGAGAGTGATAAGCTTGTGGAGAACGCCCGCGCTCTCATCTCTGCTGTGGTGAAGGCTCGCCCCTCCGGCGCGAAGGGTGCCTACATTGCCGGCGTGACGATGGCCAGCTCCATGAATCCGGGGCTTTCCGTAGCTCAGGTTGAGTACTCCAAGAACTGATAACCCGAACCGCAAAGAATCATTATGAGCACTGAAAAGAAAGTGAATGCTGATAAGGGCATCATCATTGAGAACCTGCTGGCCAAGGTTAACGCTTCCCCGTTCCTGCTGGTGATTGATTACACCGGTGTGACTGTGCCTGAGTTCACCACGCTGCGTGCTGAGCTGGCTGCTGCCGGTGCCTCCTGCATGGTGGCTAAGAACACCTTCATGACCAAGGCAATCAAGGATGCCGGTTTGCCCGATATCTCTGCCTGCCTCAAGGGTCAGACGGCCTATATCACCGGTGACAGCGACGTGTGCGCTGCTGCCAAGGTGGTGAATGGTTTTGCCAAGAAGTCCAAGAAAGCTGCCTGGAAGGGTGGTATTCTGGATGGGGCTGAACTGACTCCCGACAAGATTAAGGCTCTGGGTGATCTGCCCAGCCGTGAGGTTCTCCTTGCTACCTTGCTTGGTACCATTAACGGTGCCGGTGCCGCTCTGGCTCGTGTCATCCAGGCATACGTGGATAAGGAAAACGGCGGTGCAACCGAGGAAACCCCGGCTGCAGAGTAAAAAAACAAAAAAAAGACTTGAACAGATGGCGGTGGTGTGGTATCAACTGCCCGCCGCCTGAAAAAAATTAGGTTCTCTGTCGGCTCTCCGGCCGGTGAGAACTGAAATGGGTGGGGAGCCCCCACCCGCGACAAGAACCAATTAAACACACAATACGACAATGGCTGATATTAATAAAATCGCTGAGGAACTTGGCACTCTGACCATTCTGGAGGCTGCTGAGCTTGTTAAGATGCTGGAAGAGAAGTGGGGCGTTTCCGCCGCTGCTCCCGTTGCCGCTGCTGCCGGCCCCGCCGCTGCTGCTGAGCCCGTGGAGGAGAAGACTGACTTCGACGTTGAGCTGACTGATGCCGGCGGCAACAAGATTGCCGTTATTAAGGCTGTGCGCGTTGTCAAGTCCGGTCTGGGTCTGGCTGACGCCAAGAAGCTCGTTGAGAGTGCTCCCGCCGTCATCCTCGAGGGTGCCTCCAAGGAGGACGCCGAGAAGGCAAAGGCCGAGCTTGAGAAAGCCGGTGCCAAGGTCACTATCAAGTAACCTTTTATCGTACGCGATTGCAGGGGGGAATTTCTCTTCCTCCCTGCCTTCGCGTCTCATCGTCTTATAATCTAAAACTTAACTTTTTTTAACTTTTTCGTACGCGTCGCGCGAGGCGCGCGTGTGAGACCGACCCGGGGCTGCTGGAAGGTGCCACAGGGAAGAGTCCGGGAGCTCCGGGTCGGTTTTACCAAACGTAAACCGACCCCGCATCTGTGGTCCTGATGCACAACCTCATCTCCGACAACTCCATGTCCAAGCCCAAACAAGAGCGAATCAGTTTCGGTAAAATCAAGGAGGTCATTGACCCGCCCAACTTGATTGAGATTCAAACTAAGTCCTACGAGGAATTTCTTCAGCGTTTCACTGAGCCGGGAAAACGGCTCAAGATGGGTCTTCAGGCTGTTCTTTCCGAACACTTCCCGATTGAGAGTTATGATGGCCAGATCCGGCTGGAATATGACTCTTATGAGATTTCTCCGCCCAAGACCAGTGATTTCGCCGCCATTCGCGCCGGTGAGACTTACAGTGCCTCTCTGTATGTGAAGTTCCGCCTGAAGTGTGGTGACTACACGGCTGATGAGAATGTGTACATGGGTGAAATCCCGATGATTACCGACCGCGGCACCTTTGTGATCAATGGTGCTGAGCGCGTGATTGTGGCCCAGCTGCACCGCTCACCCGGTCTTTGCTTTGAGAAGACTCAGCACACCAACGGGAAAGATATTTACTCATTCCGCATTATCCCTGACCGCGGCTCCTGGTTGGAGGTACAGTTTGACACGAGTGATTTGATGTACGTGTTCTTGGATCGCCGCCGCCGCCGCCGCAAGTTCCTGGCAACCACGTTCCTGCGCTACCTTGGCTATGAGAGCGATCGTGACATCGTGGAGCAGTTCTACACCATCCAGAAGCTGCGTCTGGCAGAGGTAGCCGGTGAGGAGCTGGAGTACCTTATTCCGTTTGAGGATGTCAAGTTCGGTGATGAGCAGAGTGGGCGCAAGGCTACCATCATCGCTAAGGCATACGAGTCTCTGAGCCTCTCCACCATTCGTAAGATGCAGGAGCTGGGCATAGACGAGATAGAGGTGATTGACCAGCGCGAGGAAGAAACGCTGGTAAAGACCCTCAAGAAGGATTTGGCCCATGATCGTGAGTCTGCTCTCAAGGAGATTTTCCGCAAGTTCCGTCCCGGTGACCCCTCTTCGGTGCAGCAGGCTGCAACTGCCTTGGATCGCCTTTTCAAGGACGAGAAGCGTTATGATCTCACCCGCGTGGGACGTTACAAGATTAACCAGAAGCTGGGTCTGGACGTGCCGGAGGACTGCCGACTCATTCAGCCGATAGATTTCCTGGCATCCCTGAAGTACCTGTTGCGTCTCCGCAACGGTGAAGGGCAGGTGGACGATATCGACCACCTGGGCAACCGCCGTGTGCGCGCTGTGGGTGAGCTCATTTCCAACCAGTGCCGCGTGGGTCTGGCCCGCACGGAGCGTCTGGTCAAGGAGCGCATGACGCTCTGTGATACCACGCGCACCGATATTACGCCCAGCAAGCTCATTAACCCGAAGGCTCTCAGTGCCGTAGTGCGAGATTTCTTTGGTCGCAGTCAGCTTTCCCAGTTCATGGACCAGATTAACCCGCTGGCTGAGCTGACCCACAAACGCCGTCTTTCCGCACTGGGCCCGGGTGGTCTGAACCGCGACCGCGCCGGTTTCGAGGTGCGAGACGTGCACCCCTCTCACTATGGGCGTATCTGCCCGATTGAGACTCCTGAAGGTCCCAATATCGGTCTGATTAACTCCCTCTGCACCTATGCGCGCATAGACGAGTACGGCTTCATTGAGACTCCGTTCCGCCGTGTGAAGCAGATTGAGAAGAAGAACGCCAAGGGTGAGGTGGTTGACGTTGAGGTGGTGGTGACCAACGAGGTGGTGTACCTGACTGCCGATAAGGAGGAGTATCACCTCATTGCCCAGGCCAATAACCCGCTGGACAATGACAACGGCACCGGTCACTTCACCCGCTCCCGCGTAACGGCTCGTCAGCACGGTGAGTTCATTGAGGTTGACCCGCGCCGCGTGGAGTACATGGACGTGTCTCCCAAGCAGATTATCTCCATAGCCGCCGGGCTCATTCCTTTCCTGGAGCACGACGACGCCAACCGCGCCCTCATGGGTGCCAACATGCAGCGCCAGGGTGTGCCGTTGATGGTGAATCAGGCTCCGCTTGTGGGTACCGGTATTGAGGCCAAGTGTGCCCGCGACAGTTGCTCCGTGGTGTGCGCGCTTGCCGGTGGCATTGTGGCTTCTGCCACGGCTGAGTACATCGTGACGACTCCTGACGGTGAGCTGCCCGTCTCTTCCAATACCTGGCTGAGCGAGCCTGAGAGTGTCAAGACTGATCCGGAGAAGGGTATCTTTGTGTACCAGTTGCGCAAGTTCATGCGTTCTAACGCCTCCACCTGCATTAACCAGAAACCCATTGTTTCCCGTGGTGATGTGGTGAAGCCCGGCGATGTGCTGGCAGACGGTCCCTGTACGGACGGCGGTGAGCTGGCTCTGGGGCGCAACGTGCTGGTGGCCTACATGTCCTGGTACGGTTATAACTTCGAAGACGCCATCATCATCTCCGAGCGTCTGGTGCAGGAGGATGCCTACACCTCCATCCACATCGAGGAATTCGAGGAGAAGGCTCGTGACACCAAGCTCGGGCCGGAGGAAATCACCCGTGACATTCCCAACGTGGGTGACGATGCTCTCAAGAACCTGGGCAGCGATGGTGTGATTCGCATCGGTGCTGAGGTGAAGCCCGGTGATATTCTGGTGGGTAAGATTACGCCCAAGAGTGAGACTGATTTGGCTCCGGAAGAACGCCTGCTGCGCGCCATTTTCGGTGAGAAGGCGGCAGATGTGAAAGATACCTCCCTGCGTGTGCCCCCGGGCACCACGGGCGTGGTGATGGATGTGCGCGTGGTGCGCTCCGCCGCTCCGGGTTCTCCCGCTGTGGATGTGGAGAAGGAAAGCCAGAAGCAGCGTAAGAAGGTGGATGCCGAGTATGAGCGCAGCCGTGATGCCCTTATCGAGCAGCTGACCGGCAAGCTTTCTGACCGCCTGCTTGGTGAGAAGATTCCGCTGGAGGTTACCCGAGCCGGTACCAATGAGGTGATTATTCCCGCCAACCGCAAGATTACCAAGACTCTGCTGCGCAAGCTGGCCGTTTATCACGATGAAATTGAGATGAACGAAAGCCCGGTGCGTAACCAGATTTTCGAAATCATCAACAGCTATGAACCCCGCTTTGCTGAGCTGGATGACGAGCGTGACCTCAAGCTTGACCAGATTGAAGCCGGTGCGGAGATGGATCCCGGTGTTGTGACAGAGGTGAAAGTCTACATCGCCACCAAGCGTAAGCTGGGTGTGGGTGATAAGATGGCCGGTCGTCACGGTAACAAGGGTGTCTGCTCCCGAGTCCTGCCCGTGGAAGATATGCCCTATCTGGAGGACGGTACCCCGGTGGATATCATCCTGAACCCCCTGGGCGTGCCTTCCCGAATGAACGTGGGTCAGGTGTTGGAGGCTCACCTTGGTGTTGCCGCCAAGGCTCTGGGCTTCAAGGTGGCTACGCCCGTGTTCGACGGCATTGAGGAATCCCAGATTTGGGACTACATGAGCCAGGCTAAGAAGATGCCCGGATTCTCCTGGGTGGGCGACGGAAAGGACGGCAGTGTGGCAGGTAAGAGCCGCCTGATAGACGGTCTGACCGGTGAGTATTTCCACTATCCGGTGGTGGTGGGTTACACCTATATGCTCAAGCTCAACCACCTGGTGGCTGATAAGGTGCATGCCCGTGCGGTGGGTACCTACTCGCTGGTGACTCAGCAGCCGCTCGGCGGTAAGGCTCAGCACGGTGGTCAGCGCTTCGGTGAAATGGAAGTGTGGGCTATGGAGGCTTACGGTGCAGCCTACACGCTGCAGGAGCTTCTTACCGTCAAGTCTGACGATGTTCAGGGCCGTACCCGCATCTATGAGAATATTGTCAAGGGTGACAATTCTCTGGAAGCCGGCACACCTGAGTCCTTCAACGTGCTTATCAAGGAAATGCAGGCACTCTGCCTCAACGTGCAGCCCACGGAGAAGCGTGACCGTGAGAACGCTCCGCAGACCACGGATGACCTCTTCGCCCTGCTTGCCGGGGATGATGATGAGCTGTCGGATGAGCTGTCGGATGACGATGATTTCGATGTGTTCGGTGATGACGATGATGAGGACACCGATGACTACACGGAGGATGATTCTGACACCGATGACGACGAGGAGGACGCCTGATACAAGATGTAAACCTGTAACCGCTGCCCGGGTCTCAACAGCCCGGGTGGCACCAACAATCTAAAAACACCACATAATATGTCTTTTAACGACCTTAACAACGAGAAGGCCAAGAACTTCGACCAGGTTTGCATCACCGTTGCCAGCCCGGAGGATATCCTCAACTGGTCCAGCGGCGAGGTCAAGAACCCTGAGACAATTAACTACCGCACGTTCAAACCGGAAAAGGGCGGTTTGTTCTGCGAGCGTATTTTCGGGCCTACCCGCGACATGGAGTGCTCCTGCGGCCGCTACAAGCGCGCCAAGAACAAGGGCATGATTTGTGACCGCTGCGGTGTGGAGGTGACCACCTCCCGCGTGCGTCGCGAGCGCATGGGCCACATCAATCTGGCCGTGCCGGTGACCCACATCTGGTTCTACAAGTGCATGCCCAGCCGCATCGGCCTCATGCTCGACCTGACCGCCCGCGACCTGGAGCGCGTCATTTACTACGAGGACTACATCGTGACTGACCCCCGCGGCGTGAACGGTATTGAGCGCGGCATGATTCTCACAGAAGAGGAGTATGACGAGCTGGTGGAGGACTATGGTGACGATGCACCGGAGGCCGCCATGGGTGCAGTAGCCATTCAGACCCTGCTCAAGACTATCGACCTGGATGCCCTCATTGACGAGCTGCGCCAGGAGATGGAGAAGACCAACTCCAAGCAGAATAAGCGCAAGCTGGCCAAGCGCCTGCAGCTTGCCCAGGGTTTCCGCAGCAGCGGTTGCCATCCGGAGTGGATGGTGCTCACCGTGCTGCCGGTGATTCCCCCGGATCTGCGTCCTCTCGTACCGCTGCCCGGTGGTCGCTTCGCCACCAGTGACCTGAATGACCTGTATCGCCGCGTCATCAACCGTAACAACCGTCTGCGCGAGCTGGCCGCTCTCCAGACCCCGGAGGTGATTAAGCGCAATGAGATGCGCATGCTTCAGGAGGCTGTGGATGCCCTGTTCGACAACGGTCGCCATGGCCGCCACGTGACCGGAGCCGGCAACCGCCCGCTGAAGTCCCTTTCCGACATGCTCAAGGGCAAGAGCGGCCGCTTCCGTCAGAACCTGCTCGGTAAGCGCGTGGACTACTCCGGCCGTTCCGTGATTGTGATTGGTCCGCACCTCAAGATGAACCAGTGCGGTCTGCCCAAGAAGATG
>JAFQEY010000088.1 GCA_017398765.1 Akkermansia sp.
ATCATCTGTCATGCGGAAGCTCCAGGTGTTCGCCCCGGAAAGGTTGATTGACGGCGAAAGCAGCGAGGCGGCACCGTTCACCTCCATGGTGGCGGCATTCATGGCGAGAGCCGACTGCACAGCGGAACCGGCGTTGAGCACGAGCGCGGATTTTTCTGCCAGAGCAAGCCCGGAGCCGGTCTTGCCGAACGCAGCTTTCTCTGCCAGCTCCACAGAACCCGCCTGCACGAGCAGACTACCTGCAAAGTCGGAAGAATCAGCCAGCTTCAGCACGCCTGCACCCATCTTGGTGAGCGCGGCATCTGCCTCAGCAGCCAGTCCGCCGTTGAGGCTCATTGATTCAGCCGCATCCAGCACCGCCGCCGTGCCCTGCACCGTCGTGACACCGCTCACGGAGGACACCCCGGCAGCCGAAAGTTTGCCGCCCAGCTCCACAGAGCCGTCAACAGCTGCACCGTCTGCCAGCGACAGCGTGCTGCCTGCCGCCACCTGCACCACAGCCGAGCCGTCGCCCCAGGTGGAATCTGCCGCCAGTTTTGCCGTGCCGGCGTTGAGCTTCAGCAAGCCGCCGTAGTAGGAAGCATCGCCCAGCAGCACCTCGCCGCCCCCGGTCTTGACGATGAGTGCCGTAGCATCGGCTGACTCCACGCCGCCGTTCAGGCTGATGGACGAGCCAGCAGCGGCATCCAGGTTCATAGCGGCGTTCTTGCCCAGGTAAATATCATTCGGGAACCCGGTGTAAAGGCCGGACTCCTCCGTAGCCTCACTCTGATTGCCGGAGAAAGTGATATTGCCCTTGGCGGCATCTGCCTTCAGCACCAGAGCGTAGGAAGCAGAACTGTCCTGATTTTCCACATAAATGGCCCCGCCGAGGGCTTCCGAAGCGCAGGAATCAAACCGCACACCGCCCTCCACCAGCACGGAAGCCCCCTTCTTCACCAGCAGCGCACCGCCGTCTGTGGCAGAAACCATGTGGGAGAACGAGGTGCCGCTGCGGATGACCGTGTCTGCTGCCGCCACCAGCACCGGGGCCTTGCCCATGCTCTGCACAAAAGCCACCTTTTCCCCGAACACCACCCCGGTAGCCGACAGCGTGCCGGGGGCGTTGATGATGGTGATGTTGCTCAGGGACATGCCTGCGGGCAGCGAGGTCTGCCCGGCATCCGCGCTCCAGGTAAGCGCAGCCCCGCCGGACGCCTGCACACTGATGCTGCCGGTTTTGCCTGCAAGCGGCGCAGTAATCTGCGACAAATCCACATCGCCCGTCAGGGTGATACTATCCCCCACCACAGCGGCATCCCACGCCGTCTTAAACTCATTTGCATCAGAAACAGAATGCATTGCAGCCGAAGCCAGTGCCCCACAGGAAATCAACGAAAGAAGAAAGAGAGTTCTCATAAGCCAAAAAAATTCTACACGACTATAATATCGCATTCTAAATGCGATGCCGTGTTATGTGACTTATTTGCAGTATCATGCAAATAAAATAATGCAAATGTTCAGCTGGCGAAAAAAATATAAAAATAAATAATCCGTTCATAACAAACTTTCTCCTGTACATCGCATTTAGAAAGAGCTATCCCTGCAACTATGAGCAAAGAAAGAGGTGGAATAACTACCCGTTTAATCGGTAATAAAAAGAACAATGCAACAAAAAAACAAAACACGCTCCCTCAACAAGGGCCATTTCGAAAAAAGGAAACAGAGAGAGCAGCCGACCGAATGAAAGCGACACTTACGCCTCAGCGGTATAAATGGAGGCAATACCCATGCAAAGCGGCAGGCAGGTGGGTCCCAAATAACCGCAGTCAGACAGCAAGCGACAGAAACGCTCGCCGCGTGGGAAAGCCTCTATGCTCTCCCCCAGATAGTCATAGGCCGCGCTGTTGCCGGTGACCCAACCGGCAATTTTCGGCAGGATGCGGTGCAGATACAGCCTGTACGGGGCAGCCAATATACCCTCCGGCATGCTGAAGTCCAGCACCAGCAGATGCCCGCCCGGGCGCAGTACACGCCGGAACTCCCGCAGCGCGGCGGCGTAATCCGCCATATTACGCAAGCCAAAGGCCACTGTAGCGACATCGAACGAGGCATCCGGCAGCGGCAGATGCAGGGCATCAGCCTCGAGCACCCGGGTAAGACCGCGCCGCACGGCCACATCCAGCATGGGGCGGCAAAAATCCGTTCCCAGCACTTCCACCTCCGGCAGAGCGCGGCTGATGGCAAGAGCCAGATCACCCGTGCCGGTGGCGATATCCAACAGGCGGCGCGGCTTCCACTCTGCCACGCGCTGCACTACCCGCTGACGCCACATCACATCCGTACCCAGAGAGAGGATATGGTTAGCCGTCACATAACGCTCCGCAATGGATGAGAAAGCGGCGTGGACGTAAGCGGGATCAGGCATGATGCGTTACTTGATATGGGCGATGAGGGCATCACCAAATGCCGAGGTGGACACGGATGTGCTGCCGGGAATCATTTCCGCCAAATCAGCCGTCACAGTCTTGTCTGCAATAGCCCCCTCAATAGCGGCAATAATGCGATCAGCGGCTTCATTCCAACCGATGTAACGCAGCATCATCTCCGCCGACAGCAGGAAAGAACAGGGGTTCACCACATCCAGATTCGCCAGCTTGGGAGCAGTGCCATGTGTGGCTTCAAACACAGCATGACCGGTTCTGTAGTTAATATTGGCACCGGGGGCAATGCCAATTCCCCCCACCTGGGCCGCCAGAGCATCCGAACAGTAATCGCCGTTAAGGTTCAGAGTAGCAATGACGGAATGCTCCTGCGGGTGGATGAGGATTTCCTGCAGGAAAGCATCGCAGATACAATCTTTGATAACGATACCGTTGGGCAGTTTACACCACGGTCCCTTGTCGATAAGTTCGGCTCCGAACTCCTTGCGAGCCAGCTCATAGCCCCAGTCACGGAAACCGCCTTCCGTAAACTTCATGATATTGCCCTTGTGAACAAGAGTGACGCTCGGGCAGTTGTTGTCAATGGCGTACTGAATGGCGGCACGCACCAGGCGCTCCGTACCCTCACGAGAGACGGGCTTGATACCGAAACCGGAGCTGAAGGGGAAGCGAACCTTGCCTGCGCGCTCCGGGAAAACAGAGGAAAGCCATGAATAGAACGTCTCCGCCTCTGCTGAGCCGCATTCGAACTCAATACCGGCGTAAATATCCTCCGTATTCTCACGGAAAATGACCATATCCACCTTCTCCGGCTCCTTCACCGGGGTTTCAATACCGCGGAAGTAGCGAACGGGGCGCACACAGCAGTACAAATCCAAGCCCTGACGCAAAGCCACATTCAGGGAGCGGATACCGCCGCCGACAGGAGTGGTCAGCGGGCCCTTAATACCCACCAAGAGGTTGCGGAAAGCCTCCATAGTCTCATTGGGCAGCCAGTTACCCGTGGTATCAAAAGCTTTCTGCCCGGCGAGCACCTCCTGCCACACCAGCGCACGGGAATCACCGTAGGCAGCGGCAACGGCGGCATCAATCACCCGCTTGGCAGCACGCCAGATATCCGGGCCGGAGCCATCGCCGATAATGTGGGGGATAATGGGGAAGTTCGGCACGCACAAGCCCTGTGCGGTCATGGTAATGGGAGTTCCTTCACTCATCATGTTTCTGGTCAGTTAATTGTTAAAAATTACTCTAAATCAGCGGAATCTGCAGCGGCTTTTTTCGCCTCAACCTTCTCTGCCGCGGCAGGTTTGGAAGCATGCTTCCCATCTTTCGCAGAAACACTGCAGAAGAAGAACACCGCAAAAATCAAGAGCGGAGGCAACAAAAAAAATGTCCAACCATCCGGCTTTTCCGAATGGCGTTCCAGACGCTTATTAAGAAGAATGCTTTGCAGGGAACGGCGAGCCATGGTATCTACGGGGCTCATTATACGCCTTTATTAAAAAAATGCAACTATCTAATTGTCATATTCTCACCCAAAGCAAGCGAAAAAGCGAAAAAGGCGCAATTTTCACACATCGGAAAAAGATTTCGGCAGCGGCGATACAACATTCACAGCAACATGTAACAACTTAACCTTGCAAGAGAGAAAGCAATATGCTAGGCTTCGGTCTGAACGATACACTCTCCCCGATTATGAGCAACTCACAGGAACCGCCTATTGACATTGACTATTCCACCGTCACCGTTCCGAAGAACCACCGACGCTCCTTTGTGAACATGCTTTTTCTGATGCTGGGATTCACGTTCTGCTCCTCAAGCATGATGGTAGGGGCTCAACTGGGGAATGGCTTTGATTTGCCGGGATTTCTGCTGGTCATCCTGCTGGGCGGCATCCTGCTGTCGGCCTACACAGGGATGCTGGGCTACATTGGCAGCCGCACGGGGTATTCACTGGATTTGCTCTGCCGGCGAGCATTCGGGCGCGTAGGCTCCTATCTTCCGTCCACAGTCATCGTGATTACCCAGATAGGGTGGTTCGGCGTGGTGCTGGGGCTGTTCTCCGTACCCACGGCAGAGGTGCTGCAAATCAATCCCTGGTGGGTGGTCATCATCGGCGGCGGGCTCATGACCGCCTCATCCTACTACGGGGTAAAAGGGCTGATTGTCATCAGTGCCATATCCGTGCCGTTAGTGGTACTGGTGGGGTGCTATTCCGTGGGAGCCGCCACTGTGGAGGGGGGCGGACTGGCAGAAATCTTTGCCAGGAAGTCGGGAGGCATATCATTCATGGTAGGCATAGACCTGGTTGTTGCCTCCTTTGTGAGCGGCGGCACAACAACGCCGAATTTCACCCGCTACTCGCGCACACCGCTGGGCGGTGTCCTGGTCACCGTGGCAGCATTCCTGCTGGGCAACTCACTCATGTTTATCTTCGGCGCAGCAGGCGGGGCACTCACCGGCAAGGATGACATCTTCTATGTCATGATAGCACAGGGGCTGATTATTCCTGCCCTGTTCGTGCTGGGAACCAACACCTGGACCACCAATGACAACTCCCTGTACTCCTGCGGCCTGGGGCTAGCCAACCTGACCCGGCGCAACCCGCGCCCGTTGATACTGATTTCCGGGGCAATAGGCACCCTTGCCTCACTCTGGCTGCGAGACAACTTTGTGAACTGGCTCATCTTCCTCTCCGCCATACTTCCCCCCATTGGCATGGTGCTGATATTGGACTACTTTGTCCACCGGAAACGCTATCAACCCAAAACCCGTCCGTACCGGGGAGTCTTCATCGGCCCCGTGGTAGCTGTCGGCGCAGGAGTGGTGGCAGGCACCTTTCTGAAGGGACACGGCATCAGTGCCATTAACGGCATGGTGGTATCCTCAGCGGTATACCTGCTCTGGGCCCTGAGTGCCAAACTCAAAAAAGGCTGACCCACCACCAAAACACAGCGTGTCAACACGCGCGGACACCATTGACAGAGCGAGCCCGGCATGCTATGATGCCGGGCACACCGTTTTTCCGCACTATGACCTTTTACGAAGAGCTTGAATGGCGAGGTTTGGTAAACCAGATTTCCAGCCCGGATTTGATTGAAAAACTCAACCGGGGGGGGCTGACGTTCTATATCGGCACGGATCCCACGGCAGACAGCCTGCATCTGGGGCACTATTCCAGCTTCCTGGTTACGCGTCGGCTCAAAGCGGCCGGGCACACCCCCATCCTGCTGGTAGGGCTGGCAACCGGACTCATCGGTGACCCGCGAGGCACGGTGGAGCGAGAACTGCAACAAAAGGAAGAGGTATTCCGCAACTATGAAGCACTGCGGGCACAAGTGGAAAAAGTATTCGGATTTGAAGTAGTTAACAACTACGATTGGGTCAAGGATATCAGCATCATCGATTTCTTCCGGGACTACGGCAAATACATCAACGTAGGCTACATGCTCTCCAAGGATCACGTGCGCCGACAGATGGAAAGCGGCATATCCTACGCCGAGTTCTCCTACATGCTGATTCAGGCATTGGATTTCAAACACCTGCACGAAACCCGCGGCGTGGATTTACAGGTGGCGGGCAGCGACCAGTGGGGCAACATCACCACCGGTATTGAGCTGATACGCAAGACGACCGGAGATGAGGTATACGCACTCACCATGCCGCTGGTCACAGATGCTCAAGGCAACAAATTCGGCAAGAGTGAGGGCAACGCCCTCTGGCTGGATAAGAACAAGACCTCATCCTACGAACTGTATCAGTTCCTGCTTAATTCGGATGATGCTTGCGTCATCACCTACCTGAAACGCCTGACATTCCTGACACCGGACCAGATTACAGAGATTGAAGCCCGCCACAACGAACACCCGGAGCAACGACTGGCACAGAAAGCACTCGCCCGCGAAATTATCACGGATTTGCACGGGGCTGATGAATTTGAGCACGCGGTAGAAATCAGCGAAAAGCTCTTCGCCGGAGACTTCAAGAGCCTGAGTCTGAGAGATATCCGCGCCGGCATGAAAAACGTACCACAGGTAAAGCTGAGTTCCGGAGCCCTGGCAGATGTACTGGTGGCAGCAAAGGTGTGCAGCTCCAAGCGTGAAGCCCGGGAATTTATCGGCAACGGTGCAATTTCTCTCAACGGCGAAGTGGTGAAAGATGCCGCATTCGAGGTATCCCCGGCCATGGCCTTGGAGGGAGAGGTTGTCATTATCCGCCGCGGCAAGAAAAAGTTCTACATGGGCAGTTTCTCCTGATGAGTCTGCTATGCACAGGGCTGCTGCCGCTACTCAGCCTGACGGCAGAGGAACTACCGCCGCAAGTGCAGGTCATATTGCAGCGGGAACCCTATGCTGACTATGCAGCGGCGGAAGTACCACTACCGCCGACAGAAGAACAGGTTGGAAAACTCACTCGGCATCTTTTTCTGGGGCGTGGCTGTGCCATGAAGCAGGTGCTCTTCAAGGGGATGGCCCGCACCCGCGCAGCGGGCTGGCGGGAAACAGAGAAGAATCTGGCAGCCATGGCTCGGGAAGCCGAGGCTCTGCCCCATGCACCAAAAGAGTTCACCGCAATCCTGAAATTACAGGCAAAGGGCAATATGTCCCGCCCCCGGGCATACGCTCTCCGCAATGCGCGCGAACAAATGCAGCAACTGTATGCGGTAGATGAGCTGCAGATGCGGCTGCTGCTGGATTACACAGAGGCCAATGAAGCAGAAGCGGAAAAGATACTGCCATGGTTGCCGCTACAAGCGGTGTTCAACATGATTTCCCAAACGCCGCCCGAACGAAGCCAAATCATAGCAGACCTGCACCTGTATGCAGATATCTGCCAGCGCACGGCAGAAATTCTGAGCCGGGTACAGAGCGCAGAGGGAGCAGCCGCCGCGCTGCCGGAGCTGAAAGAGCTCCTGCTGCTGCATGACACCACACTACCCACACGAGCCCTGCTGATGCAAGGCCGCATTCACCCGGATTCTCCGGAAATGGAAGCAGCCGCAACAGCACTTGGCAAAAGCACCGCACCGCTCCGCGAACAACGCAGCAGACTGAATGCACAACAATGGTACGGGAGCAAAGAGCTCAAAGCATTGGATTACCTGCTCAACTGATTCCGGCACACGCAAGCACAAAATAACCGCCATTCAGATATTTGCGTCATTCATGATTCTGTGCTTGCCTTTTTACCCCCCCTGCTGCATAATCGCTGCGCGTTTTTTTACAGTTTTCTAACTCCACCACACCATGGATATCAGCATCAACAAGACCAGCGATTGTCAGGCAACGCTTACCGCTACCGCCTCCGCTCAGGAAGTGTCCGCCATGAAGGACAGCATCATAGCTAACTATTCCAAGAGTGCCCGCATCCCCGGCTTCCGCCCGGGCAAGGCCCCCAAGAGCGTCATTGCCAAGCGCTATGCCTCAGCCATTGCCGAGGAAATGGACTACCGCATCAAGTCTGATGTGCAGGAGCAGGCACTGGAGCAGAATCCCGACATGAAAGTGCTCGACTTCGGCACCCCCTCCGTTGAAAACAATGAAGACGGCTCCACCACCCTTACCACAACTCTTACCATCGTCCCTGACTTTGACTTACCCGAATACATGGGCATTGAAGTGACTGTCCCCTCCACAGACGTAAGCGATGAAGAGGTACAGGACACCCTGCAGAAATATGCAGAAACTTCCGCCAAACATGAGGTTGTAGAGCGAGCCGGAGCCAAGGGCGACATCGCCGTGATTGATTTCACCACCACCATTGAGGGCAAACCCACAGCAGAGTACTGCGGCAAGCCCGTTGGTTTTATGGAAGGTCGCGAGGGACACTGGATGGCACTGGAGGAAGATTCTTTCGTTCCCGGTCTGCCGGAGGGGCTCATCGGTCTCTCCGCCGGCGAGACAAAGGACATTGTGGTCACCATGAAAGAGGACTTCCCCATCTCCGATCTGGCAGGCAAGGAAGTAACTTTCAGCTGCACGGTGAAAGAAGTGCGTGAGAAGCAGGTTCCTGAGATCACGGCCGAGCTCTTTGAAGCAGCCCTGCCCGGCAAGAGCCTTGACGAAATCAAGGAAATAGTGCGGGAGAATCTCAAGAGCAACAAGGAGCGTGCCAACGATGAGGCCAAGGCTGACCAGATTTCCGAAAAACTGGCAGACCAGCTCACCTTTGCCCTGCCCGCTGATTTGGTAGAGAAAGAAAATGACAACACCGTGCAGCGCAAAGTCTATGCCGCCATTCAGGCCGGCAATTATGACATTGCCAAGGACATGGATGCCCTGCGAGCCGATTCTGTGAAAGAAACAGAGCGCAACCTGCGCGTCTACTTCGCCCTGCAGGAGATTGCCGCCAAGGAAAACGTCATGGTCACAGACGAGGAGCTGCTCGGTGCTATGTCCCGCATGGCAGAACAGGCGCAGGAGAAGAACCTCAAGAACTTTATCCGCAAGATGTACCGTGAAAACCGCGTCACGGGAATCCGCCTCTCCATCATCACCTCAAAGGTGATTGACCTTCTGGTTCGCAACGCCAAGGTCACCATCAGCGAGGCGTAAAAACACACCTTAATCAGTTCACAGCAGCCCCGGTAAGCGGCATTGAGCCCTTACCGGGGCTATTTTTACCACCCTCCCACCCCCAGGCTGAATTATCTTCCGCATTGTCTTCTTTTGAGCTTGACTCCATAAATCGATAGGGTAGAATGGAATGAGTAGAGACTTTGTTGTTACCCTTTTTCTCCCTGAATATAGACCGGGCAGCAACGAACTCATCTCCGACTTCCAATCGGGCATCCATCTTCCGATATTTCAACACAACACATATATGAAACCACATCTCCCCGCGTCTCTGTTCCGCGCACTCGTAGCTGCTGCGATTGCCTTGCCGGCATACACCTTCGGCGGATACTCAGATATTCCGGACACCTACATAACACAGAGTGTCGTCACCTCCACCAGCGGCGTAGCAGGTTCCGCCCCAAACATGGCGTTCCTGATTAAGCCGTCCTCAAATGTCACCAACCCCACCATGGCCTGGAGCGGAGAGACAGTAATAGAAGCCCGCAACAGCAACGTACTGTTCACGAGTTGGAGCAACGACAATCTCTGCACCCTTGATATGTCGTTCGGTTCTCACCTGATAACTGTGGGAGATTTAACATTTGTCTCCTTGTACGACGTTTCAATGGACAGCAACAAGCAGTCCATCCCATCCAGCTCCACAGCCACGGCATACGGCGGCGCAGTGATTGGCGGCACCTCCATGACACATGATGAAGAGGGGAACCTGACAGGGTATGGAAGACCGGACAGCACCGTCAAGTTTGAGCGGAACCGCAACATCTATCTCACTCGCAATGAAATCAATTTGACTGTCTCCAATGGTAATATGCCGGTGCGAGCCTATGGATATGGCGCGGTTATCGTGTCCCCCAAAACAGTCATCACCGGCAATAAGGATGTGACCATAGACACCAACTTCCTGAACGTAAAAGCAACAACCCACAACAACTGCTATGCAGATGCACGCGGCGGTGCCCTCTACGGTAATACCATTGAAATAAGCAACAACGAAGATGTCTCCATACAAGGCAACCGACTGGAGATGGTTACCTCCGGGCCGCTCGGGGTA
Organism: Akkermansia sp.; assembly: GCA_017398765.1. GTDB lineage: Bacteria > Verrucomicrobiota > Verrucomicrobiia > Verrucomicrobiales > Akkermansiaceae > Akkermansia. The sequence continues at coordinate 10,053 of JAFQEY010000088.1, forward strand.
GCAAGAGGTGCCGCCATATACTCCAACCACTCCGTCAGCATTACCGGCAACAATTCCGTCACCATCCGCAACAACGCGCTTCACTACAAGACCCGAGATGAAGAGAAACATTATCTGGAAAGTATTTACATTGAGTCGGAGAATCAGGGTTTACTGACTTTAGCTGCCGGAGCCGGCAAGGCCATCACTCTGTATGACCCAATTTGCGTAGACACCAACGTAACCATCAACGCCACATTCACCAATCAGGAAGGGCAGGACGAAAGCGCAACGGGCGATGTCATCTTCTCCGCCAGATTCGCAGATGAAGACTTGAAGGCCTATCTCAAGGAAATGCGCGGCGCAGGGAATGAAACACCCACCCCGCAGGAATCTCTACTTTCCTGCACCTCCGTTGCCCTGGGTACCACCACATTGCATGCGGGGCGCATGCAGATATGTGATGGTGCCATCTACAACGGCGGCGGCTTTATAGCCAACCCCGGGTCAACGCTCTACATGCGAGCCGGTACGCTTCTGGGAAACATACCGGAAACAGTAGCCCCCCCGATGGGTGACGGCAGGACCGTGTTCCGCACCGGGTCAGGGCTTCACCTGAAAGGAGTGAACAGCTTCATTGATTCTGTTGAAACCGTATTTGAAGGGAACAACAACTTCACCTTTGATATTACGGCACTCAACCACAATGATTCCAGCATCCTCATCAACGACAATGTAACATTTAATGCAGGAACCACCGTCTATATCACCTCAGACAATCAGCTGTCAGATGACATATACCACCTCATCAGCATCCCTGAAGAATATACGGTAACAGGCTGGGTATCGGCAAACATAACAGTCAGCAGCAATGAGGATATAGGCTTCACTGCCACCTACGCCAACCTGATATGGGAAACAGACGGGAACGGCATGCGGCACCTCAACTACTACACAACGCAGCCGAAACTGAGAGATGCCGAGTGGACAAACGGCAACGGCGACTACGTCTGGAGCTTCAATGCCATCAACTGGCAGCAGGATGGGCAGCCTTACGCTTTCTCCAACGGTGCTACTGCCACATTTACTGATGCAGGGCACACCGGCGGAGCAGGAGTAAGCGACACGATTTACCTGAAAGGTGAGATTCGCCCGGCAGACGTGATTGTTGATAATACCGTAGATGCACCCTACACATGGGTGGCAGACAACTCCGGCGGCAAGCTCAGCGGTGAGATGTCCCTGACCAAACGCGGCACCGGGTCACTCACCGTCGCACTCGCGAATGATTACAGTGGCAATACGGTTGTGGAAGGCGGCACCCTTATCGCCGGGAACGCAAAAGCGTTCGGCACCGGGACAATAACCGTCACCCAAGGCGGAGCACTGGATTTAGGCAATTATGCCGTAACCAACACCGTGCGAGTGGATGCCGGTTCATTCTCCGGCACGGGCTATGCGGGCGAGCTCCAAATAACCGGCAATGCCGTCATTGGTGAGAACACAACAGCCAAATCCGTTTATCTGAATCCGGGGCGTGTGGCCGGCGGCTCATTCATCAACACCACCATCACCGCGGTCAATGCTACAATAGGTGACGTGGGTAATGAAACCCTACTCATCGGGAAAACAAACCTGATTTCCCACGGCAAAACCACCTTGAGAGGCAATCACACCTCCACCGGCACCTTCACGGTAATGGACGGCACATTTGTCCTGGAGGGGAGCACTACGGCTGACATTGTTATACAGAGCGGCAGCATGCTTCTGGACAACAAGATGACCCTTGCAAACGGCCAGGAGCTCACCTTTAACGGTGGCAACCTGCATGGCTCCGTTGCGACGGCAGACGGTTCCGGTATCAACACTAACGTATCAACCATCATCTCAGAAAATCTTGACCTGAACGGCGGTGTGTTTACTCCCGGCGGACAGGGAATCATCCTGACCGTAGGCGGACAATTAAACATTCTCAACAAAACAGATGTCAATGTCAGTGCCTATGTAAACGGAGGCTCCTACGTATTGGCAAATGCCGGCAGCATCGTCGGAGATGAAACGCTCCTGAATCCGTATACGGACACAAGAAACGAAAACACCATCAGCAAAAACGGTTCAGGACTGCTTCTGACAGTGGTGGAAAAGGCAGCAACCCTGTACTGGAACGCCGGAGCCACCGGAAAGTGGGAACAGCGCGGCGGTACGGAATGGGATGTCAGCCACATGGAAGATCCGAGCAGCGTGGATCCGATTTTCTATAACCGCGACAAGGTGGTCTTTGACAAAGGCGGCACCGTAGAAATCGTGGGGGAAGTCAAGCCCGCTTCTATCACCGTGACGGGGAGCGAAGAAGTGTCACTGCGCGGTAGCGGTTCCATTGGCGGCAGCACAGGGCTTGAGAAGCAAGACAGCTGCACCCTGAACATGAACGCCAACAACACCTACACCGGCGGCACCGCCATCCGTGAAGGCACGGTGAACGCCGGGGGTGCAGGCTCATTCGGCACCGGGAATATACAGCTTCATGGCGGTCATGTGAACATGGGCAATTTTGCCGTGAAGAACAACGTTGTTGCCACCGGTGGCAAATTCAGCGGCACCGCCTACAACGGTACAATAACCGTGCAGGGTGACCTTGCCGTGGGAGATGACACCACGGCCAAGCAAATTGACCTTGTTGCAGGCTCCATCAAGGAGGGCTCACTCAAGGACACCAACATCGCAGTCAAAGGAAACTCTGCCATTGAATCCGCACTTAAGGGGAACACCAATCTCACCGTAGAAAGCGGTGAAATAGTCCTCAGCGGAGACAATTCCTCCACCGGGACAACCACCGTCAACGGAGGTACCCTGAGTTATGCCAAGGAGAAAGCGTTCGGCAGCGGAGATATCTACCTGAACGGCGGACGGATACAGGCAACAGAAATCCCGGCACTGATACTTACCGGTAAACAGGCACTCCATTTCCGTGGCGGCAGCATCACCGGCAACGTCAACACCGGTAATTCAACATCCCTTGTGCTGGACAATGATGCCCGGATTGAAGGCAATCTGAAGCTCAACGGCGGCACCATCTACTTCAACGGCAAAGGCAATACCAACACGCCGATGGCTCGCGGAATGATGGTCAGCTCCAATGGATGCACGCTCAGCGTCTCCGGCTCACTCACCCTGTCTGCCGACACCGTGATTAACCTTGCCAAGGGACAATATGCGGACGGAGACATCCTCATAGAAGCTGACAGCCTGACTAACGATGACATCAGCTGCCTCATCCTCGACTACGATGACGGTAATCCGAACACGGAATACGCGCTGGTACTCCAGGAAACAGACGAAAAGATACAGATTCTGCTGGATTTGGACAAGGTATACGAACATGTGGATGGCAAGTGGACCGTATCCCGAGAAGATTTGAGAGATTTGCTTGTACAGAGCAACTGGGGCATGTTCGCCTCCTCTCACGCCTTTACGGATGCCCTGCAGGGGCAGCGCTCCGCGTCCGGGCTCATTGGCAACAACGGAGTCATGGTCTGGGCATCCGGGCTCTACTCCCACATGACAGTGAACGATGATGGAGCCAAGAACGGAGCAGATGCAGACTCCCTGGGAGCAGCCGTCGGCTTTGAGACCATGGTAGGCAGCCGCAGCTGCATCGGCATGGCAGTTGGTGTAACCTCCACAGATATCAGTGCCTCCAACATTCTCGACAAGATGGAGCAGGACGGCACCTATGTAGGTGTCTACGGCGCAACTGTGCTGAGCAGACTGAGTGAAACCAGTGGGCTTACCTTCAGCTGGTCAGCCGCATACGGCTCCGTAGAATCCGCTCCCTCCACAGCCGGCTCCGGCATAGAGTGGCAGCAGGACAGCTTCCAGCTCAACGGGCGCGTTGATTGGAGCCGCAGCATCAGCGATACCACCACCGTCAACCTCTTTGCCGGCATGGAATACTTCATGACCACCTCTGATTCGGTGTTCGGCATAGACAGTGGAGAAATCCGCAACCTGCGTGCCGAACTGGGTGCCGGTATCACCCGCCGCTTCTCTGCTACCGTGCTGTACGCAGAAGCCCGACTTCTGGGCGATATTGTGCGCGATGACCCCGCCCCCACCATTGACGGCGTGAGTGAGGAAGGAGCCAATCCCGGCACCGTGGGCGCAGGCGTTCGCGTGGGTGCCGCCTACGATATCAACCCCTACTGGAGCGTTGGAGCCAACGGCAGCGTTGAAATCATGGGCGATGCCGTGAGTGCAGGTGCCAATGTGGGTGCTTCCGTGCGCTTCTGATAGATAACCACGCTCAACCGACATTCGTCACGCGTGCTGCACCACCTCGGTTGCAGCACGCGTTTTTTTGCACACAGGAAAGGGAACCGACCACGCCCAAAAGCATTTCCCTGCCCACTCCCCTGCCCCCCCCCCAAAAAAAACGTGCAGTCGCCGGCAACGACTGCACGTTTTTTAGTTATGAAAGAGGAGAAGAATTATTTACTGTGAATATTGAGCATCTGAGCATACGTGGGAACCGGCCAGAGCTCAGCCGCCACGATTGCTTCGAGCGCATCTACCGTCACGCGGGCAGATTCCATGGCGGCGCACATATCAGCGGTTCTGCCGGCGGCAATAGCCTGCTCCAAAGCCTTCACTTTATCCGGCAGTTCATCGTAAAGAGCACCGACTGACTCTGCCTTGTCACACGCAGCCTTGAGCCCGGCAGAAACTCCGGACGCTTTGATTGCAGAGATTGTGCCGCAGATCCGCGTCATCTGCTCGGCAATTGCGGGCAGATAGATAGTCTGCAGCATATTCAGACAAGTCTTTGCCTCAATATCAATAATTTTCTCATAGTTTTCCACCTGAATCTCCTTGCGGGCAAGCAGCTCTGCCCGCGAGAGGACGCTGTATTTCTCCATGAGTTCCAGCGCAGCGGGAGAAGAAAGCACCTCCAGAGCCTCAGGTGTGCTCTTGATGTTGGGCAGTCCGCGGCGAGCCGCTTCCTCTACCCACTCATCGGAATATCCATTGCCGTTGAAGATAACGCGGTCATGCCGGGTCACCATTTCCTTGAGCAAAGCAGAAACCACAGAGTTGAACTCCGGCTTACCGGCATGCGGCTCCAGATAGGTGGCCACTTCATCCAGCGTTTCGGCCATCATGGTATTGAGCACCGCCATGGGCCAGGCACAGGTCTGAGAAGAGCCGACGGCGCGGAACTCAAACTTGTTACCGGTAAAAGCAAAGGGAGATGTTCGGTTACGATCCGTCGTGTCCTTCGGCAGCTCCGGCAGGATATCCACACCCAGTTCCATCATGGTCTTACAGCAGGAGCTCTTAGCCCCACCGTGTTTAATCTGTTCAATGATGTTGGTGAGGTCATCCCCCAGGAAGATGGAGATAATGGCGGGCGGGGCTTCCTGAGCACCGAGGCGGTGATCATTGCCGGCCTTGGCGGTAGAAGCACGTAACAAATCCGCATGGCGGTCAACCGCCTGAATCACACAGGCAAGGAAAGTCAGGAAGAGGATATTACTATGCGGAGTCTTGCCCGGGCTGAACAAAGAACCCAGCTCCGGGGTAGAGAGTGACCAGTTATTATGCTTACCCGAACCGTTCACACAGGCATAGGGCTTTTCATGCAGCAGACAGACAAGATTGTATTTGAGAGCCTGCCGCTGAAGAATATCCATAATCATCACATTGTGATCAACCGCCACATTGTTGGGTTCAAAGAGCGGAGCCAGCTCAAACTGACCGGGGGCAACTTCATTATGGCGGGTCTTGGCGGGCACGCCGAGTACCCAGAGCGCGTGATCCACAGAGTTCATGAACTCCAGCACGCGCTCCTTGATAGAGCCAAAGTAGTGGTCTTCCATCTGCTGGTGCTTGGGAGGCAGGCAACCGAAGAGCGTACGCCCGGTCTCGATGAGATCCATGCGTTGCTGGTACAAATCGCGATCAACCAGAAAGTACTCCTGCTCCGCCCCGAGGTTGACATCCACATAGCTCGCTTCCACCCCAAAGCAATTCAGCAGCCGTGCTGCCTGCCGACTCACAGCTGCCATGGAGCGCAGCAACGGGGTCTTCTTATCAAGAGCCTCACCGGTGTAGGAACAGAACGCCGTCGGTATACACAGGGTCGCGGTATTGGCCGTGCGCTTGATAAATGCCGGGCTGGTGGGATCCCACGCCGTGTAGCCACGAGCTTCAAAGGTAGCACGTATACCGCCGGAAGGAAACGAAGAGGCATCCGGCTCTGCCTGAATGAGGTTCTTGCCGGTGAACTCACAAATCATCCCCCCCTTACCGTCCGGCTCCACAAAAGAATCATGTTTCTCCGCCGTGGCATCCGTAAGCGGGTGGAACCAGTGGGTGTAATGAGTCGCGCCCTTGGAAAGAGCCCACTGTTTCATCGCCTGCGCCACCTCATCTGCAATGCTCGTATCCAGCTTGCCACCCTGTCGAATGGTAAGCATCATCTTTTTAAATGCACTCTTGGAGAGATATTTCTCCATAGTCTTGACACCGAAGGTATCGCTTCCATACAAAGCCTCGAGTGCCTCCACTGAGTCGGTCACGTTTATTGTTTCCATTGCTAGCTTATCTGGGGATGATAATCGGCGGGCAGAGCGTCATCATACACACCGCGCGCGCATTATATCTGATTTTTTCACACATAGCAAACCTCTTTTCGCGCCCGGTGGCACGAATCTGTATATTTTCGAGTCAATTTCACCGTTTTCCCGAAACGAATGAAACGGAGAAAGAAGAAAGCGAGCCCCTGTTGGCAACGGATACCAGCTGCATGTCATGGCAGGGAGAGAGAGAAAGCTCATGACACACGGAGACGTTTTCTTGCTTGCAACGTGTAGAGAATCCGCTAGAATAGACGCGTTACACCATTTTCCTCAACAATAAAACCATGAGCGTACTTGAACTGATTCGCAAGAACTCAATCATTGTGCTTGTCGCCGTGTTCGGTGTGGGCGTAGGTCTTATCATGATGGACTACGCAGACAAGGGCAGCATGATTGGCGGTAATTCCTATATCACAGTCAACGGCACGGGCTATTCCTACCCGGAGATTTACAGTCTGGGAGAAAACGGCAAGGAATATATCCAGCAGCTCAGTCAAGCCACGTATGGCAAACTGCGTGACCGGTTTGATGCCAACGGTGACGACCGTCTCAGTGAAGATGAAAACGCCGCCTTGCAGGCCTACGCACAGCAGCACCCGGAGTATGATAACTTTGTCAGTGTGGCACAGGATACACTGCGGATGTGGTGCTACGGCATCAACGAAGATGCAGAGACCAATATCGCCGTGAACCGAGCCGTGCTGCATCATGAGGCAGAGCAGCTGGGGATTGCCCCCTCCAAGGAGCAGATAGATGCCTATATTCAGGCCATTCCCGCCTTCCGCAAGGCAGACGGCACATTTGACACAGAGCTGTACAACCGCATGGTGGGCACCTATAAGGGAGTGACCAACAACAGTCAGGAAAAGGCATTCCGCTCCCTTATCAGTGATATGATGGTCTGGGAGGCTCTCACTGCCATGCTGACAGATGATATGAGCTTCCACAGCAAGGCTACGGGCAATATCATCGATGCGCTGACCCAGAAAATCACAGGGAAAACCGCATGGCTGCCCGCCTCAGCCGTATCCGCTCCGGCTGAGCCCTCTGAAGAGGAAATCAAGGCTTACTGGGAAACCCACAAGGACAACTACAAGAGCAAGGAGCGCCGCGTCATCTCTCTCTACACGCTGACCCCGGACAAGGAGTCCTCCATTGAGGCACTCATGGCAACGGCCGACATCATCATGCAGGATTTGTCTCTTGCCAACGGCAAGGGCTTCGACAAGCTGCTGGCAGCCGCCGCAGAAAATCCGGAAAACGAGGCGTTCACCTATCTGCAGGCAGACGGCAGCTCCCACGTGACTTTCCCGCTCTGCACACAGGCGGAAGCCCCCGCTGAGCTGAAGGCAGAAGTGAATCACAACGGGCAGCGCGTGCCGCTTGCTCAGATAGCTTTCACAGAAGTGGATTCCGCCCCGACTCCCGCTGAGTATGAAACCGCCGCCCAAGCGGGGCAAGCTGACAATCTGGCCGGAATCACCCAGGTGCGTGGGTATTTCGGTGCGGATAACGGCAAGCTGGTATTCCTGCGCGTAGAAGCAATCGAGACCCCGCAGGTGCTTGCCTATGAGGCTGCCCGTGAGAGTGCCAAGGCAGATTTGGTCAAGGAGCGCGCTGACAATGCGCTGGATATCGCCGCCAAAAAACTGTATGAGGAAATGGAAGCCGCCGTGGCCGGCGGGGTAGACGCCGCCTTTGCCAAGGCAGCTGCCGCCGGTGCTGTGGTAGAAGACTTCGGGCCTGTGGGAATCGGGCTCATGGCTGACCCGGAAAAACTGCCGATGCATCTGGACACGCAGGCTCTGTTGAGCGTGTCCAGCGGCAAGCTGGCTCCCATCGTCATCACCCCTGAGGGGGCACGCATCACGGCGGTGATTGGGCGCACCTGCGAGGATTCCCCGGAGTACACCGCCATGAAGGCGTTCAGCATGATACCGCAGCAGAATGCACAGCTGAAAGGCATGCTGCTGGTGGACTGGCTGAGCAACGCCTACCGCAAGTTTGAAGTATCGATTCCCCGAAAGAACGAGCAATAAGCCACTCCCCCCCTCTAAGACTATTCAGGCATGCACAGCGACCGCCCCCGGAGCTGTGCATGTGTCTTTCCCCTCCCCACTAAAGCAAGAACAACACTATGGCTCTTCCCTCCCAGACAAAATTCATTGTTGGCAATGAAGCGTGTGAGCGTTTCAGTTTCTATGGCATGCGCAGCATTCTCGTGCTGTATATGACCGGCATGCTGGCTATGACAGAGAGTGCCGCCGTGGAGGTAGCCCACCTCTTTCTGGCCGGCATCTATATCCTGCCCCTGCTGGGGGCATGGATTGCCGACCGCTTCCTGGGGCGCTACCGCACCATCCTTTACATCTCCCTCTTTTACTGTCTGGGGCATGGCGTGCTTGCCACGGCAGACCTGACGGAAAGCATCGAGATGCGCCGCTACATTCTCTTTGCCGGGCTCTTCATCATCGCGCTGGGAGCGGGTGGAATCAAACCCTGCGTCTCCGCATTTGTGGGGGATCAGGTAGACGCCAAAAAAGAGCCTGCCGTCATGACCCGCGTGTATGCGGCGTTCTACTGGTCTATCAATCTGGGTTCTTTCTTTTCCTTTCTGGTGATACCATGGGTGCGCCAGAGCTGGGGCTACAGCTGGGCATTCGGCATCCCGGGCATCTTCATGGGGCTTGCTACCCTCATCTTCTGGCTGGGGCGCAAGCAATACCGGCACATAGCCCCCACGCAACCCCACTTCCTGCCGGCACTGCTCTGCCGCATCTTCCGCGGGGCACCGGCTGCCTGTGAACGTTTCGGCGGTGCCGCCGTTGCCTCCGCCACCAACACAGCATTGGGCATTGGCGGATTCATCGTCATTGCCCCCATCATCATCCTGCTTGGGTACTGGGCACAGAGCGGCGGGGAGAAGTTGGCACTCCTGAGCGGTGGTAGCCAAACCACAGCGGCACTGATTGGGTTGGCAGCCCTCCTGCTGTATGTGGCAGCCATGTTAGCAGCGGCACTCAAGCTGGCAGAGGTATTCAACGCACGCGGGTTCATGGGGGTGCTGGGTACGCGGCTCTACCGCGGCAGTGAGCTGACAGCCGCGCGCTACAGTGCAAAAGACTGCCGTTCCACCCGCAACCTGCTGCGTGTGCTGGCCGTGTTTGCCATGATTATCCCCTTCTGGAGCCTGTTTGACCAAACCATGTCCAGCTGGGTAATTCAGGGCAAGGAAATGACTCCGGTCTATTTCTCTGCCATCAATTTCCGGTTCGGTGCAGAAGAAATCCAGAGTTTCAACCCTCTGCTGGTCATGATATTTGTGCCGCTCATCACCCTGTGCGTGTACCCCTACATCGGCAAATGGAGCACACCGCTCAAGCGCATGGGAATCGGCATTGTGCTGGCAGGCATCTCCTACGGAGCCGTGGCTTGGCTGCAGCATCGGCTGGATTCCGGGGAGACGCTCAGCATCCTCTGGCAATGCATCCCCTACTTCCTCATCACCATCTCAGAGATTCTGGTGAGCACCACCGGGCTGGAGTACGCTTACACCGCTGCGGGTAAAAGCCTCAAGAGCATCGTGTCCAGCTTCTGGTTCCTCACCAGCACGCTGGGCAACTTTCTGGTCATCTACATGACCGGGCTCGTCTCCGATCCCGCCGCCACCTCCACCTTCCTTATCTACGGAGCCCTCTCCGTCATCATCGGGCTAATCTTCATCATCGTCACGACCCGCCCGGGATTCCAGGCTGAACCGGAGGAAGAATGAAATGGCGCAGCGGTTGCCGAATGACGAATAAACAAATGCAAACCACAGGTCTACAGGGCATTGAGCACGTCTCAATGCCCTGATTTTTCGGCAGCTTTACTCTCTTCTCGGGCGGCTAGAGAAAGCTGAACAGCGTTGGCAACATTGTGACAAAAGACGTAAATAAGGGGGCCAAGGTAAGCCATGGGGGAGGCATAGCTCTGCGTGGCCATGTAGAGAGAGAGTATGGTATTCTTCTGCCCCAAGGCCTGGGAGCACTCCCGCTTCAGATTCGGTGCACCGAGCCGGTAGCCGAAGAAAAAGCAGAACGCACAGAGAAGAGCCGCCGCCAGCATGATGGGCAGCATGTCCCACAGAGAGGTATGAGCACGCTGCAGACGCTCCACCCCCGCCGCAGCCACCACCACCAGATTAAACACCCAGATACCCAATGATACATCCCGCAACTTCGCGGACCAGACGCGGCAGGGAGGGTAAAGCCAACGCAGCAACACGGCTATGATAGCCGGAGCCACCAGAACAGTCGCTATCTGGGAAGCAGAGAGAAGCGCCAGCTCACCGTAGCTCACCTCGGCCGTCTGCACCACTAGCGGCAGCAGCAGGGGCATAAGTACGGAAAACACCGCCTGACTGAGCACCATGGCAGTGGTGCTGAACTCCACATCTCCCTTCAACAGACTCACGATGATGGGACTCGCTGACGCAATGGGGGTGGCAGCGCAGAAAAAAAGAGCCTCCGCCAACAACGGGTAACCTGCCAGATACACGGCATACCAGCTCACCATGGCTATGGCATAGATGGAGAAAAGCACGGAGATATGCTTACGGCGCGGCTTGAGCCGAGAGGTATCCATCCCGATAAAAGTGATGGAGAGCATGACAGCGATACCCACCGGCAGAACAGGGGTCAGAAAACCCAGCTCCTCGTGAAAAAAAGAACCGACAAGAAAGCCGAGAATCATGCAGATGCTGCGCAGCTGTTGCTTCATGGCTCCGCTTTTTTCTCCTTGTCAGCAGCCCGCTTATCCGCCAGCGCAAGTGTGGCATCTGCCGTGGGTTTGGGATAGGAAATACGGTTGTGATGCATGGTACGTATCGTGTTGAAGAATGTCTCTTTCATCACCGCAATATCCCCCAGTGTCAGCTGGCAATCCTGCAAGTGACCGTCAAGAATTCGCCCGCGAAATATCCCCTCAATCATCGAGCGTATGTCATCCTCCGTAGGATGCCGGAGCGAGCGGGTGGCACTCTCCACCGCATCAGCCATACTCACAATACCGGATTCCCGGGTCTGGGGAATGGGGCCCTTGTAGGTAAACACGGACATGTCCACCTCCTCCGGGCAGGTATCAATGAGTCCTTCCTCAAACTTCTTCATTTCCTCCCGGTACAAATCCTGAGCCTTGCGGTAAAAGAAATAAGCGGTCGACACGCCGTGGTGCTCACGTATCACATTCACGATACGTATATTGAGTCCATATTTTTCAGCCAACGCCACACCGTCTGACACGTGCCCGGTAATGATACGCGCACTGGTTTCCGGGGTCAGCTCCGCATGGGGCGTAGCATTTTGGTCAGCAATATTCTCCGCAAAATACTGGGGGTTTTCGATTTTGCCGATATCGTGATACAGCGCACAGACACCGGCGCGGGTCACATCTGCCCCAATCGCCTCCGCCGCGGCCTCTGCCAGACGCTGCACCACCAGGCTGTGGTGAAATGTACCGGGAGCGGCAATCTGCAGCTTGCGCAGCAGCGGGTGGTTCATATCTGCCCACTCCAGCCAGGTAATGGGTGTGGATATGTTAAAGATACGCTCCAAAGCAGGCATCACCCCACCTATAAAAGCAGCCAGCACAAAATTGACACCCACAGTGACCCCCAGCTCCCCGGCCAGAGCTGAGAAATGAACCCCTTTGCGGAACGTAGCCAACTGCATCTCACTCTCCAAAGAAGAATCCTGCAGACCGACCAGACCGAACACAGAGCACAGCACCACCAATGCTACCACCAACCCGGTCTGTAAAATCCGCTCCCGCTTGTGCGCTCTCCCGCTCATGCGCGCGGCAACGATTCCCACCAGCATGCACACCGCACCATAATTGAACAGCACAGCCAGTGGGGTCTCCTCCGGAAAGAGCGAGTACCCGAACATCGTACAGCACAATGCGGCATATATGCCGACCCGCCGCCCCACCATCACCGCCATCACAGTGGGTGCCAGCATATAAGGCATCCACAGCAGTGCCTGCCCGGGCGTATTATAGCCGGGTATATCCCCACAGAGAGAATTCACGGCAATTGTCAGCAATAATTGTAATACAATCACCACCATCAGCAACAAGGTTCGCCGCAAATTCATCTGCGATGGCAGCCGAAACGCATACCCCAGCAGCACCACGGCCCCGGCCGCCATCAGCAATCGCACCATGCGGTACAAACCATCCATAGTATCCGCCGACATCCAGAACGCCAGCACTCCAATGGAAATCAAGCCGGCAACCACCACGGAAAGCCCGGCAAGATGCCCGGAGCTCCATGCGGCATCATCGTCCGATTTTCTGAAGAAAGAAAAAAGCTTAAACATAATCCCGGAAAGATGATATTGAATCAGTTTCTGCATCTGCCCCGACTGCCCGACACATCCGAAACAATCAGAAGCACCTCCCTCCTCCCCCGTACATCTGCACGCCGTCACATGCAGGGGAGCGGGGTGTTTATGCTAGCAAAGATAAATTGCATTATCAAGACTAAAGTGCAGCGGAGGGTGGTATGTTCCGATTTTTGAAAATTGTTCGCCCCTTATTTTGCTGGCACAAAGTTCATCCCGAAAGTCTTCGGCATCTCCCGGCGGACATTTTTCGGAAAAGTTTTCGCGGCATTGTCTGCATCCCACGCACCGGGGAATTCACTTCAACTTATCAAACACAATTTCTGTGATTCGGACGCCTCAGAGTGACTTTTGGGGGGTACCCGGCGGTGCCGCTTTTAATTTTAACTTCCCGAAATGTGACATTATGAGTACCCAAAACGGTGAGCACTTGACATTTTCCATAAAATAGGGCAGAATACGTTCGATACTTTCAGCATCATGAAAGAATGAGGTTATGAAAAAGCAACTGATATACGCCACAGCCCTGATTTCCTCTGCCTGTCTGCTTCCCTCCTGCTTTGAGAAGGAAGAGCAGTCGGCTGAGCCTGTTAAGGTAGAACAACCGGCCAAGCCCCAACCGCCGGCTCAGCCGACGAATGAGGAAATCGGTCGCCTTATCCTGGAAAAGTTGCCTGTATGTGAGAGAGCCACCTCCGGGGAGGTAAGTTGTGATGCGCCGGGTAAGAACGATGACGGCAGCCTCAACATCACGGCGCACCTCAGCATGATTGTAAAGGAAAACCTTTACACCAAGGAGGCTGCGCCTGAGGAATTCAACAAGGAACGACAGGCTGTCAACGAGGCCGCCAACCTTGCCATGAGACCGGAGGCCTCATATCTGATGCAGATTGGTGCCCCCTCTGATTTTATTACGGATGAGGACAGAAATGCCAAGCCTCTTCCGGCAGATTTGCAGACCATTCTCAATGAACTCAAGGAACTTTCCGATGGTTCCGTGTACCGCAAGACGGTGGAAGCCGGCAAGGAGGTCACCGTTACCATTAATTTCCATGCCACCTACAAAGAGGATGCCTGGGTGTATGATAACGTGGTGCTGGATGATGCCAACCTGCTGGCACTGGATGCACTCACCCCGGAATCTGCCATTAACACGGAGACAGACAGCATTCTGACCCCGGAGTTTGAGGGAATCCGCAAACAGCTCATTAAAGAGAAAACAGTGGCTTTTAATGAAGCCGCTCGTCCCTACATCCTGAGCCGAGAGGAAGCCGCCCGCGCAACATTCACCCAAAAAACGGCACAAAAGGAAGAAGAGGCTCTCAAAGCTCGCGAAGCGGAGGAAGCCGCCCGCGCCGCGCAGGAAAAACACATCAAGATGTGTGCTGATCTCCTTGCAGAGGGTAAATCTTTTGCCGGAGAATGGGCTCGCGGAGACAGATTCGGAGAACTCACGCTGATTGTCCGCCAATCCAAGCTTGTGGCAGATGAGTCCATCCAATTTGTCGGGGCGGTGTATGACACCAAACTGCCTGAAGCAAGTCTGGACATTGAGGGGCGCTGTGAGCTCACCCCCACGGAACAGGGCTCCATGATCAAAATCACCATTTACGATGGTCAGTACGACCCTGATCAACCCACGGCAGAGGTATACGATTCCAAGGATGGTCAGCTGATTCTCTATCTGACTGCTGAGGGTAAGCTTGTCGGCACAATGGGGTGCGCCTCCTGGGGAGCGGAGTCTGAGAAAAACTTCCGCATCAATATGGTGCCTAAAGCAGAATAAGAATGTACGAGCAATACTCCCACCTGTACGACAGGCTGCCACTGGGTGCCACGGGAATCGTGATGGGGTGCATCCTCATCCTGCTGCACCTGGTTGCCATCAAATGGCCGGAGCAGACAAAGAAAGTGCTCTGTCTCACCCACCTGAGACCGCAATGGGGAGCACTGCTCATGTGCATCGATTTCGTGTGGATTGTTCTGCTGCTCATCAAAGCGGACTGGAATCCGCTGAGCATGCCGCTGTTTACCTTTGAGGCATTTCGCCCGTACCTGCTGTTTGCCTCGCCGCTGGTGTGCTTTGTCATGTGCACCAAATCAACGGAACACCTGTTCGCCCGAGCACTGGGGCTCTTTCTCCTGCTACTGGCTATTGTACCGCTCAGTGCTGCTTTTCTCAAAGACCCCGTCACGAGACTGCTGATTCCCATCTGGTGGTACCCGGTTCTCACAGTAGCCATGTTTTGGATTGTGAAACCCTACCTGCTGCGGGACTGGGCTGCGTGGCTGGCTCGCCACTCTGTGGTATACACCTGTGCTGCATGGCTCGGCTTGGCATACGGGCTTGCCGTGCTCACCTGCGCCATCCTTTTCTGGTAAATGACATCTCTGCCTCCCCATGCTGACAGGTAATCATTGTGACACGCTCTATACGGCAGACTACGTTCTTACGCAGAATGCAAGCCGCGATATTATCCGCTACGGGGCAGTCGCTGTCTCAGGCAACAGTATCCTGAGTGTCGGACACAGTGATATGCTCTCCATCATGTACCCTGATGCACGAAAAGTGGATTTGGGGTGTGCGGTCATCCTGCCGGGCCTTATCAACGGGCACACACACGTACCCATGAGCCTGCTGCGCGGATTCTCTGATGATAAGGCACTGATGGATTGGCTGACGCAGGACATTTTCCCGCAAGAAGCCAAACTCACCCCGGAATTGGTGGAACTGGGAGCCATGTTCAGCATGGCAGAAATGCTGCGCACCGGCACCACCGCGTTCTATGACATGTATATGCTGGAACGCAGTGTTTTTCGAGCAGCGGATAAGATGGGCATGCGTGCCGTGCTCGGTGAAAGTGTCACCCAATTCTTTCCGTCTCTCTCCTGCCGGGATGCAGACGCGTATTTCGACCTGGTTCGGGAGCAAGCTATGGAGTGGATAAACCACCCACGTATCCGCCAGGCGGTGGTGCCCCACGCGCCGTACACCACCACCCCGGAACTGCTGCAACGCTGCTACCGCACGGCAGAGGAAACAGGAGCCCTTTTCGGCATGCATCTGGCAGAAACGCAGGCAGAAACGGAAACCTGCCTGAAAACATTTGGCAAGCGCCCCATTGCCTACTGCCATGATTTGGGGCTGCTGTCTCCCATCTCCACGTTCTTCCATGTGGTAGACACACAGCAGCAGGAAGCAGAACTTCTGGCATCCACGCAGTGTGCCGTCGTGCATAATCCCGCCTCCAACATGAAGCTGGCAAGCGGGGTTTCCCCCATTGATACCATGCACCGCGCCGGGGTATCCGTGGGATTGGGGACGGATGGCCCCGCCTCCAACAACGCTCAGAATATGGTGCGGGAAATGTATATGGCAAGCATGTTGCAAAAGGTGCACCAGCTGTCACCCACGGCTTGTCCCGCACAAATGGCACTGGATATGGCCACGCGCGGTGGTGCCGCCGCTCTGCATGACCCCTATATCGGCTCTCTTGAACCGGGCATGCGTGCGGATTTTATCGCACTGTCGCTCACCCCTCCCAACATGCAACCCGTCCACAATGTTGTCTCCAATATCGTCTACGCCGCCACAGGTGCGGAAAATCGGCTCACGGTCGTGGACGGACGAGAGCTGTACCGGGACGGTCGCTTCCTCTCCTGCGATTACGAAGCTCTGCGGAGTGAAATTCAACAAGCTGTCACATGGGCAACGAAATCCTGAGCACGCCGCTGACAAGCCTGCCATTTGCAGCCATTGATTTTGAATCTGCCGGGGCGGCCCCCGGGGAAACGGATCAACCGGTTCAGGTGGGAATCATCCGCATTGAACGCTTGTTTGCCGATGAGATACGCACCTTTACGTCCTACATCTCCTGCGACCGCCCGGTGCGGTGGAGTGCGGCTCGAGTGCACGGCATTACCTCAGACATGTTGGCTGACGCTCCGCCATTCACTTCTCTCTGGCCGCAGATTCGGGAGATGCTCAGCGGGTGCGTGGTGGTCGGGCATAATCCCTCCACCGAGATTCGCTTTCTTAAGGCTTTTCCCGGACACGGCTTCGGACCGTGGCTGGACACGCTGGCACTCGCCCGGCAAGCCATGCCTACACTGAGCGACCACTCACTCAGCAGTATATGTAACGCCCTGCGTATCACCCCGGAGGTAGCGCGCATGGTTCCCGGCAAACGCTGGCATGATGCCTTGTTTGATGCCGCAGGCTCTCTGGCAGCCCTGCGCGCTATTGTGCAGGGGCTGGATATGGGGCAGGCCACCCTCAGTCAACTTCCCCATACTGTCACCCACGTCTGATTTCCCCGGAGCTTTCCCATGTCCGCACCCATTCTTCAGGTCAGCAATCTGAGCGTAGAGTTTCACACCCGAGCCGGCATTAATTACGCGGTGAATGACGTAAGCTTTGATTTGCACGCCGGCGAAACACTGGGAATTGTGGGGGAATCCGGTTCCGGTAAATCGGTAACCTGCTCCGCTTTCATGGGGCTTCTGCCCCGCCCTCCTGCAGTCATCCCAACGAAAGCAAAAGCTATTTTCAACGGAATAGATTTGCTACGCACCACAGAAAAGCAGTTCAATAAACTGCGTGGGCAAAGCATCTCCATGATTTTTCAGGATCCGATGACCGCGCTGAACCCCTGCATGACCATCGGCGACCAGGTGGCGGAACCGCTCATCATCCACAAGGGGCTCAGTAAAAAAGAAGCACGCAGGCGCGCAGTTGAGGAATTGGCTCTCACCGGAATTCCGGAGCCGGAAAAACGCGCTGAGGCCTACCCTCATGAGTTTTCCGGCGGCATGCGCCAGCGAGTCATGATTGCCATGGCTCTCATCACACGCCCGCAAATACTCATTGCTGATGAACCGACAACAGCTCTGGATGTCACCGTGCAAAAACAGGTGCTTGATTTGCTGCATGCCCGCCAACAGGAACTGGGAACCGCCGTCATTCTCATCACTCATGATTTGGGCGTAGTGCGCCGATACGCTCACCGTATTCAGGTCATGTATGCGGGCAGCATCGTTGAAAGTGCACCAGCCGAAGAGTTGCTTCAGCACCCGAAACACGCCTATACACGCGCGCTCATGGCCTCTATCCCCGCGACTCAAGCCAAAGGAAGCAAATTGCAAACCATACCCGGGCTTCCCCCCACCCTGCGAACCCCGGTGCAAGGGTGCGCGTTCCGCCCTCGTAATATCATCGGCAAACCGGAACTCTGTCTCACTCAACAACTCCCCGAACTTGTTGAAATATCCCCCGGGCATTTTGTCCGCAATTGCCCGGGATGCCTTGCATGAAGCACGCTGCCTTCCCGAAAGAACGCAGCGTGCCCATTCCCCCTATCCAGCGGTACATGAACAAACCAAACCACAAAGCGGGGACTGAACTATACAGCATTTTTAATGCTGTCGTCAAGTTCAATCCGACCGCAGAGAACTAAAGCTGCTGACAACGTGTAGGTTGAGCGGTTCCTGGTTATTTTATTCTCCTGTTGTCCGCGTTTCTGCGTTTTTCTATAAAATAATGAGTCTTAAGCTATTTATAAAGAGTCAGCATTAAAAATGATGACCTCTATGAAGACCCGAGAAGACAAAAAAACCGCTAACAAGCTCATGCAACGCTGGGAACTGAATGCAACGGATGCCGCACGGCTTATATTGGAATGCACGGAAGAGCTGGGAGAGCGCGCCAATGGGCTTCGGCGCAATGAACTGGTCAAACTACTGCGCCGAACTCTCCGAGAAGGCGTGGCGGCACTTCAGGCCGCTGAACATACCGTCACGTTTCAGGAAGCCGCTTTTCGCAGCATCGAAGCGAGAGCTCACCGCCGCCCCACAACGCGCCGGGATTTGAGACACTACGTGCGGCGCATGCTCAAAGTGGACAAGGTGGCAGACCGCCCCCTGCGCCAAATGTCAGCAAAAGAATGCCGGCATATCCTCCAAACGGCATTTGGCGGCAGTCCCAGCAGCCTGCGGAAGGGGCGCGCCATCCTGCACAGCATTTTCGCCTTCGGTATCCGGCGAGAGTGGGTTGACAGCAACCCCGTCAATCGCATTGATTCTCCGGACGTGCGGGAAAAGACCATCATGCCGCTCTCCCTTACCCAAACACGCAGACTGCAACAAACAGCCGAGCTTCCACCCCATCGCGCCATGCGGCTCTCCCTGCACCTCATGCTCTTCTGCGGCCTGCGCCCCACAGAAGTACAACGGCTGTCTCCCGCTGATATTAACTGGAAAGAACACCAAATTTATGTGCGCCCGGAAACCTCCAAAACAGGCGGCGGCAGGATAGTCCCCCTGCGCTGCCACCACTTGCTGCGAAAAGAAGACCGCCGCATTCCACGCAACTGGTTCCAGCGGTGGCGCAACCTGCGACACGCAGCCGGTTTCCGACAAAACTGGGCACCGGACACATGCCGCCACACTTTTGCCTCCTACCATGCGGCCCACTTCCGCAATCTACCTGAACTGCAACTCGAAATGGGGCATCGAGACACCTCCCTTCTGCGGAGCAGATACATCACAGCCGTTCCCTACAGTGCAGCCAGGCACTTTTGGAACCCGGCTGGCAAGATTACGGCCAAAGAAACGGTATCTGAGGAATCCTAGTATAGCGTTCGATAAATAGCTAAACAGCAGGAATAGACACATTGGTAGATAAATGGGAAATTGGAGGGGGGATGTTCGCTCTGATGAGCGAAGTGAAATTCTCGCCTGCGGCTCGAGCGAAATTCGGCTTTCGCCGAGCGAAATTGCTGCCTCC
>JAFQEY010000089.1 GCA_017398765.1 Akkermansia sp.
ATCTATAATTGCTGACTTCTGATTACGAGAGGTGCATTTACCATAGAGAAGCCTTGACCTCAAAACGAACCTTTCTTTTTCTTTTCCGCTCATCATTAAGTGCATGTAGGTATTATAGTGCTTTTTATTTTGAGGCAACCACTATTTGAGCTCTCAGTAGGCGAAACTGGGATTTCTCCTTCGGTTCGATTTTTTTTGAGGCAATGCGCACAAGCACGGGTGAAAAAAGATGCAGAAAAGCAAGCTTGACCCCGTTCAGGGAGCATGCTAGAATGAAGAGCGGTGCAGAAAATTCAAGCTCAACATGTATATAAACCGGGAAATATCTTGGCTGGAGTTTAACCAGCGGGTGCTGAATCAGGCCCGGCGGCAGGATTTACCGCTGCTGGAGCGGCTCAAATTCCTTTCCATCACCGCCAGCAATCTGGATGAATTCTTTCAAGTGCGAGTGGGTGGGCTGACCCTGCTGCGGCAAAGCGGTAAGGCCAAGCGGGATCTGGCCGGGCTCACCCCCACAGAGCAGCTGGAGCTTATCCGCACGCGTGCAGGGCGTATGGTGGATGAGCAGTATGGTCTGCTGAAAAACGAATTGATACCGCTGCTGGAAGAAGCCGGACTGAATCCCCTGCCCCTGCATGCGCTGACAGAAATGCAGCGTTCCGCACTGGAAGAACTCTTTCTTTCCTCCATTGCTCCGCTGCTGACACCGCTTGCCATGGAGGTTGAAATTCCCCCCACGCTGCCCAACCTGAGCCTTATTCTCGGTATAGAGCTGCAGAGAGAACAGCAGGAGGACGGCACCCGGTTTGTAGCTGTCACCCTGCCGGATTCACTGCCGCGCCGCGTGGAAGCTGCCGCGCTGGGACGCGGGCACTATGTGATGCTGGAAACACTCGTGGCCGCCTACATTCACCACCTCTTCCCGGGCGAGCAGGTGCTGTGCTGCCATCCTTTCCGAGTCACCCGCAACGGCGATATTGCCGTTGCAGAAGAGGAAGGCGGAGACTTTGCGCATGAGATGCGTGAGGTACTGGTTGCACGCAAGTTCTCTGACTGTGTTCGGCTGGAAATCCCTGCTGATACACCGGCAGGCTTTGTTGCACGCGTTGCCGGAATCGTCGGCGCGGCAGAAGATGCCATCTACCGCGTACCCGGTCTGCTGCGCCTGGTCGATATCGGGCAGATGGCATTTGAACCCGGTAACGACCAATACAAGATAGAGACTTGGACACCGAGCTGGCCCGCCGGAGTTGACCCGGAGCTGAGCATGTTTGAGAACATAGCGGATGGGGATATCCTCATTCACAATCCTTATGAAAGCTATGAACCCGTGGTGAAGCTCATTGAGGAGGCGGCAGCCGACCCGGATGTGGTGGCCATCAAGCAGGTGCTCTACCGCACCGCCAAAAATTCCCGTTTCATCCGCGCCCTCTGCCGCGCCGCCGAATCCGGCAAGCAGGTCACCGTGCTGGTGGAGCTCAAAGCACGCTTCGACGAAAGCCACAATCTGGCACAGGCCGAGCAGCTGCAACGCTCCGGCGTGCAGGTGGTCTACGGCGTGAAGGGCTTCAAGACACATGCCAAAATCATGCTCATTATCCGGCGGGAAAACGGCTCCCTGCGCCGCTACTGCCACATCGGCACCGGAAATTACAACGAGAACACCGCCCGTATCTACAGCGACCTCTCCCTGCTCACCTGCGATGAAAATCTGGGGGCGGATGCCTCCCAGTTCTTCAACTCCGTCATGGGGCTCACACGGCTCATGCAGTTCCGGCGGGCTTTCCCCTCCCCCACCATGATGAAGGCTCGCCTGCTCGACCTCATCAACGCCGAAACCCAGCGTGCCCTGCAGGGAGAAAAAGCCAAAATACGCGCCAAGATGAACTCGCTCAACGACGTGGATATCATGTCCGCCCTGGAACGAGCAGCAGAGGCCGGGGTAAAAATACGGCTGAACATCCGTGGTATCTGCTGCTGGGCCCCCGGCACGCCGCAGGCACAGGCATGCACGCGCATTGTCAGCATTGTAGACCGCTACCTGGAACACGCCCGAATCCTCACGTTCCACAACGGCGGCAACCCGCTTGTCTATATTGCCAGCGCAGATTGGATGAGCCGCAATCTTGACCGACGCGTGGAAATGATGATTCCCATAGAAAACCCGGTGCTGGCACGCCGTATACAGGACATATTGGATGCCTGCTTCAAGGATAATACACAAGCCTCCGTCATTGAGCCGAACGGAACCTCCCACCCGGTGCCGCTCAACGGCAAAAAGCCCTTTGCCATGCAACGCTACCTCCACAATCAGGCTCGCAAACAGGCACGCACCCGCGCCCGCGCCGCCCGCCGCATGCTGGAACCCCACCGCCCCAAAAAAACTTAGGGAAACACATTTACCCCCCATTACAATTTACTGCACAGCAGAATCAGCGTCTTTAGCCTTTACACACGCAGGGAAAAGGTGTATGCTAGCGCACCGCATTATTTACCATTTCGCAAGACGTTATGATGACCGCAGCGCAGATTCGCCAGAGTTTCCTTGATTTTTTCCGTGAGAAGCAGCACACCGTTGTACCCTCCGCATCGCTGATGCCGCAGAGTCCCGGCTTGCTCTTCACCAATGCCGGCATGAACCAGTTTGTGCCGTACTTCCTGGGTGTCTGGACCCCGCCGTGGAAACCCGCCCGTGCCACGGACACGCAAAAGTGCATCCGCGCCGGCGGCAAACACCAGGACCTGGAGGATGTGGGGCAGGATTCCTACCACCACACCATGTTTGAGATGCTCGGCAACTGGTCTTTCGGTGACTACTTCAAGAAAGAAGCCATCGCCTGGGCCTGGGAGCTGGTGGTGGAGCGCTGGGGATTCCCCGCAGAGCGCCTGTACGCCACCGTCTACTGCCCGGATAAGTCCAAGGGTGACCCCGGCGAATTTGACCGGGAAGCCTGGGACACCTGGGCACCGCTCTTCGAATCCAAGGGGCTGGATCCGAAGGTACACATCGTCAACGGCGGCGTGAAGGACAATTTCTGGATGATGGGCGAGACCGGTCCCTGCGGCCCCTGCTCCGAGCTGCACGTAGACCTCACCCCCGAAGGCAAGACTGAGGGCAGCCTGGTGAATCAGGACAGCCCGCAGTGCATCGAAATCTGGAATCTCGTGTTCATCCAGTACAATGCAGAGAGTGACGGCACCTTCCGCAACCTGCCCGCCTGCCATGTGGACACCGGCATGGGCTTTGAGCGCGCCTGCGCCATGATGCAGTGCACCAAGGGCTTCACGGACTTCAACGCCCGCGTCTCCAACTACAGCACAGATGTTTTCCGCCCGATTTTCAAGCGCATTGAGGAAATTTCCGGCCGAACCTACGCCGACATCTACCCGCAGGACGCCACGGAGGAGAACCGCGAACAGCTGCGCGAGAGCATCGCTTTCCGCGTGATTGCCGACCACATCCGCACGCTGAGCTTCTCCATTGCAGACGGTATTCTGCCGGGCAACAACGGCCGCAACTACGTGCTGCGTCGCATCCTGCGCCGCGCCGTGCGCTACGGACGCACACTGGGGCTCGAAAAGCCCTTCCTCTCCCTGCTGGTGGATACGCTGGCGGCGGAGATGGGCCGCGTGTTCCCGGAGCTCATTGGCCGCGCCGCCACCATCAAAGAGGTGCTGCTGCGAGAGGAAACCAGCTTCAACGAAACACTCGACCGCGGTCTGGAGCTCTTCGACAAGGAAGTGGCTGCCACGGGTGCCGTCTCCGGCGACTTCGCCTTCAAGCTGTACGACACCTACGGCTTCCCGATTGACCTGACAGCACTGATGGCTCGCGAGCGCGGCCTGAGTATCGACACCGAACGCTTCGAAACCCTCATGGAGGAGCAGCGCCAGCGCGCCAAAGCCGCACAGAAGAAGCAGATTGTGCGTGCACTGGACATCCAGACTGAGCAGGTTACAGCGTTCACCGGCTACACGGAAGACAGCTGCACCGCCACCGTGACAGAACTTCATGAGGCAGACGGCATGCTCTTCGTCATCACGGATAAGACCCCGTTCTACGCCGAAATGGGCGGTCAGATGAGCGATGGCGGCACCCTGTCGCTGGGCGGGGATTCCGCACCGGTGCTGGGGGTTCAGCAGATTGGCAATGCCCGCGCCCACCTCATCTCCACAGCAGACGGCGTGACTCCTGCCGTGGGTGATACCGTGGAGCTGGTGCTGGACACCACCCGCCGCCGCGCGCTGGAGGCTCACCACAGTGCCACCCACCTGCTGCACAAGGCACTGCGCACGCTGGTGAGTGAGGATATCGCCCAGCAGGGCTCACTGGTAGATGCCGACCGCCTGCGTTTCGATGTCAACAGCGGTCCCATTTCCAAAGCAGACCTCCGCCGCGTGGAGGAGCTGGTCAACCAGTGGGTGGATGAAGACCTCCCCATCCTCGCCAATGAATACCCCATGACCGAAATCAAGAAACACCCGGAAATCTGCCAGTTCTTCGGTGACAAGTACGGCGATGTGGTGCGACTGGTGCAGATGGGTGGCGAAACAGACGGATTCAACGGTGTTTCCATGGAGCTGTGCGGCGGCACACACGCCGCCTCTACCGGAAAGGTCGGTTTCTTCAAGATTCGCAGCGAGGGAGCCATTGCCAGCGGTGTGCGCCGTATCGAGGCCGCCGTGGGTGAGGCAGGGCTTGCCGTGGTGCGCGACATGATTGCCGCCCGCATGCCCGAGGGTAAGGAAATGCTCGACAAGCTGAATTCCGCCAATGCAAAACTTACCGCCATGGGGCAATCCGCCATTCCCGTGCCCACCAACGATTCTCAGCCTGCCAAGAAAGCCGTGCAGTCCCGCGATATCCGCGTGGTCAACGCCCTGCTGGACGAGTTTAACGCCTACTGCGACAAGCTTAAAGAAGCGGCACTGGAGGCTGACAAGAAGCTGAAGAAAGCGCAGTCTGCCGCCGCAGCCGGCATGGCCGATGCCTTGCTGGCAGAGCAGCTGACCGGTGGTAATGTTATTATCTGTGCCGAGGGTGGCAGCGACCTGCTCACCGAGCTGTTCAACGGACTTCGCAAGCGCCATTATGCCGCCGCCGCCTTCCTGGTGGTCGATGACGGCAACACCCTCTCTCTGGGTGCCTACTGCGGAGAAAATGCACAGGCTGCCGGCTTGAAAGCGGGCGACCTCATCCGCACGCTGGCTCCCATCGTAGGCGGCAAGGGCGGCGGCAAGGCCGATATGGCACGCGGTTCCGGTAAGAATCTTGCAGAAAAGCAGAATCTGCTTGCCAAAGCAGCTGAAACTCTGGCATAATACAACGGAATAAACATACCTACACATTATGGCCACTCCTCAGCCACCGGTGTACCCGGACGAACCCAAGATTCCCATCCTGCCGAACATGCTGACGGCAGGCAACCTGCTCTGCGGCTTCTTTGCTATTCTGACCATCTTCAAGGGCATGGCCTTTGATGACGGCACGGCGGAGGCGTTCGCCCACTACCAGCAGGCTACCTACCTCATCTTTGCGGCCTGTATCTTTGACCTGCTGGACGGGCGAGTGGCGCGCATGTGCAAGGCAGACGGCCCCTTCGGGCGCGAGTTTGACTCCATCGCAGATGTGGTATCCTTCGGCATAGCACCCGCCATGCTGCTGGCGCGCGCCGTGCTGTTTGACTTGCCCGTTCCCTATCTGGGAGATGCCATTGCCGTTATCTACCTGCTGTGTGCCGCCCTGCGTCTGGCTCGTTTCAACTGCATGGCCGCCGCCCCCAAGAAACCTAACCAGAGCATGGACTTTGTGGGGTTGCCGGTTCCCATGGCCGCCGGCGCCGTGGTCAGCACCATGTACCTGGTTATCGACCTCACCACCAACCGCAATCTCCAGCTGCCGCACCACTGGCAGTACATCATGGCGGGAGTCATGACCGTGGTGGCACTGCTGATGATGAGCCGAGTCATCTACCCCAGCTTCAAACACGTGAACTTTGAGAAGCGCGGCACTATCGTAGCCATGCTGCTGGCGGTAGGTTCTGTCTGTGCCCTCATTGCTTTCCCCTGGATTGCCCCGGCTCTCATCTTCATGTGCTATCTGGGATACGGGCTGATTATCCGTCCTTTCCTGACCCGCCGCATGCGGCGCATGCTTGAAGTGGCGGATGATGAAGAGGACTCCTGATTTCTATCAGTCTATTCATTATCAACAAATGCCGTCTACACGCATCCAGTGGATTGATTTCTGCCGCGTGTATACGGCATTTTTCGTGGTGTTGCGCCATGTGGATCGCCCGTATGGCAGCTTCAACTACATCATTGACCTCTTCAACTACCGCAGCCTGATTTTCTTTTTCTTTCTGGTATCCGGCTACTTTACCCACAAAGCAGCTGTCGGCCAATGGCTGGATTGGAAGCGTACCAGAACATTGCTGCTTCCCTTCATCTTCTGGACAGCCGTTGCGTCCATCATGCTGCTGCAACCCATGATGCACTGGGAGCAGACGCTTGCCGGAGATTTCAGCTGGCTCAGCTGGTCGCTCATCCCACGGGAGATGGGACTGCTCAACTGGTGCTACTGGGACTTTGACAACGTGCCGCTCTGGTTTCTGCGCACACTGATTCTGCTGGCACTCTTCAGCCCGCTGCTGCAGCGGCTGCCCTCCAAGGTGCTGCTGGTACTGGTGTTGCTCTGCTTTGCCGGGAGCGATGTACTCTGCGCCCGCGATGCAGAAACCGCCCGCAGCCACGGTAGCTGGAGCGTGTGGTGGCTGCCTTTCCGACTCTACGAGAGCATCCTGGCTCTGGGTTTCTATTCCCTGGGGCTGTGGATTCGCCGCTATGCAGACTTTGCCCGCTTCACGGCCTTTGTACGCAGCTACGCCTGGGCCCCGGTGCTGGCAGCCCTTATTCTGCTGCCGGCGGTGTACGGATTCGGCTTCTACCCACCGGTGCAGAGCAGTGCGCTGGTGTTGCTCGGCGTGTCCTGCACCATGGGTATCGGGGCGCTCTGCGAGCAATACCTGCCCCGTTTCTGCGGATTTATTGCCTCATTCGGTCCGGCAGCATTCTTCATCTATGTGACCCACTACATCGTATTGCACGCCCTGCGACTCGCTTTCACCGGCTCCTATGGCGGGCATTTCACCACGACTCAATGCCTCTGGATGCCTTTCCTCATCACCGCCATCTGTCTGGGTATCTTCTACCCGCTTCGCCGCTTCTTCCCCGGCTTCATGAAGCATATTGCCATGGCTAAATAAATGTCGGGCACACCCGGCAGCGGTTCAGCAAATGAAACTTGACCCGGGAAACAGGCAGTGGTAGTATAGGGCATGGTTTCCGTAACACTGTCACCTCTTACTCTGAAGCATGTTTCTGTGCTTACTCTGCAAAACGGAATATACCCCGTACCGGAAGCGGAATTACTGTCGGATGCAGAGCTTTCAGACATCACGGTAGAGGTGCACTGCATCCCGGAATACATACAGCCGCAGGTTTACCGCGTGGAAAAACTGCCGGCAGGCACAGCGCAGCGTATTGCCATACCAAGCGTGCACTATGAGCACGAAAAGCTCATGCAGCTCACCGAACCGGTAACAGGCTGCGTGAAAATGACGGTCAAATGCGGGGATGCGGTACTGGCGGAGACAGAGCAAGCACTGCACTGGCACCCATACGACACCTGGGTGGGCGGTCACCGTTTCCCGGAGCTGCTGGCAGCACTGGTGCGCCCGAATGATGCCGCTATCGACACCCTGCTGACCCGCGCGGCGAAAGAACTGAAAAAACACGGCGTTACCCCGGGGTGGAATGGCTATGCCCTGCCCCGCAGCGGTATCATCAACCGCCTGCATGCCATCTGGAACACGGTGAGTGCCTCCGGCATTACTTACGCTCTGCCTCCGCAAAGCTGGACAGATGACGGACTGGGGCAGAGAGTGCGGCTTCCCTCCGCCATTCTCAGCAAGGGCTGCGGCACTTGTCTGGACACCACTCTCATGCTCGCGGCACTTGTGGCACAGGCGGGTTTCAACCCCATCGTCATTCTGGTTCAGGGGCATGCATATCTTGGGGTCATGCTCAGAGACAACTCCCTGCCCACGGCAATAGCACGGGATGCCGCGGGAATTCGCAATCTGTTACAGCTGGAAGAGCTGCTGTTGCTGGAAACCACACAGGTGACAGATAACGGCACCGGCTCACCTGTCTCCTTTACCGAAGCTCAGGCTACGGGGCGGGAAAACATCATGAAACTGACTGACAGTGACTACTTTCTGGCACTGGATATCGTCCGTATCTGGGCTACGGGCATTCACCCCATTTCCGACACGCGACAGGAAGCCCTGAAAGCAGACTTTCACCCCGGAACGGAGAGTGTTCCGGCCACGGAGGATGCATTCCTGCCGGAGGAAACAGCGGCTCAGTTGGAGGAAGCGGAATCACTGATAGAGCTCCGCCCCCGCACCCGCATGGAGACCTGGCAGCTCAAGCTGCTGGATTTATCACTGCGCAACAACCTGCTGAACACCCGCTTGGGCAGTAGCCGCCAGATTGGGCTCTGCATCCCGAACGTAGCTGAGTTTGAGGACAAAATCGTGCGCGGAACGGCGTTCCGCATCAAACCGATTCCTGAAACCATCACCACCCAACCGGCACGGGAAAAAAGCGATTGTCCAACACAGCGGCTCACGCAGCTGCAGCGCGAACTCTCAACGGAAATGTTCCGCAAAAACGAGCTTCTTGCCACAGACGGCAAGAAAGCACACACAGATGAGCAGCTGCGCCGCAGCCTGCAAAGCATCTACCTTGCCGCCCGCCATGATTTGGAGGAAAGCGGCTCCAACACGCTCTATCTGGCATGCGGGTTCCTGAAGTGGTACCGCCGCGGTGATGATGACAAGGCCTTGCTGGCACCCGTGCTGCTCATTCCGGTGAAACTGACCCGCCCGAGCGTCAAAGCCGGCTTCACCCTGCGCGGCGCAGATGAGGACACACGCATCAACCTGACACTGCTGGAACTGCTCAAGACAGAATTCTCACTCCGCATCCCTGAGCTGGAGGGGGATTTACCCACCGATACCAACGGGCTGGACGTGCCGCAGATATTCACCCTGCTGCGCCGCGCCATCCGTGAGCTGCCGGGCTGGGAGGTGACAGAGGACTGCTCCCTGGGCATTTTCTCTTTCACCAAATACCTGATGTGGAAAGACATGACAGACCGCCGGGATGCCCTGCTGAAGAATCCCGTGGTAGCCCACATTGCCTCCGGCGAGCGCGGCACCTTCCCCAAGCAGACCGATTTTCCGGACCCGTCCACGCTGGATGCCGAGGTAGACCCGCGCAAGGTGTTTACCCCGCTCTCGGCAGATTCCTCCCAGCTCTCTGCGGTACTGGCAGCGGCCCGCGGTAAGAGTTTCGTGCTCATCGGCCCCCCCGGCACCGGCAAAAGCCAAACCATTGCCAACATGATTGCCCACTGCCTGGGTCACGGCAAAACGGTGCTGTTCGTGGCAGAAAAATCAGCGGCACTCTCCGTGGTACACCGGCGTCTCAAACGCATCGGGCTGGCAGAATACTGTCTGGAGCTTCATTCCTCCAAAGCCAACAAGAAAGACGCCATCGCCCAGTTCCGCTCCGCCATCACGGCAGCCACCCGCCCCACAGGCAAGACAGACTGGGGCAGCACGGTAGACACCATGGCAGCACTGCGCCACACGCTCAACCTGCTGCCGCATGAGCTGCACCGCCCGCAGAGCGACGGCACCAGCCTGTATGATGATATCTGTCTGCTGGCGGAACAGGGAGATTTGCCCGTATTCACCCCCACCGCAGATTCTCCGCTCTCACTCACAGCCGCCCGCAGAACTGAGCTCTGCGCTCTGGCTGACAAACTGGCACTCTACCACACACCGGTAGCAGACATGCTGCGGGGCGCAGCCGCTGCAGTCAGCACGACAAGCTATACCTTTGAGTGGGAAGAAAAGCTAGCTGCTGTATTGCAGCAACTGATTGAGTTGCGCCACCGAGCAGATGAAAACTACAGCGAAATCACCGCCGCCATCTCCCCGGAAACGGCGGATTTGCCGCCGGAAGCAACCTATGCGCTCAGCAGTCTGCTCAACGGGCTTGCCCTGCTCAAAAGCGGGGACTACAGCTGTCTCTGCCCCGCCCGGGCGCACGACACACTCACCCGCATGGAAAAGGTGGTTAACGCCGCCGCCCTCTACCGGGAACAGGCCGCCGGGCTCTCCCTACCCTACCCTGCCGCCGCTGTAAATGATGCTGAACTGGAGCTCCGCTTCACCGCCTGGAAAAAAGCTCAGCTCTCCAACTTCATCTTCCGCTTCTTCGGCGTCCGCAAGGCTCGCAAATACCTGCAGGTACTCGCCTTCAGTACCCGGCAACCCGACTGCCGCAATGATTTTGAGCGTTTACTCGCCATGAAAGCTGCCGCAGGTGACATCCACCGCACCGCCACGCCTGACATGGAGCCCCTGCTCAGCGGCACAGATACCACGCCTGAGCAGCTGGCACACGCCCGCAGCATGGCAGCACATGCAGCCGCTCCCACGCTGCCTCCGGCTACGGTGCAGCACTTGCTGGGTTCCCCAGAGTTGCAGGAATCCCTGCGCCCGCTGCTGAATACCCGAAAACAGCTCAATGAGGCTTACGCCTCCCTGGAGCAGGAGATTTCTGCGCTGATTCATTGCCCGGTAGCAAACTTACCGCAACAGGGTTCCGACTGGAGCTGCCTGCTGCAGCTGCGCTCCCGCTGGAGAGAGCTGACCCTCCGCAACAAAGCGGCTGAGGAAGCCCGCCTGGCCGGGGCCGCTGAACTGGCAGAGCAACTGGCGGATGAACGGGTCGCGCCGGAACAGCTCCGGGATGCCCTCTGCGTCAATCTTGCCCGCCGCCGACTCCGCGCCGCTGCAGACAGTATCCCCGCCATCAACGAGTTCACCCCACGGGCGCATGAGGATACCATCTCCCGCTACACCGCGCAGGATGCCGATTTAATGAGGCTCACCACGTCTCATGTGCGCGAACTGCTGGCGGAACGCGCCGCCGGCATTGCTCAGCACGGGCGTGAAGTAGCCATCCTCCAGCGGGAAATTGCCAAACAGCGTGCCCACATGCCGCTCAGAAAACTGCTGGAAGCCGTGCCGAACGCCACAGCTCTGCTCAAACCCTGCATGCTCATGAGCCCGCTCTCCGTGGCTCAATACCTCACCCCGGAATCCGCTCCCTTTGACGTGGTTATCTTTGACGAAGCCTCGCAGATTCCTGTCTGGGATGCCATCGGTGCCCTGGCGCGCGGTAAAAACGCCATCGTGGTGGGTGACCCGCGCCAGATGCCGCCCACCGGCTTCTTTACCCGCAGCAAAGAAGATGCGGATGATGATAGCGAGGTGGAGCATGATATGGAGAGCATTCTGGATGAGTGCCGCGCCTGCGGTATCCCGGAAATGAACCTCAGCTGGCACTACCGCAGCAAGGCAGAAAGCCTCATCTCCTTCTCCAACCACCGATACTACGAAGGGAGACTGACCACTTTCCCCGCCCCGGTCTCCACCGATACCGCCCTGCAATATCACTATGTGGAAAACGCTGTTTACCAACGCGGAGCCGGCAAACGAATCAACCCGGCAGAAGCGCGCGCGCTCGTTCAGCACGTGCTGAGCACTCTGCGCAACCCTGATTTCCGATATACGGAGGCCACCAGCATCGGTATTGTCACCTTCAATATCCAACAGCAGCGACTCATTGAAGATATGCTGGAAGAGGAACGCGCCAGGGATGAATCTCTGGAACCCTTCTTCGCAGAAGCCAACAGTGAACCCATCTTTGTGAAGAACCTCGAAAACGTGCAGGGAGATGAACGAGGGGTCATCTACTTCTCCACCACCTACGGCCCGGATGAGCAAGGGATTATTTCCATGAACTTCGGCCCGCTCAATCTGGTGGGCGGAGAACGCCGACTCAACGTAGCCATCACCCGCGCCCGCAACGGCATGCACGTGTTCACCGCCCTCAAACCGGAGGACATCAACCTCAACCGCACGCGCGCACAGGGGGCTGCGGACTTCCGGGGCTTCCTCGAATGTGCTCGCATGGGAGCGGAAAAATACTTTCTCTCCCGGCTCACCGAAAAATCGAAAACAGAGAGACTGTCTCAGGTTATCAGCCGCGGTCTGGAGCAACTTGGCTGGCGGTGCAGTCTCAATCCGGGCGTATCCGGCTACAGTGTTGATATAGCGGTTCACCACCCGGAGTTCCCGGATACCATGCTGGCAGGCATTGTGTCTGACGGGCCGGGCTATGCAACTGCCAACACCGCCCGTGACCGAGATGTGCTGCGCGGCAGCGTCATGGGCATTCTGGGCTGGAGACTGCTGCGGCTCTGGGTGCTGGATTGGTGGCGCAACCCACAGGCTTGCCTGAGTAGCGTGGAT
Source organism: Akkermansia sp. (assembly GCA_017398765.1). Classification (GTDB taxonomy): domain Bacteria; phylum Verrucomicrobiota; class Verrucomicrobiia; order Verrucomicrobiales; family Akkermansiaceae; genus Akkermansia. The sequence continues at coordinate 12,459 of JAFQEY010000089.1, forward strand.
ACCCAGTTGCGCGAATGGGTAGCCGCCGGGCCACCAGAACCGCCACAGCTGCCCTCCCTGCTGCCGGAGGGGGATGAAACACCCGGTGAATCACCGCATTCCGACCGAGAAGAAACACCCGAGCCCGGACTGCCTGCAGCCCCGGCTCCCGTGGGTGAGGAATACGGCGAATACACCCACGAGCTGCCCCACCTGAGCCGCATTCAGGACCACACCCTGGTCAACAGGCTGTTGGAGTTGGTGCAGATGGAAGGTCCCGTGTTGCAAAGCCGCCTCATCACCCGCATCGGCAAACTCTCCGGCACCGTCATGAACGCCTCCGCCCGCACCTTGCTCACCTCCAAAATCGAGTACCTGCTGCGCACCGGAAAACTGGCAGCGGCTCCGGAGCCTACGCCTGACGGCGTGACTGACCGCTCCCTGTACCTGCCGGAAAGCCCCGCCGTGAAGCTCCGCACCCGCGGCTCCCGCGACTGGGCGGAAATTCCTGCCTCCGAATTCCGCCTGTTGGCAGAACAACTGCGGGCACACCTCTGCTGCCTTAACGGCTGTGATGAGCACCTGCGCGCCATCATGTCCTTTTACCTCATCACCCGCATGAACAAAAAGTTCCGCGATTTCATCCTCAGAATTCTTCAAATCAGCTGAAAAAACAGGTGGCGAGGAACTACCACGCCACCTGCAAGGTGAATGACTGAGAACCGGGAGCAAGCGGGAATCAACAGCCCTGCAGCAGATTTACCAACCGTTCGGCATGCTCTGCAGATTTGCGGTTGATTTCCGCCAACAAGGACGCATCCTGTCGCATATCATAGGAAACAGCCCCCGTTGCCACCGCTCCCACGTACTCCATTCCCGTGAACTGTGCTGCGGCTCGCAGGAAAAGAAAACACTCATCAAAATTCACCGCGTCCAGCGGTGCCCCGGTCGTGTAGGAAAGCACCAGTTTCTTGCCATGAAGCTTGTCCCCCTGAGAACCGTGGGAGAAGCCGTGCAGGAATGTCTGCTCCATCCAACGGTGCAGAATGGACGGTGCAGAGAACCAGAACACGGGGAATTGCAGCACGATGACATCTGCCCAGAGCAGCTTTTCCTGCTCAGCCGCCGCATCAATGGCAAAGTCGGGATAAAGACTGTCCAAGTGTACCTGCCGACTCTGCGGCAGCTTCTCTGCCAGGGTATCAAGTATTCTCTTATTCGCCACGGAGTCGTTCAAATCCGTGTGTCCGGATACAATGAGGATATTTTTCATATAAGCTTGACGTTATTACTTGTTTTGAAGTTCAATTCCTGTCGGTTTCACGCCGGGAACGGGTTGATATTTACTCACTTTTCTTGGCATTCTTGAGGCGTTCGTCCGCATCAGTTGCAATCTTGGTAGCTTTTTTGGCGTTTTCCGCATTGGCGTAAAGCTGAGCTACCTGTTTCTGGATAGACACTTCCTTGGTCAGCTTGAAATAGTCTCCGCCGCCGGAGCGAATTTCCTTTTCAAAGAGCTTTTCCACTTCCTTGGCCAGCTGAGCCCAGTCGCGCTTGGTAGCCCCGGCCGTCTCATAGGACTTGATGCACTGCCCGAGCAGCTGTCCGAATACATCTCCCCGCTTGGTGTAGCCCTTGAGTTCCTTTCTGTAGAGGTTGTAAAGCCCGCGGATATCCTTATTTTCCGCCAGCATGGAAGCCTGACGGCCAATGGCTTCCACCACGAGATCACTGCGCTCTTCTCCCCCGTTACGGCGGAGCTGACGGAGGCTGCGATCCATAGCCTGTTTCTTACCGGTGGCAGAGCGGTCACTGATGATGTATTTGTCCTCCACCTCAGCGGCAATATCTGTCAGTTCTGTATTCTTGCGGCTCTGAACCCCCAGGGAGTTGTAGATGCGGCGCCACTCGCTCATCTCCACTTCTGAACCACCCTTCTGCCCGAGCATTTCCACAAGATTACTCCAGGCGGCTGTCAGGGTGGGGAAAGCCCCGGCGACATAGCGAGCCGCGCCGCGAGCCTCATCCACATTGCCGTTACTGAGCAGGAAGCGGGAGAGGGCAATACAGTCCGCCGCGCCGTCATACTGCCCGGGCTTCTCTTTCTTCGTCTGAAGCAGGAGCATGGATTCATGATGCCAGCGACCGGAGCAGGGATTGGCATAGGTACCGGTCTTGTAACCGTAGGAGTTGGTCTGGTTCCACTGCGTATCCGTATCGTGGGAAACCACCCAGGCGTGCGGTCCGCGGTCACCATCCCCCACGGCATACACGGCGGGAATCCCCATCACCTTAGCCGTGTTGGCGGAAAAATATGCCTGGTCACGGCAAACCCCGCCCTCTTTCCGAATTTCTGCAAAGGTATAGTGAGTATAGGGGTCCTTACCGTTTTTAGCGCGCTCCATGAGGTAGCGGATGGAGTTATAGGCTTTGCTTGCCCAGGAGGGGCGGTCATAACTGAGGTTCTTTTCCACCCATTCGAACTCGGAGCGGGTCAGGCGGGCATCCACCACAAAGAGCAGCTTGGCCACACTCATCTTCTTTACATCCGTAAGCAGCTTCCGTTTGCTATCCCGCAGGCGGAAATATTCAAAGACCTCCGGCATGGAGAGCACCGGGGTTTTGGGGTTGCGCATACTGCCGTTGGACTGCGCCGTGCCGGGATTCACCAGCGAGCAGGCAATGGCAAGATTCAGATACTTGGAGCGCTCACGCTCCGGGGTGGCCAGCCATATCTTGTAAAGCATCTGAATGGACCACGCCGTATTCTGCGGGCGACCCTCCTGCAGCATGTAGTTCTGGATAAAAGCATGCAGCGGGCGGCTGCGGTCATTCACCAACCAGCGGATAAACTCACGCCCCTTTTCCGGGCTGCCTCCTTTAATGGCGGTGGCATCCTCCGGGTGGGTGATGGCTCGCAAACCGGATTCCCCGGCGTAGTTGATAAGGGTGCAAAGCTCCACTGAGTTCATGAGATTGCGGGATGAGCGGTAGGCGTGGTAATTGAGCTTTTCGCCACTGCCGCCCAGCAACCCGCGCACTGCCTCCACGGTCTTTTGGGTAAACGCCTTGGAAAACTCGTCATAATTTCCTTCCTTGAGCAGATTTTCCAGCATGGCGGCAAATTTTTCCCTGTCCTCGCGGGAGACAGTGCCGGTCAAATCCACAGAATCATCATAATCCCCCTTTTCCGGTTCAGCGGGAGGCTCCGGCTCATCCGGTTCCTCATCCGGTTCTTCCTGTTGTTCCTGCTCGCGGCGGCGGCGAGCCTCTTCCTCCTCAGCTCTGCGGCGAGCCTCTTCCTCCTCAGCTTTACGCCGAGCCTCCTCCTCCGCAGCTTTGCGGCGGGCTTCCTCCTCAGCCTTCAGCCGTTCCTGCTCCGCTTTTTCGCGAGCACGGCGCTCAGCCTCCTCCTTAGCCTTGCGGGCTTTTTCGGCGCGGGCTGCCTCACGGGCTTTTGCCTCCTTTTCCAGACGTATTCTTTCTTTTTCCTGCTCGGTGTAATAATAATAACACCCCCCGCCTACGGCAAGTATCAGTAACAGCAGAATGATGATACCACCATTTCCGCCGGATTTTTTCTTAGGACGGGAAGACGATGAAGAGGGGCGGGTAGAACGTTTCTGTGCCATGCACTTATGCTATCTGATTGTTGCGCCAAGTAAAGAAAAAAAAGCCGCCTTCTCATATTTTCTGCCACGAAGCCCGGAACATTAAATGTTGCCCGGCTCGTTTAAGCTTGCCAAATCAGCCGTTTAATGCTATGCTGCGCGCGCACCCGGGCAGGGTTGCAACCACCTTCAACCACGTTTTCAAGAGAGTTATGAACGCTATTCCGAATGTACTGGCCGGTCGTTACGCCTCCGAGGCCATGAAATCCATCTGGTCCGCTGAGGGTCGCATCGTTTTGGAGCGCGAGTTCTGGATTGCCGTGATGAAAGCCCAGAAGGATCTTGGGCTGGATATCCCGCAGGAAGCCATCGATGCCTACGAAAGCGTCAAAACTCAGGTGGATGTGGACTCCATCAACGCCCGCGAGCGTGTAACCCGCCATGATGTGAAAGCCCGTATTGAGGAGTTCTGTGACCTGGCCGGGCACCAGCACATCCACAAGGGCATGACCAGCCGTGACCTCACGGAAAACGTGGAGCAGCTGCAGATCTGGCGTGCCATGAACATTATCCGTGACAAGGCCGTGGCCGTGTTGGACCGCATGGCCAAGTGCGCCGGCGGTTGGCGCGATCTGGTGCTGGCAGCACGTACTCACAATGTGGCGGCTCAGGCAAGCACTCTGGGCAAACGTGTAGCCATGTTTGGCGAGGAGATTGTTCACTGGGCCTGGGCCTGGGTCAGCATCATGGAGCGTTACCGCGTGCGTGGGCTGAAAGGTGCCGTGGGTACCCAGCTGGACCAGCTTTCTCTCTTTGCCAAGAACGCTGATACCGTGCGGCAGTTAGAGGAGCGCATCTGCGCCCACCTCGGCATTGCTTCCAAGTGGATGAATGTGGGACAGGTGTACCCCCGCTCGCTGGACTTCGAGGTCATTTCCGGTCTGGTGGGACTTTCCAGCGGCCCGAGCAGCTTCTGCAAGACCTGGCGGCTCATGGTGGGGCATGAGCTGGTGACGGAGGGATTTGCCAAGGGGCAGACAGGCTCCAGTGCCATGCCGCACAAGATGAACCCCCGCTCCTGCGAACGCGTGAACGGCTTCCACGCCATTCTGAAGGGACATTTGAGCATGATTGGCGGCATCATCGGCGATCAGTGGAATGAGGGCGACGTGTCCTGCTCCGTGGTGCGCCGCTGCGTACTGCCGGATGCCTTCATGGCTGCCGACGGACTGTTTGAAACCTTCCTGACAGTGCTGGATCAGATGGGAGTCTATGAACCCGTGGTGCGCACAGAGCTGAACCGCTACTTGCCGTTCCTGATGACCACAACTATCATGATGGCTGCTGTGAAACGCGGCGTGGGGCGCGAAGAGGCGCATGAGGTTATCAAGGAGCACGCCGTTGCCGTTTCAGACGATTTGCGGCATGGTGCCATTTCTCAGAATGACCTGCTGGATCGCTTGGGAGCAGATACCCGACTGAAACTGACACGTGCAGAAATTCAGGAGATTTATGATGCCAACGCCGGGGACACCGGCATGGCCGCTCAGCAGGTAGATGCCTTTGTCGGCATGGTGCGTGAGCTGGCTGAGCGCTACCCTGAGGGTGTGGGCTACACCCCGGGTGCCATTCTTTGATTCCGCATGAGTTCCGGCATGGTCACCCCCTCAGAAAAACTTCTGTTTGAAAACGCTCTCTGGCGGCTCACCTCACATGGCATCCTGCGCAATGGCACGTATGCCACGGTGGGGGACGGCACTCTGCGTATCTCCCGCAACGGAGCGGAGCGCACGGTGGAACTGCCCAAAAGCGTGCCTGCCGAATTTCCCCGTTACGTGGGGGATATACCGGTGCTGACCGCCGCTTACAACAGCGCAGTGGCTGAGCTCCTCTCCATCCGCACGGAGGATGGTCTGCTGCGTGCCGGGGCCTCCTGGCAGGGAATCTGGACCCGTGATACCGCCTACGCTGCCGCCATGGGCGGTGCCCTTGCCGCCCCGGATACCTTCCGCCGCAGCCTCATGAGCCGCGTGCGCGGCGGTATCATCCTGCAGGACACCGGCACAGGCGGCGGCTGGCCCGTCTCCACGGACCGCGTAGTCTGGGCACTGGGTGCTTGGGCAGTATACCGCACCACGGGTGACCGTGAGTGGCTGGAGCAGAGTGCAGATATCATCACCGCCACGCTGGAGCAGGATGACCGCGTCCTGCCGCAGAATACCCCCCTGCGCCCGGGTGAAACATCCTTTATCGACTGGCGTGAACAGAGTTACCCGGACTGGGCAACCCCGTCCCATATTGCCTCTTGCTATGCATTTGGCACAAATGTGGTACATGCCGTTTGCCGCCGCTTACTCATGCGCATGCTGCGCCTGCTGGGGCGAAACGCAGAAGCCGACCGCCGCGAAGCTGAGTACAATGCGCTGACGGAAGCCGTGAACGCCACGTTCTGGAGCCGCGCCAACCAACAATACGGCATGGTCTATGCACCCCATGGCTACCTGGATGAACGGGTGGACGCTCTGGGAGTGGCTCTGGCCGTGCGTTACGGCATTGCCGGTGAGCACTGCGAGCGCGCGCTCAGAGCCCTGCCACGCTCTGCCTACGGCACCCCGGTGTTCACCCCCTACAAGGCAGGGCAGCAGGCGGCCTACCACAACCGCGCCATCTGGCCCTTTGTGGAGGGCTGGGTGTTGCAGGCTCATGCGGAAATGCAGGACTGCGCCGGGCTCTCGTTCAGTCTGGCTTCTCTGCTGGGAGCATTCCTGGTCAATGCCTCGCACAAGGAAAACTTCAACGCGGAAACCGGTGAGGCCACAGAAACAATCCAGAACTCAGACAGCCAGCTGTGGAGCATCTGCAGCACACTGGGAGCCGTGTACCACGGTCTGTTCGGTCTGCAGTTTGAGGGCAATAATCTGGTGTTCAATCCCTGTGTGCCGAAAGAATACGCCGGCAGCCACTGGATTACCGGATTGCGCATCGGCAAAATGACGCTCAGTGTCCACCTGAAAGGCTATGGAACCGAGGTGTGGTCCGTGCTGGTGAACGGCAAACCGGGGCTTCCCACCATCCCGCTGAACACGGAGGGGCACGTGCAGATAGAGCTTGACCTCATGCCGGCAGAGGAGGAACAGCCCGCTGCCGCATTCCCCGCCGCTGCAGAGGACCTGCCGGAACCGCAATGGGATAATCCCACGGAAAAGGAACTGCGCTGGCACCCCGTCCCCGGAGCAGCCTCTTACTGCGTGTACCGCAACGGAGCAGCCTATGCCACCACCGTAGACTGCCGCTGTGCCGTCTCTCTTTCCGAGCTCTATTTCAACAGCTTCAGCGTGCAGGCGGTCAACGGCTCCGTGGTTTCCCGCTTCAGTAGGCCTTTCGAATGCTCCGCTCCCGGAACAGTGCGCTACCTTGCCCCCCACCGCATCGGGCAGCAAGCGGAATACCCCGTAGAGCATGGTCAGGCATGGCTGGACACTCGCCCCTGCACAGAGCGGCTGGATTTTGAGCCGGTGACACTGGCTGCCGGCACCTACCGCCTGCGGGTTCAGTATTGCAACGCTACCAACTCTCTGCGAGATGGTGACTCCTGCGCCATTCGGGAGCTGCTGGCGGATGATGAATTTGCCGGTATTATCCTGCTACCCCACAATACAGAGGCAGGTAATTGGGAGGATTTCAGCCTCTCTGCCTCTCAAGTGCTGGAATTACCCGGCGGTCAGCACTGCTTCTCCCTGCGCTATTCCAAGCGCTGCATCAATACCAACGGGCAACTGAATCAGTGCATGGTTCGGCGGTTGGAATTGACACGCCTACACTAATCGCTTTTCTTTATTTAACCGAAAAAAGTATCCCACAGCCTATGCCGCGGGATACTTTTCTGCTTTCTCTCTCCTTGAAAATCAACGGTGTCCACCGCGATGTCCACCCCCTCCCGGCCGATGACTCATGCCGGAGGGACGGCTCATGGCTCTTCCCCCGCTCGGACGGCTGCCCCCCATTCCGGCAGGTCTTGCACCGTGGTTCGCCGGGCGGTTCATTCCGGCAGGTCTTGCAGCGTGGTTCGCCGGGCGGTTCGTTCCGCCAGGTCTTGCAGCGTGGTTCGCCGGGCGGTTCATTCCGGCAGGTCTTGCACCGTGGTTCGCCGGGCGGTTCATTCCGGCAGGTCTTGCACTGTGGTTCACCGGGCGGTTCGTTCCGGCAGGTCTTGCACCGTGGTTCACCGGGCGGTTCGCTCCGGCGGGTCTTGCGCCATGGTTAACCGGGCGGTTCGCTCCGGCGGGTCTTGCGCCATGGTTAACCGGGCGATGCGCTCCGATGGGTCTTGCGCCATGGTTAACCGGGCGGTTATGCGGATTTCCGGCATGAGGGCGATTGCCGACAGGCCGCGCGGCATGGCCGGGGTTGTGGCGGGGCGGTGCTGCATGGTGACCGCCGGCAGGGCGCCGCCCCGGGTGGTGCCCATGCGGGTGGTGGCTCGGGCAGTGTGAGCGGTGGATATGGCGCGGGTAGTGCCAATGACCGCAGTACCACGGAGCCGGCCCCCATGCCGGCACTATGCAGGACGCCGTCAGCGCACCAAAAGTGAACACCGCTGCACCGTAGGCATCATACCCATATACCGGGCGTCCGTAATAATATCCGTATATCGGGAATCCGGCAGAATCATAACTCGCATCAGTCCATGCAGATACATTGCCGTATGAATCTACTGCAATACCGCCGCTGCCGCCCACTGCAACCCGCCCGTGGGGCCCCACCGTTACAAAGCAAGAGCTGAGCATCAACGATGAGGCTGCCAACATGGCCAGAAATAAGGATTTCTTTTTCATAACTCCGAAATTAAAATGGTTCACACTCCCGGTTTACTAACCGCTTACATCCATTCAGGCGCACCTTGGTCATTTTTTTGTTTAAATTACGGAAATATTTTTGTTAAACAGCCATTTTCGCCTCGTCAATCAGCCCGGAATAACGCCGACTCTGCCACGCATGCAGCACCCGAAAATGCAATCCGCTCGACATCCGCGCCGGCGAGTGCTATAATCCGGGCAGAATGATATACGACACGATTCTTTCTCTGGTGCAGCAGTACCACCACATCGGAATCATCTCCCATTTCCGCCCCGACGGCGATGCCACAGGCTCAACGCTGGCACTCGGTCTGGCTCTGGAAAACATGGGGAAGGCTGTAAGCATGTGGAATGAAGATGCGGTACCGGCTCGCTACGCCTTTCTGGAAGGTTCGGATAAAATCTCTTCCCTGCCGGAAGTCACACCGCCTGAATTGGAGCTGCTCATTTGCGTGGACACCGGAGATTGGAAACGCCTTGGTGACCGAGCCACAGTGCTTTTTGCAGGATTTCCCCGCATCATCAACATCGACCACCACGGTACCAACACCTGCTACGGGCATGAAAATCTGGTAGAGGGAGATTCTGCTGCCTGTGGGTTTGTGCTGTATAACATGCTGCGGCACTGGGGGTGTGAAATAACCCCGGCCATTGCCAATGCGCTCTACACCGCCATCAGCACAGATACAGGCTCTTTCCAGTATTCTTCCACCACTCCGGAGCTGATGCAGGCGGCAGCTGCGCTGCTGGCTGCCGGGGTGGATGTGGGCGACATTAACCGCCGCATCTATCAGGAAATTCCGCTTTCCACGCTCATGGTCAACAGAGAGGTGCTTAACCACATGGTTGTAGAATGCAACGGGATGCTTTCCCACTACTCCATGCCCGCAGGACGCAAAGCGGAACTGGGCATAGGCCCGGAGGACACCAAGGATTTGGTAGATATCATCCGCACCGTACAAGGCGTGCGCGTATCTGTTATCTTTGAAGATTTGGAGGACGGGCGCATCCGCATGTCGCTACGCTCAAAGGATCCGCAAATCAGCGTGGCAGACATTGCCTCACAGTTCGGCGGCGGCGGGCATGCCATGGCTGCCGGCATCCGCATGAAAGGAGAGCTGGAAGATGTGCGCACCCGCGTTCTGGCTGCTATCCGTGAACAGTTGAACACCAAATAACAATATGACAACCAACCAACCCTGCGGCGTGCTGCTTGTGGATAAGGATCCGGGCTTCACCTCACACAACGCCGTGGCTCTCTGCCGCCGCATCCTGCAAACAAAAAAAGTGGGGCACTGTGGCACGCTTGACCCCATGGCCACCGGCATGCTGATAGTGGTTATCGGCAAGGCAACCAAGCTGCAGGACAAGCTGATGAGTGAGGACAAGGTGTATACTGCCACCATGAAGCTGGGCATTGAAACCAACAGTCAGGATGCGGATGGCGAAGTGGTAGCGGAAAAATCCACAGAGGGTATCACAGAAGAAAACATCCGCGCCGCCTTCGAGCACTTCAACGGAGAATTTGATCAGGTGCCGCCCATGTACTCTGCCGTCAAAATCAACGGCGTACCCTGCTACAAACTGGCTCGCAAAGGAAAAGAGGTGGAACGTAAACCCCGCAGGGTGAAGGTGCTGAGCTATGAAATCACCCGCATTGATTTGGTTCAGGCAGAGGTGAATTTCACCGTACATTGCTCCAAGGGCTTCTACGTACGCACCTACGCCCATGACATTGGCCAACGGCTGGGATGCGGTGCGCATCTCACCGCGCTGCGCCGCGTCCGCTCCGGCCATTTTGATATTGCACAGGCGGTGGATGTACCCACCCTGAAAGCCGCCGGGCGTGAGGAGCTGCTGGCACGTCTGCTCCCCCTCGAACAGGTACTGGCCAACCGCTCTGTGTAAACCTACTTCCCATTCTCCGTCATGCAAATCCTCACCTCCTTCGATGAACTGCGTACACTCAACCGCCCGGTTCACTGGGCGATGGGCTTTTTTGACGGTGTCCACTGCGGGCACCGCCGCGTCATTGAATCAGCAGATACCCCCGGTGCCCTGCGCGGTGTATTCACCTTTGCAGAGCACCCTCTGACACTGTTGTGGCCGGAAATTCAGCCCAAGCTGCTGACCCCGGACGCCGAGCAGAAAGCCGCACTCATGAAACAACTGGGAGTAGAGGTCATGCTGCGACTTCCATTCACCCGCCGCGTTGCCGCCCTCAGCCCTGAGGAGTTTCTGGACACCCTGCGCAGTGTTTGCCCGATTGCGGGTATCTCCGTAGGCAGTAATTGGCGATTCGGGAGAGATGGTGCCGGAGACACGGAAATGGTGCAGGCTTATGCTGCCCGGCACAATATCCGCACCTGTGTCCAAACCCTGCTGCAACAGAACGGAGAAACCGTGTGCTCCAGCCGCATCCGCGCAGCTCTGGCTGCCGGGCACCTGCAGGAGAGTGCCGATATGCTGGGACGCCCTTTCAGCATCTGCGGCTCAGTGGAACACGGTCAACACCTGGCGCGTCAGCTGGGCTACCCCACCGCCAATATCACCCTGCCGCCCCAGGCAGCCCTGCCTCCCTTCGGTGTGTATGCCGTCACCGCCCGTTACGGTGATACGCAGCTGTGCGGCATGGCTAACCTGGGTCTGCGCCCCACCATCAGCGAAACAGAAAAACCGGTGCGACTGGAAACCCACTTTGTCAACTGGAGCGGGGATTTATATGGCAAAAAATTGGACATTGCCCTCACCCGCTTCATCCGACCGGAACTGCGTTTTGACAGTATAGATTCCCTCAAACGCCAAATTGCTCAGGATCTGGCACAGCTCTGATTCTCCCAAGACAGCATTAAACCTTGACTTGAAAGGGTGGCGTGCAGTAGTATGGCAGGCATATCATGAAGCTTTCCTCCCGCATTTTCCCCTGTTTGGGTGCCGCCTGCTGTGCCCTCCACCCCCTCATACCGGCAGTTGCCGCCGTGGCATCCGTGGCGGTAGCTCAGCAAACGGCAGAGGAAAAAGCAACACATGACCTGCTGGAGTCTCTCAAACGCGGTAACGCAGCCGCCATACGGGATGCCATTAAACGCGGTGCAGATGTAAACGGCCATAATCCGGCGGGGCAAACACCGCTGATTGTGGCAGTCCAGCACGGGCAGGCAGAGGCCATCAAAGCGTTGCTTGCCGCCAAGGCAGACCCGAACAAACGAGCCGCCACAGGCGGTACCGCGCTCATGTTTGCCGCCTATGCCGACAAACCGGACCTGGCAAAACTGCTGCTGGACGGCGGGGCGGACATTGATGCCAAGGGCACCAATAACGGAACAGCCCTCATTGTTGCTGCCCAGTTCGGGAGGGACAGCATCGTGCGTATCCTGCTGGAAAGAGGTGCTACCGTGGACACCCCGGCAACGGTCGGCGGCACTGCTCTGCTATACGCCATCCGGGGCGGGCATACCCGGGTCGTGAAATTACTGCTGGAAAAAGGAGCATCCGTAGATGCTTGCAACGAAAACGGCCGCTCAGCCCTCTTCGTGGCAGTTCAGAGCGGGAATGCCGATATTGTCAACGCGCTGTTACAGGCAGGAGCCAAAGCTGACACCAAAGCCCCCACCGGGGGCACACCGTTGATGTTTGCAGCCTACGCCGGCAATGTTTCCGTCGTAAAAGCCCTGCTGGCAAACGGCGCAGAGGTTGATACTCTTGGCCGCAATGGCGGCACAGCTCTCATCAATGCCGCCCATACAGGACGCACAGAGGTGGTACGCATTCTCCTGGCAGCCGGAGCCAACCCTCTGATTCAGGGGGGAGACGGGCGCACCGCCCGCAGTATTGCAGAGACAAAAGGATTCCGAGAGCTCGCCGCCATACTTGAAGAAGCAGAACAGCACCCTCATACCCCCACGGTGTCTCAACCCACCGCTCAGCAGGAACCCAAGCCGGAGCCTCAGCCTGACGCACAGCAGGAACCCAAGCCGGAGCCCCAGCCTGACGCACAGCAGGAACCCAAGCCGGAGCCCCAGCCTGACGCACAGCAGGAACCCAAGCCGGAGCCTCAGCCCGCCGCCGGGGAAAACGAGACAAAGGAAACGGCAGATGATGCCCAAACACAGGCAACGCACGATTTGCTGCGAGCAGTCAAAGAAGGTGAAACCACCGCTGCAAGACGCGCACTGCAAAACAATGCCGACCCGGATGCAGCCCTGCCAAACGGTCTGACTCCGCTGGCATGGTCATCCTATCACGGACACGCGGAAATGGTGCAGATTCTGTTGGCTGGCGGAGCGGCCATTGACAAACCGGATACCCGCGCCTGGACTCCGCTCATGATTGCAGTGCAGGCTGACCGCCCGGAAGTGGTTCAACTTCTTCTGGCGGCCGGAGCCAATCCCAATGTGCAAACCCAATCCGGAATCACCCCGCTTCAAACCGCTGCCCGCCGCGGCAACAACAACTTGATTTCTGCGCTGCTGACGGCTCATGCTCAGCCGGATACACCGGATTCCCATGGCTGGACTCCCCTCATGCTGGCCGCTTACCACGGGCACGATGCCGCCGTGCGCCGTTTACTGGCAGCCGGGGCCAATGCCAACGCCAAATCCGCAAACGGCTCCACCCCCCTGCGCTGTGCCGCTCTGAATGCCGGTGCTGATTCCGTGCGCCGCCTGCTGGAAGCCGGCGCAAAAGTCAACTACTTTATCCTCCAATCTGCCCGCAAGAGCAAACGGGATTCAGCCAAAAAGATACAGCTGATAAACGCGGCACGCCGCGCGAATAAGTAAACTTTTAACTTTTTTACCTCCATAGACGCATTTTGAGCTTGCAAGCACCGCGAGGTTATGATAAAAACTCCCCGCAGCTTGTTTGCATACTGCGTGGTCTCGTGGTGTAATGGTAGCACTAGGGATTTTGATTCCCTCTGTCTAGGTTCGAATCCTGGCGAGACTATAACCACCCCAACCCTTTCATATTCAACCTTTTATTGTTTTATTTTCACATTAAAAATTATCACTGACAGTTAGAATTTTACGATAAAGAAACATTTTAGGCTTGATTTATCAAAAAAACATGGTAAACTCTCGCAACCCCGCGTCCTACTCTTGGGCGATGGGGCACTTCAAACATCAAACACTAGTCTAGATAATTATGAAGACCATCGCTATTCTTGCCCTTACGGCAGCCGCTTTCGTGTCCTGCCAGCAGCAGCAGCAGCAGCCGGTTCCCACTCCGGAGCCGACTCCCGCTCCCGTTGTTCCCACCAAGAAGTAAGGACTCCGGGAAGTTAACACTTCCTACTTATCATTCTGGCGTGCCCGGTTTCTCATCGGGCACGCTTTTTTGCTCTCGGTCAGCAGTTTCCCAAATAATCGGCTAAGCCATTCAGCCACCATTTTCCATGCTTGACTCCCCCCCTCAAACGTGATAGAAAGGGAAGCGTTATGAGTATCTCTCGCACACTGACCGCAACAGCAGCAATGCTGGTGGGACTGTTCTCAGCAGCCATTGCAGCAGATGAACGACCGAATATTCTGTTTATTATATCCGACGACCATGGGACAAATGCACTGGGCACCTGTGACAAGGACAGCCCCGTACCTCTGCCTGGTTTTCGCAAATTGGCAAATGAAGGCATGGTGTTTGACCGAGCCTACTGCGCCAACTCGTTGTGCGGACCGTCCCGCGCCTGCATGCTGACGGGGCGTCACTCCCACAACAACGGATTCCTGTACAACTACGGGGGTCCCGCCTTTAACGGAGAGCAACCCACCTACCCCAAGATGCTGCAAAAAGCCGGATACCAGACCGGTATTGTGGGCAAGTGGCACCTCATCTCCCGCCCCACAGGTTTTGACTCATGGCAGGTGTTCCCGAGCCAGGGCGACTATCTGAACTCCACCTTCCTCTCTGCCGGACCAAACAACAGTACCCGCAGCAACCGCATGCGCGGCTATGTGACAGACGTGGTCACCAACATGGCTATCACCTGGATGGAGAGCCGTGACCGCAGCAAACCCTTTGCCCTGGTAGTTGGCCACAAGGCACCGCACCGCAACTGGCTGCCCGCCGTGCGGCATCTGGACATCGTCAAAGAATATGTTGCCAAGATGCCCCCCCCCGCCACCCTGCACGATGACTGGAGCAACCGCCCGGAATTCCTGCGGCACAACGCCCAGAGCGTGGGTTGGAATCTCTGCCCATGGAACGACAGCCACCTGGTATACGACCGAATTCCCTTTGACGTAATGAAAGAGATTCTGCCCAAGGGACAGCTGCGCAACAAGATTAAGAACGGTGAGTTCAAGGGACAAATCCCCGCAAACTTTGACATTGACAAACATGAGCCCAAGTTCGCTCCACGCACCCTGCTTGGCTGGGGTATGGACTGGATTGAACCCGGCCTGCAAGGCGTATACCGCAATCATTACAACACCCGCACGGATGAGTTCGTGGCCAGCATGCGCGCCGGCAAGTACAAGACAGTGCAGGATATGACCGAGCAGCGCTGGCGCTGGTATATGGAAGATTACCTGGGCTGCATCCTCTCGCTGGATGAATCCATCTCCACCCTGATGGAATATCTGGACAAGAGCGGACTTTCAGAGAACACGCTCGTCATCTACGTGGGCGACCAGAGCTTCTACCTGGGTGAGCACGGCCTGTATGACAAACGCTGGATTTTTGAGGAATCCATGCGTATGCCGCTCATCATGAGATGGAAAGGAACTATCCCCGCCGGTGTGCGCAGTCAGGCTATGGTGCAGAACATTGACTACGCCCCCACGCTGCTGGATGTAGCCGGGGCTGACACTCCGGAAAACACCCGCACCATGGAGGGTGTGTCCCTGACCCCGCTGTTCAAGACCGGTGAGGCACCGCAGTTTGCCGACCGCCCGCTCTACTACGCCTTCTATGAGCAACCCGGTGAGCACAATGCACCCCGCCACGACGGTATCCGCACTCAGCGTTTCACCTTTGCCCGCATCTGGACCCCCACGGGTGAGGAACGCAAGAGCGGCGTCCGCAAGCCGGAAAATGAATGGCTGCTCATTGACAACGAAAAAGACCCGCAGCAGATGCGCAATGTGGCTCAAGACCCTGCCTATGCCGGTATCATGCAGGAGCTTACAGAAAAATATAACGCGGTGCGTAAACAGTACCGAGTACCTGACGATTGCCCCGGCAGCGGCCACCGCATCCCTGATTTCCTGCCCTCCTGGGGCCCGGGAGAAGCTGACCGTATCCAAAAGTAACAGCAGTAACAAATCCGTTATCTGACCTTCAGCCCGCAGGGAATTTTCCCTGCGGGCTTATCTGTAGCAAAAAGAAGTAAATGCATCAGAATAATTATTTTAACAGCTCAAGGGGCATTTGCAGGAGCCACCCCGGTAAAACACCGAAATACAGGCTTTCAATGTCCCGTGTCCGCATCATGGGACTCATTGTTGCATTCCACCTTAAAACTAACACCCCGCATGACGCCCCCCACGGGGCTCTGATTTTGGCGGGCATTCACCCGCAGAGCATTTCTACAAATGAGCAAGCTTGAAGGTTTATGGACAATGGACGCAAAGTGTTTACATGCGAACAAAAAGAACGGAAGTCTGCACCTTGTCCATCGTCCATCAGACTTTGTACTTCCGCTAAAAACCGGGTTGGAGAATAAGCAGGATAGCCATAACAGCCAGCAACACAGCAAATACCAAGTCTACCCAAACAGAGTAACGGGCGTATGCGCGGCGGATGGGAGCCCACTGCAACAACCCGCTCCAGAGCATCCATCCGCCCTGCCCGGCAAGAGCCATCGTGAGCACCAGAGCAGGTGCAAACCAGCTGTATGAGGCACCGAAAGCCTGCAAAGGTGCCAAACAAAGCCCGCAAATGAAAAGAGTGCATTTGGGATTGAGGATATTGCAGAGAAAACCCTGCCGGAACAGGTGTAACCAAGGTTCACGAGCGGTTGCTTCCTGCTGTATCTCTTCCGAAGCACGGAACCGACGCGGCATAATCTTGTAGGCAAGATACAGAAACCAACCGGCCGCAGCCCAGAGCAGCCAGCGGCTCCATGGTTGCTGCAACAGCCAGTCCCCCAGAGCACAAACGATACAAAGCTGAATGGTGATTCCCACGGTGATACCGGTGATAACGCCGCATGCTGCGCGAAATCCCTGCGCCAATGAAGTGCGCACAACAAAGAACAAATCCGGCCCCGGACTGAGCTGCGACACTACCAGCAGCACCCCCACGGAAACCAGGCTGAGAACCGCTTCTGTCACTCCGCCACCTCCCCGAATGAAGGAAGAGGTATGACAGCGTTGGAAGCCAACGGGAATTTCCGCTGCACCACATGCTCCGATAGAGGCTGCGATTCCGTGTAAACCACGCGGAACATCTCCATCTTGGCATCTATATCATCCGCATGGTGAAGAACAAATGCCTCCGGGGTCTTGGGAACGACCGGAGAACCGTATTCCAGCAAACCGTGGTGGGAAGCAATGAGATGCAACAGGTGCAGCCGCACCTGCTCCGTGGCTGGCGTAAGAGATTTCCAGGCCTCGCGGCGCTCCGGGGTGAGCATCACTCCCCACAGCCGGTTCACCAGTTCAATTCCCACCGGAATATGACCGAGCAGTTCCCCAGCCAGCGAATAAGGCATCACCAGGCTATGCTCCTCATACACATTCTCCCACATCTTACCGCAATCGTGCAGCAAGGCTCCCGCCAGCACCAGATCCCGATTGAGGGTGGGGTAGGCACCGCAGAGCGCATTTGCCACGCGCATAACAGAGGCCACATGCTCCACCAAACCGCCTCGGCGGGCGTGATGATTCATGCGGGCTGCTCCGCTGCGACGGAACCGCGCACCGTATTTCTCCGTCAATATCTCACAAAGCGTGCGCAGGCGGGGATCAGCCATGGACTCCACAAAAGCCAGTATACATTCCCACTCCTCCTTTTGCCGAGCACAGAGCTCAGGGCTGCCGGCAAGCATCTGCTCCTCCTCTTCCGGCGATAAGCGGCGGCAGTCCAGAGCTGAGCCGTTGAGGCCGTATTCATTCACCACCCAGTTCCCGGTCACGGCAATGGCATCATTGGGCTGAAGCGCATTGAACGCCGGATGCCAGGGTGAATTATCCCATATTTTAAGCGAAAAGGAACCGGCCGCATCCGCCAGTTCCACTTCCAGATAGGGCTTACCGGTCTTGGTAGTCTTGGTGAGCTTTTTGGTCACCTGCACCAGAACCGTGCCCTGAACTTCTGCGGCTCCTGCCTCCGAGGTGAGTTGCTGAATACTGCCGAAAATCATAAGCGGAGGAAGGGGCAAGAATTGTAACCTACTCTCAGAATCAATTTTGCGGAGCAGGTTGTTCCGCAGGAGCAGGAGTCACCAGATTTTCCAAATTCTCCACGGCGGGAGCAGCAGGAGCGGCAGGAGTCTCCGTTGCCGTCGTTTGAGCTGCAGCCGGTGCAGCACCTTCACGCCCCAGAGCAGACTTCTGTTGCTGGAAGCGCATATTCATGAGCAATGCCAACACAAAGCACAGAATCATGAACAGTGAGCCGAAAAAAACCGTACCTTTCTTAAGAACATCCGTAGTCTGGGCACCAAAAGCCTGGTCTGTCATCTGAGCCCCGAAAGCAGCCCCGAGACCTTCCTGCTTGGGGCGCTGCATCAGCACTACCAGCAGCAGCAGGGAGCAGACGATGAGAAGAAGAGCGAAAACAATGTAGATGGATGCGTTCAACATGGCGGTGATTGTAGCTTAAAATAGTTCGTTTGTAAAGAGGGGTCAGGCGATAATTTCGTTCAGCTCGTTGCAAATGACACGTTTGGGTACAATGGGCTTGTCATCCAGCGCAAAGCTCATGATGATAATGCGCTCTCCCTTTTTGATGAGATGCGCCGCAGCACCGTTCACAATAATCTGCCCGGTCCCGGGCGGGCCCACCAGGACGTAGGTCTCAAAACGGTTACCCGAGGTAACGGAAGCCACCAGCACTTTCTCACCCGGCCAGAGTCCGGCGGCTTCCACCAAATCCTGCGGTATCTCGATACTACCCTCGTAATCCACGTCACCGCGTGTGACCATGGCACGATGAATCTTCGATTTGAGCTGTGAAACTAGCATGATTTCTTTGCGGACGGGCAGATATCAAACTACTTTTCCGTAAAAAGGTCAAGACAAATTCGTGCCAGTTAGTCCAAAGGCTGCCCGTCATGCAGAATTTTCTTGCATAAGAGGATGATTGCGGTAGAATGGCACGCGGAATAGAAAGCCCCCGTATGAAGATCCCCCGATTCCTTTTTCCGTTTCTTCCGCTGCTCGGCATCATGATGAGCTCCTGCCAGCAGGCCGGCATGGTGAATGCCGAAATGCTCCGTGAAACCATAAACAGTTCCCGCATGGCCATCACTCCCCACCAGCCGGCCTGGGTCAGCGAAAAAAAAGATATTCACCCGCTCTCTGCCGCTGATTTGCAGAAAGTGCAGCGCATTCTGCGCGAGGGAGACACCCGCTATGTGGCGGAAAAATACTACCGAGATGAGGAAAGCGGCAACCGCAGCGATACCTCCTCAGAGTTATTCTATCTTTATGGTGATAACGCTCAATGCCTTGGCGGACGCGTAATCAACGGACAAGTCTACATGGATGATTTAGATATTGAGACGCAACAGCGCACTGAGCTGTACCATATCCTGAAGCCCTACCTGCAACAATTGCCCCAAGACAACGACTGATGCTTCCGCCCTGGCTCCAACTGGATGCTGCCGCAGCTGAACTGCGCTGCATGAAGCCCGATATCCGCGGCAGGATTCACCCGCTTGCCGTGGTGGAGGGGGTATTACAGCTGGGGGAGGGCTCCGAAATCCGCCCCGGCACCGTCATCGAGGGGCACGTACGTATCGGCAGGAACTGCCGCATCGGCCCGAACGCCTACCTGCGCGGTGAAACATCTGTGGGAGACAACTGCGTCATTGGCAACGCTGTAGAGGTAAAGAGCAGCATTATCGGCAACGGTGTTTTTATCTCCCATCTCAGCTATGTGGGAGATTCCGTGCTGGGAGATGATATCAATGTGGGCGGCGGCTGCATCTTCAGCAACTTCCGGCACGATGCAGGGGAAATCCGCATGCCCTGGCAGGGCTCCCTTACCCCCACAGGGCGCATCAAGCTCGGCTGCCTCATCGGTGACCACGCCCGCATCGGCTGCAAATGCGTGATTCTTCCGGGGCGCGTCATCCCCCCCGCCACCCACACCGCCCCGGGAACTGTCATCCGCTGACCTCCGGCCAAGTCGCTGACACGACTTGTGAAAGTCAGGGCAGATTTAGCTACTTGACCTATGGCAAATAATATGCTACATGGTAGGGAGTCATCAACTGGAAATCGACAACAACAACAACAAAAACAGACTCAAACCACCATCATGAAAAAACTCCTCATGTCTCTGGCACTACTGGCGGCAGGCGGCAACCTGCATGTTAACGCCGCAGCACCGCCCGAACCATACGGTGCCACCCCTACCGAGCAGCAGGTTAACTGGCTGCGAATGGAGTGGTACGCCTTTGTTCACTTCAGCCTCAACACATACACCAACAAGGAGTGGGGCTATGGAGATGAAAGCCCCAAGCTGTTCAACCCCACGGAGTTTGATGCTGACACCATCATCCGCACCTTCCGGGATGCGGGAATGACCGGAATGATTTATACAGCCAAGCACCACGACGGCTGGTGCGCCTGGCCCACCAAATCCACCAAACACAATGTGACGCAATCTCCCTGGAAAAAAGGCAAAGGGGACGTAGTGAAAGAATTTGCAGAAGCCTGTCGAAAATACGGCATTAAATTCGGCACCTACCTGTCCCCCTGGGACAGAAACTGTGCCGAATACGGCAAAAAAGGCTACTTGGACGTTTACTACAAACAGATTACGGAGCTGCTGACAAATTACGGCCCCATCTTTGAAATCTGGTTCGACGGTGCTAACGGCGGCGATGGCTATTATGGCGGGGCCCGCGAGAAACGCAACATCGGCAAGGCAGATGATTACTACAACTTCACCCGTGTGGTCAAACTCATCCGCCGGTTGCAGCCAGACTGCATCATCTGGGGCGCAGCAGGTCGCGGAGATGTGACCTGGGGTGGGTCAGAAAAGGGTCATGTGAAATACCCCTGCTGGAATATTGTCGGCAAAGATACGCCCAACGAAAAGTGGCTGTCACTGGAAGGTGACACCCCCATCAACCACGCAGGCTGGTTCTGGCACCCCGGGCAGGAAAGCAAGGTAAAATCCCCCGAACACCTGATGCAGGTATACCTGGACAGCGTGGGACGCGGTGCCAACCTTATTCTCAACGTAGCCCCCAACCGTCAGGGCAAACTGGATGCGGCAGATGTGGAAAGCCTGCTGACTTTTGGGGAGAACCGCCGCCGACTCCTGGCTACGGACTACGCTCTGGGAGCGCAAGCCACTGCTTCAGAAGTGCGGGATAATGACTCCCGATTCGGAGCCGACAAATTGACGGACGGAGATATAGAAAGTTACTGGTGCCCCAACGATGGCACAACCTCCGGCACACTGGAAATCAAGCTGAAACAACCCACCGCCTTCGATGTGGTGCGACTCCGTGAGCAAATTCGCCTGGGTCAGCGAGTTACGGGATTCCGGCTGGAAGCGCGGGTAAACGGCTCTTGGGAGCTCATTGATAATGACGGTCAAACGATTGGTCACCAGGTCATGCGCAAATTACCTGCACCGGTAACAGCGGATGCCGTGCGGCTGACCATCACCGGGGCACGCGCCTGCCCCTGCATCAGCGAACTTTCTCTGCTGCGCATGCCGGTGCAGATGCCAAAACCGGAAATCTCCCGTGAGGGCAACTCCCTCCGCATCACAACGCAGGACGGTATGACCACCCGCTATACAACCGATGGCAGCACGCCCGGGTTGAATTCCCCCGTATTTTCCGGCGATGTGCAGCTGCCGGAGGCACCTGTTCACCCCGTCAAGGCAGTGTACGTAGATACTGCGGGCAACGTCTCTTCTGCCGCATCCGTCCAATTCGGCATTAACCGCAGTGACTGGAGCTGCAAAGACTCCGGCAGGGAGGCTATAGACGGCAATCCCGCTACTATATGGGAAGCAGATAAATCTGACGCTTCTATCACCATCGACATGAAAAAGTCCTACCGCATCAACGCTTTCTCCTATCTGCCGCGGCAAGATGGCAGCGTCCGCAACATGACTGACCGCTTCGTCTTTGAGGTCAGTCAGGATGGAAGGAAATGGAAAAAAATGGCAGAGGGAGAGTTCTCCAATCTGAGAGCTAACCCTATTGAACTGACAGAGCAGTTCAGACCGATTAAGGCTCGCTATATTCGTTTCACCGGTACCCGTTCGGTTGAGGGAAAGGGAGTCTCTGCCGCAGAAATCCAAGTCTACGCAGCACCGGAACAACGCAAAAGCACGAAATAAAGCAACACACGCCTCAGTCTGTGCTGATAAGCTGTGGCACCTTTTCTTTCCGCTAACAGCTGCATGGTGTGATTCCTTTCACTCTCCATCCGCACGCTCGTTTTAAGAAAAGCACGCCCCCCGAATCCTCCGGGTGGGCGTGCTTTATAACCATGAAAATCTCAGCCCGCCAAATCCCCCTCACCACAGGCTCGAATTGACAATTAAATGAAGCAAATTCACAATTGGCTTGCGCAAGGGCGGGCATGGGTGGTATGATGCGGGCACAATACCATGCCGGACGCTTCAGACCATCCACACTCCCCCCCTGCCGCATCATTTGCAGATGATATTCTGGCGGGTATTCAGCAGGCAGCCCCCATCACCGGAGCTGATGAAATTGTATGCGATATCGCCCCCAGAGAATTACCGCCGGGCACGGATTTGCACGGTTACCACATCATCAAAACACTAGGCGCGGGAGGGTTCGGTGTTACCTACCTGGCGGAAGAAGCCTATCTCGCCCGCCGCGTAGTCATCAAGGAAAGTTTCCCGGACTCGCTCTGTTACCGCCAAAGTTCCACGCAGGATGTATGCCTGAACAATCCGGAAACCGGGCAAGCCACTTACGAATGGGCAAGCGGGAACTTCCTGAAAGAAGCACGCGTGCTCGCAGCAATGGATCACCCCTACATTGCCCGCGTCTACTCCTATTTCGAAGCACACAACACGGCGTACTATGTAACAGAATACATTGACGGGCTCTCTCTGGGAGATTTGGCGGCGGATTACGCCCACTGCGGTCACCCCCTGTCACAGAACTCCCTGCTGGGACTCATGGTACGCCTGCTGGATGCTCTGGACTATATGCACGCCAGACAGCTCCTGCACCGCGACATCAAACCGGACAACATCCTCATCACCCGAACCGGGCTCCCCGTCCTCATTGATTTCGGGGCGGCACGCGAATCATACGGTGATTTAACCCCCAACTTCATAGAATCTCAGGGATTCACCCCGCCCGAGCAGCTTAAAGAAGGCGGCAAACTGGGGCCCTGGAGCGATTTATACGCCCTGGGTGCCACATTTTACTATATCCTGAAAGGCACCGGTCTGCCGGCGTGCCACCAGCGTGAGCTGTATGATAAAGCAGCCCCACTGAGTGCAGACCCTCAATTATTATCTACCTACGCACCGGCTCTGCTGCGTTCCATTGACCGCGCCTGCTCGCCCGCCATTGAAGAGCGCTACCCCAGTGCTGCCGCCTGGCTGGCTGAGCTTCACGAATCGAAACTCAGCCCTGCCACTGATTCAGCCTGTCTGTTAACAGAGAGCTGAATACACCTGCTCATTTCCGGTTACTCCACGCAACGGCTGCACCCGCGCAGCCAAACACCATCCCGAATACACTCAGGAAAACAGACACCGTATATTTACCCCAAAAAGTGTTGGGAACGGCTGTCTCCGGATTATCCGGCAGGTAGATAAGCTCCACTTTTTCGCCCTTTTTCCACGCCGGCGGGTTGGAACTCGATTATGTTTCACCCGGTATTCCCTGCCGTCCTGCGCCGTGAAACGAAATACGGGATAATAACTGGTTCCACTACCTCTTCTGCCGCTGCTCCGCTCCCGCTTCAGGGAAACAACTTCTCCCTGTGCAATAACGCCGTCCGCAGATACCTGATAGGTGGTATGCGCTGTCACCCCTGCTCCAACCAGAGCACCGACTCCCACCAACGCAAACACACACCCGATAATCACCCCGCCCAGCGACTTCTTACCGGAAGCAGGCGTTGAGAGTGCCGCCTCCTGCGGCGTTTCGGCAGGAGCCGATTCCCCGGCGGTGAGAGTGTCCAACAGCTCTGCCACCTGCTGCACGCGGGGTATCTTCAGAAATCCCTGCTGCACCCGGTGCGTACCATGCTTGCCCTGCACCTCCCTGTAGGCAAACACCAGACTGCCGCTGCCGTCCTGTGCCACCTCACGTTCCTTCACCATGCCGCGTTGCACAGGATAGATGCTCAACTTACGCTTGCCAAACCACCCTGGCTCCAGCACCATAGCCTGCTGCGCGGTCAGCAGATACGCCGTACGCCGCAAGCGCCGCAGCTGTCGCCACGGCATCAGCAACTGACTCAACGCCACGATGATAAAGGGAGTCAGAAAACAGCAGAAGATGAGGCAGAACGTCAAATCGCTCTTGCACCCGGCCCCCAGAAATTGGTGTGCCACGTAGCCCAGAAAACCACAGGCTACCGCACCGCTGAGAGCCGACAGAGCCGAACCGAGCGTCCAGGCTTTTGCCACCGGGCGTCCGAACCAGAGCACCTGTTTATCACTGCCCATGGCAGCCTCCACCTGCTCACGCTCCGCGAGCGTTAAATCAGTATCAATCAGCTGCATAAGGTAGTTGTATTAGTTGTTATTTTCAGGAAAGTTCCTTTCGTATCGTCTCACGGGCGGCTTTACCTTCTTCCAGCCAGCGGCGCACCCCCTCTTTATCCTGGTTTTCCAGCAAATCAATGAGGTAGTGCATATCCCGCACGCAATCCAGCAGCGTCTCACGCACCGCCACGTCATTCTCCCACAGGATATCCGCCCACATCCCCACCGGACCGGAGCAAACGCGGGTCGTGTCCCGGAAACCGGAGGATGCCAAACGCTGCAAATCCTGCATCGGCACCTTGTCAGAGGCCGCACAGCGCGCTGCCAGTGCCGCCATGATATGAGGCATGTGGGAAATGCGCGCCACGGTGTGGTCATGATTGCGTGGTTCCATAAGATAGGTGGAGCAGCCCAATGCCTGCCAGAACGCAGCTAAGCGCGCCACATCTGACTCTGAGGCAGCGTGCGGATTGGTCAACGCCACGGTAGCCCCCTTCAGCAAATCTGCAAAGGCATTTTCGATACCGCTCTTCTCTGTGCCCGCCATGGGGTGGGAACCGATGAAGATGCGGCGGCGGTCGGTCAGCAGCTCACCCGTGGTGCGGTGAACGTATGACTTCACAGAGCCAACATCCGTCACGACAGCGGTTTTGCTGATACCGGGCAGCATGCTGCGCACAAGCTCCTCAAACGCACCAATGGGCGTTGCCAGAATGATTAAATCCGCGCCGCGGGCAATCTCTGCCGGGTTGGTTCCCGTGTGAGCGGCAATCCCACGCTCTCGGGCAAAGATAAGCGGCTGCTCCCGCCGCGCCCAGAGCCGCAGCTCCACCTGCGGCAGGCACTCCCGCACCGCCATGGCAATTGAGCCGCCCAGCAGCCCCGGGCCATATACCGCCACTGTCTGGAATGGTGAATCCGGCATGTATTACGGAACGTAGAAATGGAAATTGGTGCCACGCACCTTCAGCTCCTTACCACTGGGATAAGGCTTGCCGTTCTTGTCCACCACACGAATGGTCTTGCTGGGGTCAAGCGGGTTATACACGCGGGTGGGGTCACCCTCCACTCGGGTTGCCACGGGAATCGGTCCCTGATTGGTGATACTCTTGGGATCAGTTGCCAGACGCTCCGCCATGGAAGCAGGCTTGGCAGCAGATGACGGAGCAGGCACGGCAGGCTTAGCCACTGTCGGTGTCAGCTTACCGTTGGCAGCAGAGGTGATGGTGGAGGAAACCGGTGCTGCAGGTGTCTTGAGCGCAGGTATCAGCGGGGTCACCGCTGCCGCCGAAGATGCGGGGGTTACAGACCGGGGAGCCGGAATGGAGGCATCTGATGCGGGCATGGTGAGCGATGTCGGCACCGTCGTAACATTGTTTTCCGGAGGCGTGGCAGGCGGAGTCACTACCCATGTATCCGGATAATGACGCTTGGACACCTCGCCATACGGCATATCCGGTACTGTGGGTGTATAGTAAACACACGAACTGAGCAGTACTCCGGCAGAAATCAGGGAAAGGTGAGTATAAATATTCATTACTTCGGAAACGTGTATAGTATCTGCCTTAAAAGTAATTCCAAACAGAAAAAAAGTCAACAGTAAAACACGCCTTGTAACGGATTATTGCTTGAAATATAGGCTGAGGGGGAGTAAAGTGGGGGCATGAGCACTCTTCATTGTCCGAGTTTGTATCAGTACACACGCAGATTAACCCGTGAAGTAACGGTGGGTAACGTGGGGCTGGGCGGCAGCAACCCCATCCGCATCCAATCCATGCTCACCAGCGATACGCTGGACACTGCGGGCTGTGTAAAAGAAGCACTCGCCCTGGCCGATGCCGGATGCGAAATCATCCGTCTGACCGCTCAGACCAAAGTCTACGCCGCCAATCTGGAGAACATTGCCCGCGAGCTGCGAGCAGCCGGGTGTCAGGTTCCGCTGGTGGCAGATATCCATTTCAAACCGGATGCCGCCATGGAGGCCGCCAAATGGGTGGAAAAAATCCGCGTGAACCCGGGCAACTTCGTGGACAAGAAGAAGTTTGTGGAACGGGATTACACCGATTCCGAATACGAGGAAGAGCTGGAGAAAATCCGCAAGGCCTTCACCCCGCTGGTACTCTTCTGCAAGGAACATGGCCGCGCCATGCGTCTGGGAGCCAACCACGGCTCTCTCTCCGACCGCATCCTGAACCGCTACGGCGACACACCGGAAGGCATGGTAGAGAGCGCGCTGGAGTTCGCCCGCATTGCCCGCGAGCTGAATTACCACCAGCTGGTGTTCTCCATGAAGTCCTCCAATGTGAAGGTGATGATTCAGGCTTACCGCCTGCTGGTAAAGCGGCTGGCCGAATGCGGCAGCAACTGGAACTACCCCATCCACCTGGGAGTGACAGAGGCCGGCGAGGGCGAGGACGCCCGCATCAAGAGTGCCACGGGTATCGGTTCCCTGCTGGCAGACGGCATTGGTGACACCCTGCGCGTCTCCCTCACGGAAGACCCGGTCTTTGAGGTGGCTCCCGGCTTTGAGCTGGCTGCCCCCTACCAGCCCGGTGCCATGGCCGCCCCCGCCCCCATATCGGCAGAAATACCCCAGGCCTTTGACCCCTTTGTCTACACCAAGCGCAAGGCAGAGGTCATCACGCGCGGCGGTGTCACGCTGGGCTGGAATGAACCTGTGCGCGTGGTTCTCCCCGCAGCTGCCTGTCAGGCACTCGATCCGGCGCAGATGAAAGACTTCATGCCGGAAATCAGCGCAGAGGACTGCGCCGCTGTGGAGATTGACCCGCGCCAGGCGGCTGAAATCGCCCCCCTGCAGGATGCCCCCGCCACGCTGGTCACGGTGAAAGACGGGGTAGATATGCCGGTGATGCAGGCTTTCCGCCTGCTGGCGGCGGTCATCCCCACCCGCCACTGCATCCTGCTGAAAGACACACTCGGCGGTGCAGAAAGCCTCAGTGCCCCCATGGCAGGCGGTGTCAACATCGGTTCCCTGCTCTGCGATGGCATCGGCAACGCCGTCCTCATCCGCCGCGAGACAGACCCGGATAAAGCCGCCCGACTTGGCTTTAACATCCTCCAGGCAGCGGGCGTACGCCTCAGCAAGACCGAATACGTCTCCTGCCCGTCCTGTGGCCGCACGCACTACAACATTCAGGAAGCCGCCGCACGCATTCGCGAGGCTACCGGCCACCTCAAGGGGGTCAAAATCGCCATCATGGGCTGCATCGTCAACGGCCCCGGCGAGATGAGCGATGCCGATTTCGGCTACGTGGGCGGGGCTCCTAACAAGATTAACCTCTACGTGGGTCACACGCCTGTGGTGATGAATATCCCGCAGGAAGAGGCCGTGCAGCACCTGGTGCAGCTCATCAAAGACCACGGCCGCTGGGTTGACCCGGCGTAACACCTCACGCCCTACACTTCTCCCGCTCCGGCAAATAAGCTCATTTGACCGGAGCGGGAGATTTTTTTGCCCCTTTCGGGAAAACAATTGACAATGCAGGGAATACGTGATAACGTTCCCGTCCCATGTCTGAGCAAGCATCACCCCATCGACGTCTGCGTCTCTGTTTCAACGTAATCGGTATTCTCCTGCTGTTGGCAGCCATTGGTGCCGGAGGGTGGTTCGGTTGGCTCTATCTCCAACAGAAAGAACAGCTGATTGCCCAATTACAGCAGCGAATTTCTGCTCTGGAAACACTCGAAAACAAACGCCAACTCGCGGAAAAACTGGCTGCCGAACAAAAAAAAGAGGATGAGCTTGCACGCTCTGCCCAAGAGGCTCGGCAACTCGAGGAAGCGAAAAAAGAAAAAGAAATCGCGGAAGCTGCTCACCGCCGAATGGCTGAAGAAGTAGCACGAAAAGTCGTTACCGAGCAACTCAACAAAGAAAAGCAGGCCGCCGCACGTGCTGCCGCCGCGCAAGCACAGCGTGAAGCCGCCCGAAGAGCGGCGGCTGATAAAAAAAGAAAAGCTGCCGCCCGACAGGCAGCAGCAGAGAGGGCTCGCAAAAGAGAAGAAGCCCAAAAAGCACGCCGCCGGGCTATGCAGCAAGCCGAACAGCAGGAACCCGTTTACCCCACACCATTCCCGCAGCCTGTTCCGCATCCGCAATTCCACTACCGTGGACCCACTCAGCCCTACTGGCCATATCCCTACGGCGGCTACCGCATCTTCCGTCGCTGATATCAGCTCATCTTTCTCTTTACAAACAGCTTGTAGCGAATCAGCTCCCATGCCTCTGAGAGCAGATTGAGAGGATTGCGGCGCAGAACATGGCGGCCGATGAGTTTCTCTCCCACCCGCGTATCACGCGGTATACGGCCTTCCCGCTCAGCTGCCTCATGTTCATTGACCACGGCGGCTACCTGACTGAAAAAATTATACCTGGTCACCAGCAGATGGCGCGCCTCCCGTATGGCAGGCAAGCGTTTCTCGTATTCATTATTATCAATGGCTTCCCGAATAATTCTCAGTGCTTCCTCCGGATTATCCAGCGGAATGGGAATAAAACTCTCCGGGGGTAACACCTCTCCTAACCTGGGGTCTCCGGCGTAAAACGTCAGGCAAAGCCCCAGAATCGGATCCGTTATCTTGTCCGTCCAATGATATGGGTGAATGTAATTCTCAACGGCCAAATGGTACTTGTAATCATTGAGTGCCTCATACTTTTTATCGCCGGGCAACGGGCGAACACCGCGCCCATACCAATCCAATTCCGGTAAATGCTGCGAAAGGTAATTCGTAAGCGTGAACCGGTCATGGTGAGCCGTATGCTTCATCTGCTTATTGGAACAGACCGTAGAAAGCACCTTGCTCTTGGGATAATCCGGCTCAGTATACGGCAGTTCTCTCGGATAATCCGCCATCCAGTGCAGCGACCCGCGTCCCTGATGATGATTGGGATGAGGCAGCGTCTCCGGCAAATGGGTTGTAATCACATGACCAAACTGCCGGGTAAAACACTTCGGGTAAATCTTGATGGTGGGGGGCTCCTGGGTTACCAGAATGGTGTGACTTTTCGGGCATGCCAATATCTCTGTCTCATTAACCACCGTACCGGCATCCTTACGAATCATATCATCATAAACCACCAGCCAATCGTACTCCGTACAATCCGGGTCATAAATAAACAGGCAGCCGTCACGCTCAAACTCGTATCGCTCACCGCCAAAGCCACATGCTATGCTTTTGATTCTGGTCATATAATACAGCTCGACTCTAACAGCTTTTGTATTCCCTTTCAAGTAATTTTTGGAAAAAACCTGCAAAACCCGGCTGCATCACACCAAATTCCGGCTCGGTATTCATGATGGAGTGAACATGTATCAGTGACGAAAAATTTTGAAAACGCCGTTTTCACTCACGTCTCTCGATTCCAACGTGCCGTTTACCCATGTTTCAACTATACGCTCCATCACAGCCTCTAAGGGAGCATAAAACGACAGGTAGTACGTAAACTTCGTTGTCATTTTCTCTTTTTTGTCTGTTAAAGAATCGTATTCGTATGAAAACACAGCCTTGCGACCATCTTTTGTGTAAGTATAGGGCGCGCGGTTAAATAAAGAGTAAGCAACCATATTTTCCGAAGCGATGCTCATCACCCCGTATCCAAACGTTCCGCCGTTGAATGTAATGGCACTCAGGTGGATGGTATCACCGGGCAATAAGTCAGGTGCCTGCAAATCCGCCGGAGCGGAATTGATTAAATTATTCGCGTGTTCAGAACTGCGGTCACGGGGTTTACTGCAACATACGAGCGATGATGACACCACGGCAGCTGAGGCAATGAATAGAATAAGCCGAACTATTTTCATAAGTAAAATCGCTGTGACCGCATGATATTTTGAATCATACCAATAGTCAAGCACATAATAAAGCAAACTAAGCACACATGACTAATCTTGCAATATCAAGTAAAAAATCCCTTCCTCCGCGATATCCGGGAGGAAGGGATGCAAATGAGTGATTTTCAGCGGAGCTTACTCCTGCGTTTCTTCGGCGGGGGCATCACCTTCAGCCTCCGCATCGGATTCCGTTTCGGCCTCCTCATCCTCCTCATCATCGGGGATGACCAGGGTGATTTCCTGAATGGTTTCCTTATCGTTGAGGGTGATGAGCTTCACGCCTTGGGTGGCGCGGCCGGTCTCGCGGACGGTGTTGACCTTCATGCGGACGGACTGCCCGCCGTTGGTCATAATCATCAGCTCGTCCTCATCCGTCACCGTGGTGGCAGAGACAACCAGACCGGTCTTGTCCGTGCAGTTCATCGTCTTGATACCGATACCACCGCGGCTCTGCAAGCGGTACTCGGCAAACTTGGTGCGCTTGCCCAGGCCGTTCTCCGAAACCACGAGGAGAGTCTCCTCATCATTCGGCACCACGGCCAGAGCCACCACGTAGTCACCCTCACGCAGCTTGATACCGCGCACACCGATGGTGTTGCGGCCCTGGGTGCGCATATCGCTCTCGCTGAAGCGAATACTCATACCGTTGTGGGTTACGATGACCACATCCTGCTCCCCGGTGGTGAGCATGGCGTTGACCAGCGAGTTACCTTCCTCCAGGTTGATGGCGATGATACCGGCCTTGCGATAGTTCACGAAGTCGTTGAGAGCCGTCTTCTTGACGGTGCCGTCCTTCGTGGCAAAGACCACGTTGCCGGAATCCTCGGCAAAGGTGATATCCTTGCCATCCTCGCTCACGCGACGCTCCAGACGCAGGATGGCGGCAATGCGCTCCTCTGCCTGTAAGTCCAGCAGGTTCTTGATGGAGCGTCCCTGGGCGCTGCGGGCGGCCTCGTCAATCTCATACACGCGCTCCACGTACACACGACCGGTGTTGGTGAAGAACATGATATAGTCATGATTCTGTGCGGCAAACAGGTGCTCCACGTAGTCGTTGGCATCCTTCTTGCTCTTGGTGGTGGCAGCCTTGATTCCCTTGCCGCCGCGAGCCTGCAGGCGGTATTCATCCGAATTGGTGCGCTTGATGTAACCGCTGTGGGTGATGGTCACAATCATGGAATCATTGGGGATGAGGTCCTCAATGGCCATATCGCCCTCAAACGGGATGATGTGGGTCATGCGCGGCGTGGCGTACTTCTCCTTGATGGCACGCAGCTCATCTTTCACAATACCCAGCACGCGGGCCTCGTTGGCCAGAATGTCCAGATAATCCTCAATCAGTTCCAGCAGCTTCTTGTACTCATCGGAAATCTTGTCGTTTTCCAGAGCAGTGAGCTGGTAGAGGCGCAGCTCAAGGATGGCGTTCACCTGGCGCTCCGTGAACACGTAGTCATCCCCCTGCACGGAGGGCTGGCTGTGGATGAGAATGCCCAGCCCCTTGGCGAGCTCCACCGGGAAGCGGAAAGCCATCAGGCGGTTGCGGGCATCCTCACGGTTCCTGGAATCGCGGATGATGCGGATGAACTCATCGAGGTTGGCCAGGGCAATCAGGTAGGCTTCCAGCACCTCTGCGCGGTCCTCTGCCTTGCGCAGCAGGTACTTCGTGCGGCGCACAATCACCTCGCGGCGGTGCTCCACGTAGAAGTTGATGGCATCCTTCATGGTCAGCACCTTCGGGCGTCCCTCATGAATGGCCAGCATGTTCACGGCAAAGGAGGTGTCCAGACTGGTGAGCTTGTAGAGCTGGTTGATGACCACCTGCGGGCGGGCATCGCGCTTCAGCTCAATCTCGATGTAATCCGTCAGGTCGCGCATGCCGGCAATGTCCGTGATAACCTTATCACGCACCAGCTCTGCGATACGCTCCTGCAGCACGGCGCGGTTCACCCCGTAGGGCACATCCGAGATATGGAGGAACTCGCGGCCGTTCTCATTGGTGACCACCTCAATCTTGCCGCGCATGCGGACGCTGCCGCGCCCGGTGCGGAAGTAGCTGTCAATGCCCTTGTAACCCAGCACGTAGCCGCCCGTGGGGAAGTCCGGACCCTTGATATAGGCACGCAGCTGCTCGCTGGTGATATGGGGATTATCAATGTAGGCACAGACACCGTCCACCACCTCACCGAGGTTGTGCGGAGCCATGTTGGTGGCCATACCCACGGCAATACCCTGCCCGCCGTTCACCAGCAGGTTCGGGAAGGCGGAGGGGAACACCACGGGCTCCGTGGTACTGTTATCATAGTTCGGCTGGAAATCCACCGTGTCCTTGTCCAGGTCATCCATCAGGGAAAGTCCCAGGTGGCTCAGCTTGGCCTCCGTGTATCGGTAGGCAGCGGGCGGGTCACCTTCCGGCGAACCGAAGTTACCCTGCCCCAGCACCAGCACATCGCGCATGTACCAGGACTGCGCCATGTTCACCAGCGTACCGTAGGCAGAGGCATCACCGTGCGGGTGGTATTTACCGATGGTGTCACCCACGATACGACCGCACTTGACCGTCCCCTTGGAGGGCACCAGCCCCAGCTCATGCATGGCGTAAAGCACGCGGCGCTGGGAGGGTTTGAGACCGTCACGCGCATCCGGCAGGGCGCGGGAGATAATGACCGACATGGAGTAGTCCAGGAAGCTGCGGGAAAC
Source organism: Akkermansia sp. (assembly GCA_017398765.1). Lineage (GTDB taxonomy): Bacteria > Verrucomicrobiota > Verrucomicrobiia > Verrucomicrobiales > Akkermansiaceae > Akkermansia. The sequence goes on from JAFQEY010000089.1 coordinate 45,291, forward strand.
CTCCTCTGCCACGTCTACCGGGCGAATTCTTGTTTCACTCATAATTCAGGTAAAAAGGGTTGGGGGTTACACATCGAGGTTACGGACGTTGAGGGCATTATCCTCAATGAAGCGGCGGCGGGGCTCCACCAGATCACCCATGAGGATGGTGAACATCTTATCTGCCTGCACGGCGTTATCATCATCCAGGCGCACGCGCAGCAGCTCGCGCTTCTCCGGGTCCATGGTGGTGTCATACAGGTCCTTGGCGTTCATTTCACCCAGACCTTTGAATCGGGTGATGCTCACGCTGCGACCGCCGATTTCCAGCACCTTGGTCAGAATATCCGGCACGTAGTTGATGGAGGTCACCACGTTGCGGGAATTTTCCACCAGTTCGAAGACCGGGGCATCATCGCTCAACAGCTTATCAGCGGCAATACCCAGTTCCTCCAGACGCGTCAGCACACGGGTAATGGCCTTGGCCTCGTGCAGCTCATGCAGCAGGGCGCGGCGGCTGGGTCCCTCACGCACCGGCAGCGGATTGGCAGCCAGCTCCTCCTCGCTCGGCTCACCGAAGAGGAAGAGGTCGCGGTTCTCATCAGAGAACGCCGTCAGGCTCTCCATATCGGCAAAATACTGCACCTCCTCATCATTGCCGCAGCGCACCTTCACCAGATACTGCGGGAAATTGCCGGTGGCGGCACGGTGGCGCAGCAGGTCGCGGAAATCACCGCCGTGGCTGGCCACGCTGCCCTCATACTTCTGCAGGGAAATGAGCGTCTCCAGAATACCCATGAGCGTGTCGGCATCATAGGTTTGGCTGCCGTCCGGCGTGCGCAGGGTCACATCCCCGGCACCCAGAGAAATGAGCTTGCGGTTCAGGGAAACCTCGTCCTGCACATACTGCTCCACCTTGCGGTGAATGACGCGGTAGAGCGGCGGCTGGGCAATGTAGAGATACCCCGCGCGCACCAGCTGCGGCATGTGGCGGCAGAAGAGCGTGAGCAGCAACGTGCAGATGTGTGCACCGTCCACGTCGGCATCAGCCATCAGAATAATCTTGTGGTAGCGCACCTTCGACAGGTCAAAGGAGCCCTCCCCTTCCCCATCACCAATACCGGCACCAATGGCGGTGATGATGTTCTGAATGGTCTCACTGCCCAGCGCGCGGTCCAGGCGGGCTTTTTCCACGTTGAGAATCTTACCGCGCAGCGGCAGAATAGCCTGCGTACGGCGGTCACGAGCCGTCTTGGCGGAACCGCCTGCAGAGTCACCCTCCACAATGAAGAGCTCGCACTTCTGCGGGTCGCGGTTGGAGCAGTCTGCCAGTTTGCCGGGCAGACCGCCGCCCACGGTCATGGCACTCTTGCGCACACTTTCGCGAGCCTTACGGGCGGCCTCACGGGCGCGGGAGGCAATGAGGCAGCGGTCGATGATGACCTTGGCCACGGCGGGGTTCTCCTCGAAGTATTCCTTGAGCTCCTCATACACCACGCTGCTGACAACGCCTTCAATCTCCGTGTTCACCAGCTTGTCCTTGGTCTGGGAGGAGAAACGCGGGTTGGGCATCTTCACGGAGATGACCGCCACGAGGCCCTCACGCACGTCATCGCCGTTCAGGCTGGGGTCTTTATCTTTCAGCAGGTTGTTGCTCTTGGCGTAGTTGTTGATGGCGCGGGTGAGCGAGCTGCGGAAGCCGGAAAGGTGCGTACCGCCGTCCGCGTTGAAGATGGAGTTGGCGTAGCACTGAATCTGGTAGCGGTCGCTGTCGTTGTACTGCATCACCACGTCCACGATGACATCATCCTCCATGGTCTTGCCGTCGTACTCCACCTCAATGTGGCGCACACCGCTCATGACAATGGGCTCAGCGGTAATGAGAGTCTTATTCTCGCCCAGCTGCTTCACGAACTCCTTGATACCGTCCTTGTAATAGAACGTCTCCGTGCGCTCCTGCCCGCTGCGTTCATCTGTCAGTTCGATGACAAGACCGGGATTCAGGAAGGCCAGCTCGCGCAGACGGCGAGCCAGCAGGTCAAACTTGAACTCCGTGGTATCCGTAAAGATGGTCGGATCCGGCAGGAAGGTGATGGCCGTGCCTGTCTGCGATTCCGGGCAGGAACCGGTCACATGCAGCTTCTCCACCGTCTTGCCGCGCTCAAAGGTGATGACGTGGCGCTTACCGTCGCGGCGAACCTCTGCCTTGAAGAAGTCGGAAAGCGCGTTCACACACTTGGCACCCACACCGTGCAGACCGCCGGAATACTTGTAGGCACCCTGGCCGAACTTACCGCCGGCGTGCAGGTTGGTGAGCACCAGCTCCACGGCGGGAATGCCGAACTTGGGGTGCATATCCACCGGAATACCGCGTCCGTTGTCTATCACGGAGATGGTACCGCCCTCGTGTATCTGGATGATGATTTTGCTGCAATATCCGGCCAGATGCTCGTCGATGGAGTTATCCAGCACCTCAAACACGCAATGATGCAAACCACGTTCATCCGGGTCACCAATGTACATACCCGGACGCTTACGCACGGCTTCCAGGCCCTCCAGCTTATCAATCTGGGCGGCGCCGTACTCCTGCTGAGCCCCGGTCGAAAGCTTTTCAGCATCCTCCGGGGGCGTTGTGTTATCACTCATAAGTACCGCCCATTATACGCGCGTACGCGCGCGCCTCAATATCTAAGTATGTCATCAGATGAAACACCCCCGAGTTCGATTTTATTCTGAGGCAATACAGCGTTCCGCAACAAACAGGATACAAACATAAAAAACACTTGCCAAACGGGTAGAGATGATATAACCTCTTAGCTCTCTTCACTCCACCAGAACAGACATGAAACACGTTCATTTTCTCGGAATATGCGGTACTGCAATGGGGGCGGTTGCCTCTGCCATGGCTCGCAAAGGCTTTGTAGTGACCGGCACCGACGCCAACGTCTACCCGCCCATGTCCACCTTTCTGGAGAGTGAAGGAATTCAGATTTTTCAGGGTTACAAGCCGACCAATATTCCGGATGATGCGGAGCTCATCGTCATCGGCAATGCCATGAGCCGTGGCAATATCGAGGTGGAGGCCGTGCTGAACCGCCGTCTGCGCTACATGAGCCTGCCGGAAACCATGAAGGAGTTCTTCCTCTGGGGACGCCGCAACTTTGTGGTCACCGGTACGCACGGCAAAACGACCACCACCTCCATGCTGACCTGGATGATGGAGGCCAACGGGCTCAACCCCAGCTTCATGATTGGTGGAATTGCCCGTAATCTGGGACGCGGCGGGCGCTTCACCGATTCCGAGTTCTGCGTGCTGGAAGGGGATGAGTACGACACCTCTTTCTTCGACAAGCGCTCCAAGTTCCTGCACTACCTGCCGGAGGTGGTCATCATCAACAACATTGAGATGGATCACGCCGACATCTACGCCAATGTGGATGAAATCAAGCTCTCTTTTGAGCGTTTGCTGCGAGTCGTCCCCGCCAATGGTCTGGTATTCATCAACGCAGATTGCCCGCACTGCGCCGCAGTGCGTGAATTTGCCGCCCGAGAGCTGAGAACCGTCCGCATCGTCAGTGTCGGCATGGGAGAAAACGCCGATGTACGCATTGGTAACATTGCCCGCCGCACAGATGGGGCTTCCTTCACGCTTCTCTCAGCGGAAGAGTCACCCTACAGCCTGAACGGCACCACCCTCAACGTGCCCATGATAGGTGATTTCAACATCCGCAATGCCGCCATGGCCGCCTGCGCCGCCCGTATCGCCGGGCTGAGTGCCGAGCAGATAAGTGATGCCCTCAACACTTTTGAGGGCGTAGCACGCCGCCAGGAGGTGCGTGGTACCGTGAACGGCGTAACCGTGGTCGATGACTTTGCCCACCACCCCACCGCTATTTCTCAGGCCATTGCAGGCCTTCGCCAGCGTTTCCCCAAGAGCCGCCTCTGGGTACTCTTTGAACCGCGCAGCAACACCACCATCCGCAACCTCTTCCAGCACGAACTGGCAGCCTCTCTCGCAGAGGCAGACTTTGCCGTAGTGGCTCGCGTGGAAAACCACAAGAAGCTCAAGCAGGAGGAGCAGCTGAACGAACAACTGCTCTGCGAAGAAATCACCCAAGCCGGCACAGAGTGCCACCTGGGCGAGTCTGTGGATGAGATTGTGGCACATGTGGTCACCCACGTCCACCCGGGTGATGTGCTGCTAGTGATGAGCAACGGCGGGTTCGGCGGTATCCACAACAAGCTGCTGGCAGGTCTTGTGCAGTAATAAACTCACGCCGTCTCCGTTTTTCCGAGCACCTGAGCCCCCCACGTGGCCTCAGGTGTTCTTTATTTCGCGTTTTTCAGCTCCTCTATCGCCCGAAGAACGCGTTCATTGATACTCTTCATCCGCCACAACATGGCAAAAATCAATATGCTGATGATGGTCAGATAAATCACAACTCCCCAGCAGAGCATGCGGATGGAATCCAGCACCGAGGCCACCTTTTCGTGGTTCACGATTTTTTCCGTGATGATATTGGCCAACTCACGGGCGTATTCCTTACCCTCATCCTTGTAGCGGTTCAGGTAATCCCTCAGGGTGAGCTCCGTTGTCTCCTTCAGCACAGCGCCAAGCTGCTTTGCCAGATACGCAGGGTCAGTTATCCCCTGCACCAACACGCCTACGGATTTTCCGAGCTTATACATGGTACCGGGCTCCTGTGAATCCGCCGGAGAAACCGGCTGCTGCCCCTGTTTCTTCTCTGCTCGCTGCTGCATCACTGCCGACCCAAAATCCAACAACCCACCCACAATCCGCTCCGTGCGGGAACCCCCGCTCTCTTGCGCGCTCAACGTCAGAGACAATACAGACAGCAACAACATAACCAACACTTTATTCATGCACGCATACTAGCATACTTCTTCTGCCTTCGCAAGAAATTGTGCGAGTTCTGATTTATCAACCATAAGAAAAGTCAAGCTTGACATCCGATTACCGAACATATATCCTGAGCATAACATCTTCGAAAGGTATACCATGGGACTGATGGAACAACTGGCCGCTCTGGCCATTCGCAAAAAAGTAAGTGGCGTTCTGCGTGATAATTGCCCCGCTGAACTTAAAACCGCTCTGGAGAATCTGCTGGGCAATGAAGCAGCCGTAAATGCCATTCAAGGCATCCTGACCGCAGGCATGAAAAATCCGATTTCACTGCGCCCGGATTCTCTGAAAGCCCAACTGCTTGACTCGGCAGCAGCCGCCACGCTGCAGCAGTTTCCGGGATTGACGGAATATCTGGTGCAAACGGCTTCTTCTTTCCTGAAACGCTGAGTATAGCAAAAAAAAAACTGCATAGGCCGAACCTATGCAGGAAAAACAACGAAAAAGACTACTGTATTCGGACGCCCGGGCTTATTTCTGAGCCTCAGCGGGGGTGGAATCTATGTGTTCACTGCCCCAGCGCCCCTTGCGGATATCGCGAACATTGGCAGAAACACAGCGCGTCCATTCACCGCGGCTGGCACAATACGACCGAGCTATCTGTGTAATGGAGACACGGCCCTTGGCCTTGTACCCACCCAGTATGCGTGCCAGATCCCGCACACAATCCTCCTTGCTCTCATAGCAGCGTTGACCGCGGCGGCCCATGATGCCTGCCAGATTATTCTTCCTGCGCGCAGCCTTGGAAGTGGCATGAGCTGATTCGTGGCGAATAATCGCCTCCATCAGCACGGGGTCCACTCCATGCGCGGCAGCTGCCTCGCGGATGGCGGGGCGCAAAGCGGTCACCGTGTCCGGTTCATCTGCCAGCGCGCCCATCACCAGCATCAGACTTGTCAGTATGGTAATGGTTACTCTCATGTCGGAGACATGCTAGCAAAAACGCGTTCACTTGTCAAGCTTATTTTCTGGCAGTTGCGTTTTTGTTTAGAATAAATAAAATAAACAACGGTTAAATAAAAGCCTCCAATCCCCATGGTTAGCCGGAAAGCAGCCATAGCGAGAAGAGTCGATTTTTTACAAAAAAATTTCAATCAGGATGATTTTCGGACATCCCGATAGCCCGCCCCGTCATCAGCCCCGCCGGCACCACGGTATCGCATGCAAAACGAAATCACCTCTGAGTTCAGCCCGGCGAATACCTGATACAGCCCCCCAAAAAAAAGAGGAGGCAACAGGCATCAGCCATGCTGCCTCCCCCACGTATCACCTTGGGAAAACTCTTATTGTTCTTATACGTGTATGGGCATTAACACATACAGGAACTCATCCGCCACACGCATGACGCCCGGGCTGGAGGCATCAATAAGGTCTATAGCCACCTCACTGTCACCCACAGCTTTCAGCGGAGCCTGCACAAAGTCAGCATTGAACGCAATGGAGAGCTCACGACCATTATAATCAATGGGCATTTCCTCACTGGCTTCACCCATGTTCTTGGCACTGGACTGTACCTGCATGACCCCCAGCACAAAGCGGAAGCTGACGATGTTGGATTTTTCAGAAGAGAGAAGAGAGACGCGGCGCACAGTCTCATTGAGCTCCGGCGCAGGCAGAACAATACGCTCGTTGTAACGGCTGGGAATCACCTGACGGTAGTTCGGGTAATTACCATCAATAAGCTTGGTTATCAGCAGCGTGTCACCAAAATCGAAAGCAGCCTGATTGGTGGTCACGCGCACCATTACATCCCCGGCATCCCCAAGCAGGCGGTGCAGTTCCGCCACAGCGCGGCTGGGAATATCAATGCACACATTCTGGGATTCCGGGAACTCCAGTTCATTCTCAAAAAGTGCCAGACGGCGTCCGTCCGTTGCCACAAGGGTGAGCTTACCATCCTGAAAGCAGGTATAGATACCATTGAGTACATAGCGCATCCCGTCATTCGCAATGGCAAACTCCGTGTAGCGGAAACCCTTGTTGAGCATGGCCTGCGGCACCTTGAATTCACGCACCTCACGGAAAGACGGCAAGCCGGGAAACTCATCCGCACTCAGTCCATTGAGCTTAAACTTGGCACGATTGCAGCAGATGGTAGCCACCGTATCCTTCACATCAACCTCAACTTCCCCATCTCTCAGCTCACGAATGATACTCTGAAGCTTTTTGGCAGGCAGGGTCACAGCACCCTCTTTTTCCACCATGCAGGGTACTTTGGTCATGATAGTCAGCTCCATGTTGGTGGTCATGAGCTGAAGTTCCCCGTCTGCAGCGGAGAGCAGCACGTTGGAAAGAATAGGCATGCTGGGACGCGTGGAAACCGCGCCGGTCACCTTATTCAGCCCATCAAGAAGCACCTGTTTGGCAAGAGAAAATTTCATACGCTTTCCTTTGTTGCGCCCATTGTACCCATTGTATCGACAACTGGCAAGCCAAATTCGCGCCTATTACCAGATTTTCTACCAAATTTTGCTTGCCTATACTATATATTGTGGTTTAACCGCGCTCTCCCCCGCTGAAAAGTATATGATTACTTACGACAAGAAAAGCAACATGTTTAAGTTTCCCTAAACAATAAAAAAATCATCAGTAATCGAAACGGGAGGCGCGGCAGCGAATCCAGTCTGCAAACCGGCGGAGAGCATTAGCGCGGTGGGAGATGGCGTTTTTAGCGGCAGGCGGAAGCTCAGCCATGGTGCAGGTGTAGCCTTTCGGGACAAAGAGCGGGTCATAGCCAAAACCGTTGAGTCCGCGCGGGTGGAGGGTGATACGGCCCTCTACGGTACCGAGGAAACGAGCGATTTCCCGACCGCGCTCCGCCAGAGAAAGAGCGCAGACAAAGCGCGCGGGAAAAGGAGCCCAACCACGCAGCACGCTCAGTTCACGCAGCAGTTTGGCATTATTCTCCGCATCCTGCCCGTGTTCACCGGCATAGCGGGCAGAGAGCACCCCCGGCGCGCCGTTGAGGGTGTCCACACAGAGCCCGGAATCATCTGCCAGCACGAGCCCCCGGAACACAGAGGAAATAGCCACAGCCTTAAGTTCGGCATTTTCGGCAAAGGTGAATCCCGTTTCCTCTACCTCCGGAGCATCGGGCAAATCCAACAGGGTGGACACCTTGTACTCAGGCGGAAGAATGGCGGCAATCTCCTGAGCTTTGTGAGCGTTACGGGTGGCGATGAGCAGGGGAATCTGAGTCATGAATAGGTGTTTTATAGGTTTTTTTAACGAGAATGCGGGTCAGGAAAAGGTAAATAACGGAAAAACCGAGAGTGGCAGAAAGAATATCTGCCGCCACCTGAGAAAACCACACCCCATTGGTACCGAAATAACCCGGCAAAATCAGCAGGCAGGGGATAAGAAAGAGAAACTGGCGGGTGAGATTCAGAAAAATGCTCATCACCGGGCGCCCGATGGCCTGAAAAAAGTTACCGATGACAATTTGGGAACCAATAATGGGGAAAGCCAAAGCCATGATACGAGTACCGGTGGTAGATACGTCTATGAGCTGAAGCGTGGCGGCATCTGCGCTTTCATCATTCACAAACAGCAGCACCATTTCACGCGGGAAAAACTCCATGAGAACCCAACCCAGAGTGGTGATACCCGTGGCGGCAATCATAGCGTAAAGCAGAACTCTCTTCACACGCCCGTAGTTACCCATGCCCAGATTATAGCCGGCTATAGGCTGCATACCCTGCGTAATCCCCATGGTAATCATCACAAAAAAGAAAATAACACGGTTAATAATGCCGAAAGCCCCGGGGCCCATATCGCCTTCACAATTGCGGAGGGCGTAGTTATAGGCAACGACCACCAGGCAGCCGCAGGCATTCAGCAGACAGGGGGGCAACCCTACCATGCAGATACGGCGTAGAATAGGACCGCTGATTTTGTAGATACCGCTGCAGAAGCGGATGACGCTGCTACGACGCATGAAATGCACCATAACCCAGACCAGACCAACCACCTGTGCTGCTATGATGGCAAGCCCGGCCCCTATCATCCCCCAATCCAATATGTATATAAAGAGGTGGGCACAGCCAATGTTAACCACCAGAGAGATAAGCAGACTTACCATGGCCTGCCGGGGATAGCCGCTTGCGCGCATGAGGTGGTTCAGATTCATGAATGTACCGGTTATCGGGAATCCCAGCATCAGCACCAACATGAAATCGTACGCCGGCTCCATAGTCTGCCCGGAGACGCCGAAGAGGCTCAGCAAAGGCTCCAATGCCACCACGGGTAACCAGCCGATGAGGATACCCGAAATAATGCTCACCACCAGACAATGCCCCAGAATGCGAAAAGCACGGTTAAAATCCTGCTGGCCCAAAGAGATAGAAGCCAGCGAAGAACAGCCCAGCCCCACCATGGCTCCAACGGCAACCATGAGATTGGTGATGGGGAATGCCAGAGCCATGGCGGCAATGGCATACGGCCCGCAACATTTGCCAATGTACATGGCATCCACCAGATTGTATACTGACATGGCCGCCATGCCAACAATAGCCGGCAGAGAATACTGCGTGAGCAACCGCGCAATAGGCTTACTCTCCAGTTCCACCAGCTTGGCATCTTTCTGCATACACACGCAGAATACGCCTACCCGGAAACTTTGTCAAGTACTGAGTCTGAACTCAGCGTTTCTTCTTAATCACGCGAATTTCCTCTGAACCGCGGCTGCGTATGCGCTGGGGTTCAGGGCGTTTGAGGCGGAGCTTGACGCGGATGCGGCGCCCACGGTAATCGCGCTTCTTGCTGCGAATACGGATAGTACTGAAACGCTCGGGATCAGTCTCATGCCCCTGCCCGGCGGAAGAAGGCGTCTTCACCGTTTCAATTTCACGGCGAATTTCCTTGAGCGCAGTCTCAAACGGGTCCTCCGGGGTTGCAGGAGCCGCTTCCCCACCATCCCCCGCTTCTGACGTTGTCTCACCGGGGGCAGCATCCGGGTCCAGATGCTCCACCGGGTCATCCAACCGCTCGGCATCCCGGCGGGCAATGATATCATTCATCTCCGGGTCATTCTTGCGCAGTTCATTCGCTTCCTCATGCGGGTTGATTGTTTCCACCAAATCCTCGCCCGGTTTGTTGGCATTGTCCGGGTGGTTGCGCAAATACTGCTCAAACTCAGGATCAGGTTCCGCACCGTTGGCAATGGCGCGGTCATACGCGCGAGCGGCATCCGGTATTTTTTTCATTTCAGCATACAGGCGTGCCATGTTGTAGTGGGCATCACCCAGCCCGTTTTTGAGCTTAACTGATGCGGCAAAATGTTTAAGCGCAACGTCATACTCACCGTTTATCGCTTCAATATTAGCCAGATAGAAGAACGCCTCAGCGTTACCGGGATCCAGCTCAATGGTGCGGGCAAACATGACACGTGCGTGCTCCATACGGTCAAGGCGGTAGTAGCAAATGCCTGCCAGATAGTAGGAAATGGCCAAATCCGGTGCCAGGCGGGAGGCGCGTGTCAGGTACTCAATACCTTCCTCACACTTGTTGCGGTACAGCAGGATGGTACCAAGATTCACCAGGCCCGCCACATGGTCAGGATTGGAATCATAGAGGGTGCGGTAAAGCTGCTCAGCAGCGGTGTAGCGCCCCTTGGCAAAGGCTTTGGCTGCCAGATTGGCCAGAGCTTCCGCCTCCAAACCTTCACGCACGGCGGCGGCGGCTTCCTTTTCACCCTGTTCCGTGCCGGCAACACTGTCTTTTACCGCCTCCATCACGCGGCGTTCAGCATCCGTAAGTTCCAGGCTGCTTTCCTCATCCAGCTTCTGAAGAGCACTGAGCGTGGCGGGATCCTGATTCTTGATTTGTTTGTATGTTTCAATGAGCAGCTTACGTCCTTCCTCCTGCATGGCGATAGTGCGTCTCTGCTTGGCAATCACCTCGCGCAAAAGCTTGTTCTCCTCTGCCAGAGCCGGATCAATATTCGGCTGTTCGGATTGCGTCTCCAAATCAGCCTCCAGATTATTAAGCCGCTCCGTCAGGTCAGACACGCGGCGACGGTAACCCAGATTCTCCTCATAGATACCGCTCATTTCATCGCGCAGGCGGTCAGCTTCCGCGCGGGCGGCATCCAACTGCTGCTGCAGAACCGCCTGCTGATCACCGGAACCGGCTATCTGCGATTCCAGCTCAGCAACCTTAGCCTGAGCAAGCTTAAGCTGTTGATCAAGCGTGAGGTTCTGATCCAGCAGAGCCTTGGTTTTCTCCGGGCTGTTGAGCTCTACAATGGCGCGCAGCTGCTCATTCTCCGCTTTCAATGCATCGCGCTCGCGGGTTACACGTTCCAATTCCGCCTGCGTGGCAGCCAGCGTGCTTTCCAACTCTGCCACGCGTGACTCAGCCTTGACGCGGGCATCTTCAGAGGCGCGGTATTTGGCCTCCATCTCCGCAAGTTGGCGGGAGAGGGAATCCACCACCTTGTTACCGGCGGCGCGCTCACCGGCAATCTGCTGTTGGAGGCTCTCGTAGCGCTCCTTATACATCTTCTGCTCCGTCTGAGCCACAATGAGCTGCTTCTGAACATCCTCAAACTTGGTATTCAGCTCCTTATATGCAGCAGCCATGCGGCGGCACTCCTCCTGTGCCAGCGCAAGCGCATTGTACAGCTTCTTATCCGTACTGTCATAGTCCGGCAGCTCAATGGGGCGGTAAGGGGTGGGCTGCTCAGCATCCGCCGGGGGATTTATGGGCTGCGGTATCAGTGTGGTCCGTGGCCCCTCCGGCGAAATGGGTTTTCCCGGTTGGCGCCCGGTCGGAATCGGCGCATCCTTTGCCTTTTGCTGATAAATGGCCATATTTTCCGCCAACAAACGGCGCCGCATGGAAACCAGATTACTCTTCCAGTTCGGATAATCTTTCACAATGCCGGCCAGCACCTTTTCCGCCTGCTTGGCACGGGCAATGGCTGCATTGTAATTCTGCTGCTGAGCCAGACGTTCCGATTCACGGCACAGGCGGTATGCCGTCAGATAAATTTCCGCCGGGTCCTGAACACGCTGTTCATTGACCACTGTGGCTATTTCAGCCGACTGTTGGGCGGCTATCGGCGCGCAAACAGAGAATGCGAGACAGCAAAAAACGGCAGCAGTACTGTAACCTTGCGAATTCATGGAACTGAGACGCCTTTCATCTTACCCAATCCCTTCCCCATTGCAAGTTAGAATCGTGTCAGGTTTCATCATTTGGTATTCACGCATTGCCTCAAAAAAAAATCGAACCGAAGGAGAAATCCCAGTTTCGCCTACTGAGAGCTCAAATAGTGGTTGCCTCAAAATAAAAAGCACTATAATACCTACATGCACTTAATGATGAGCGGAAAAGAAAAAGAAAGGTTCGTTGTGAGGTCAAGGTTTCTCTATGGTAAATGCACCTCTCGTAATCAGAAGTCAGCAATTATAGATGACCTAATGCAATATATTGGTTATAAGTCCAGAAAGCATGCTATTACTGTACTGACTCAAGGGCAGAAGAAACAAAAGCGCAAAAAGAAGG